>JAILPC010000161.1 GCA_024690465.1 Ruminococcus sp.
CGCTTTTTCCGAGAGCAACTACACGATAAACATTGTCTATGCTTTTAATCTTATCAAATAATTCTGAAAATGAATTATCATAAATAAACTCAGCGGCTCCTAGCACATAGCTGTTGTTATCCTCAAGCACAGCTCCCGACCATTTCTTTTCTGAAACGAACGGAATAACCTCCAGAGCTCGTTGATAATCGCAGTTTATATACTCGTCAATTGCCTTGACCGTGCTGTTTTTGTCGAGCGAGTTGCAGGCCAGTGATTTGAGAATCATTTCAGCCTCAAGCTTATCAAAATCAAGTGGGATAATCTCAACGACTTCAAGGTCGCCGGAAGTAATTGTACCTGTCTTGTCAAGGCAAAGAACGTCTACTCTCGCAAGAGTTTCGATACAGAACAACTGCTGAACAAGAACTTTTTTCAACGAGAGCCGTATTACAGCTACAGCGAGAACCGTACTTGTCAAAAGAATAAGCCCCTGCGGTATCATACCGATTAAAGCGGCGACTACAGTAGTAATAACAGATTTCAAATCTCCGCCGTTAAAGAAGAATTGATTAACAAACAGCGCAATGCCGACGGGGAAAATTGTGATAGCAATATATGTAATAATCTTATTGAGCGTTCGCATGATCTCGGAGTTGACTTTCTTTCCGGCCTTGGCTTCAAGCTGTATTTTCGCCGCGTAATTATCCGCTCCTACGCTCGTAACCTTAACGCAGACCTCTCCCGAAGCTACAAAGCTGCCTGAAAAGAGCTTATCTCCCTCGCACTTTTCAATCAAATCACTTTCGCCTGTCAACAAACTTTCGTTAGCATAACAAAACCCTGATACTATCACGCAATCACAGGGAATCTGCATACCTGTATTGAGGATAATAACATCGTCAAGCACAATATCCTCGGAGGCAATCTCGGTTATTTCGCCTGAACGAACAGCTTTTATACTGCTTTTCGCGACAATCGAGAGCTTGTCTACCGCTTTTTTGGATCGAATTTCCTGAACAATACCGATAATTGTATTGCCGGCCACAACAAACATATAGAGCATATGCTTGAATGAACCGACCATTATCAGCAGGAGCATAAGAAACAGGTTTATTCCGTTAAAAAGCGTTATTGTGTTGTCAAAGATTATTCGCTTTACCGATTTTGATTTTGTATCGGCGTTATAGTTTACCAAGCCCTTTTGTATCCTGTCCGCGATTTCTTCTTCGGACAGAGACAGGCTCAGAACCTTTTCATCAATCATAAAAACCTCAATATAATGAAAAAATGATAAATAATGTAAAAAAACTTGAAATAAATATTATAAACGATTATTCATAACAAAAGTTTTTATATATCTTCTGATTACCATATTATTATACACTATAATTTCAAAAAATAATAGTGTTATTTGAAAGGAGGTGAAAAAATGGTAAAAAAACACAATTTAAAAACAATTTCATTTATACTTGCTATTATTTTTTCCGTAAGCATAACCGCAATTCCTGCCGAAACAAAAACCGCCAAGGTAATTATTGGCGGTGAACCGTTCGGACTGAAACTATATTGTAAGGGCGTAATGGTATTGAAGCTCGAGAGCTTTGTAAGCGATAGTAAAAAAGTCTGCCCAGCAATGGAATCAGGTATTGAAGTAAATGATATTATTATAAAATCAGATAATAAAATAATCAAAAGCAATGAACAATTCAGCAGAATTATCAAAATGTCACAAGGAAAACCGCTGAAACTAAGAATTCTGAGAAACAACAAAGTAATTCTGAAAACCTTGAGCCCTAAAAAAAACCGACGGAATGTTTATTACTCAGGAATGTGGATACGAGACAGCTGCGCGGGACTAGGAACGATAAGCTACTACAATACTGCGACAATGACTTACGGCGCATTAGGACACGGAATATGCGACATTGACACGGGCGGACTTATGCAGAGTAGCAGCGGAGAAATAATATCAGCTTCAATAACAAGCGCAAACAAATCAAAAAACAATAATATCGGTACGCTCAACGGATTTTTTACGGATAAAGCGATTGGAACACTGACAAAAAACACACCTCTAGGAATATACGGCAAACTAAGAGAAGTTCCAACAAAAAACGAAACTTATTACGTCGCAGAAGCCGAAGAAATCAGATTAGACGACGCGTATATGTATTCGACCGTCAAAGGTGAAACACCACAAAGATATAAAATAAGAATAATTGATGTATGCAGTACCGATATTTACAGCAACAGAAACCTTATTATTAGAATTACCGACAAAAAACTTCTGAACAAAACAAATGGAATAGTTCAAGGTATGAGCGGAAGCCCTATTGTCCAGAACAATAAGTTCATAGGAGCTTTAACTCATGTATTTATTGACGACTGTTCAATGGGCTATGCTGTACTGGGGACAAATATGCTGAAAAACTAAAACCTCTGCCCTTTTGGCAGAGGTACATAAGAATCACAAACAATAATATTGTCGATATATTGTGTCGAATAAAGGAGCAATATACAATATATTGATATTTTTCTTGGAAATCAGAAATATGAAAATAAAAAATTAGTAATTTTTTAAAAAAGTTAATTGGAAACTATTGCCAATTTTTCCACTTTGTGGTAGTATTAGCTTGCAAAGAAAAAACACGGAGGATATGAATATGAATAACTTAATTAAATTGCTGATTACCGAGGATATAAACTCCTTTTCCGACGATGATTTAAACGTTATGAAAAAGAAAAATATTATACCCGAATTCTGTAATAATGACGGTGAGGAGCTTCTGCTCAAAATAATGAACGAGAATCCCGATGTCGTGCTTATGGATTTGTTTATGACAAGACTAGATTCGCTCGGTGTTATGAGGACATTAAAACAAAAAGGCGTAAAGTCCCCTATCATAATAGTTACCGCGTCATTCAACAGTCCCGCGCTTGAAAGAGAGATTATGACAAACGGAGCGAGCTACTACGCGCTGAAGCCGTATAATATAAACGCGATATGCGAGGATATTGTCACGCTCTATAACAAAGGTAAAGTAAGAAATACTATCAATATGTTTGACAATTACGGGATTGAGCTTAAAGTAACAGAAATTCTTCACGATATCGGAGTTCCCGCTCATATTAAAGGATATAACTACCTCAGAGATTCGATTATTATGTCAATTGAACACCCTGATATTATTAACGCTGTTACGAAACAACTATATCCTGGTGTTGCCAAAAAATATGAAACCACATCATCAAGAGTTGAGAGAGCTATACGTCACGCTATCGAGGTAGCCTGGGACAGAGGCGACGTCGATGTGCTCAACTCATACTTCGGGTATACTATACATAACGGCAGAGGCAAACCCACAAACAGTGAATTTATCGCAATGATTTCGGATAAACTCAGATTACAAATGAAAAACGCAAGTTAAATTCAGCCGTCGCAAATGCGACGGTTTTTTATTATTGACTATAAAAACTGATTATGATAGAATTAGTTAGATATAACTAATCGGGTGATTATATGAAAAGCCAAAAGTTTAATATATCAGGTATGATGTGCTCGGCGTGTCAGGCTCACGTAGAAAACGCTGTGAAAAAGCTCGACGGTATCGAGTCGGTGAACGTTAATCTGCTCGCCAATACAATGGACGCATGCTATGATGAAAAAGTTCTGAATAACAAAAAGATAATCAGCGCCGTAAAGAAAGCAGGCTACGGAGCTAAAGAGTTTTCGCGCGGAAATGACGAGTTCAGCGAAAACGCGGATAAGACAAAGCGTCAGCTTATACTCTCGATTATATTTCTTATCCCGCTAATGTTCGTTTCGATGAGTCATATGATTGGAATTCACATACCGATATTTGAAAATATAACCTTGCTTGGTTTTGTTGAAATCGTACTGCTCATTCCCATCCTTATATTAAACAGAAAGTATTTTATAAACGGGTTTAAATCACTGTTTAAGCTCAACCCTAATATGGATGCTCTTATAGCTCTGGGAGCAGGAGTTTCAATCGCTTACAGCATATATAACCTTGTATTAACCAGTGTAACAGGGCTTAACGTACACTATTACTTTGAGTCTGCGGGAATGATTCTGACATTCATCACAATCGGAAAATTTCTCGAATCAAAAAGTAAAAGTAAAACTTCATCAGCTATCAGCAAGCTAATAAAGCTGACGCCTAAAACCGCCCTTATTGAGCAAGACGGCAAGGAAATTGAAGTTGAAACAAGCACAGTAAAACAAGGCGATATTGTTATCTGCAAAAACGGTCTGAGCATACCTGTTGACGGCAGGATTATTGAGGGCTATTGCAGCGTTGACGAGAGCGCTATCACGGGCGAAAGCATACCGACAGACAAGAGCGTTGGCGACAGCGTTATCGGCGGTACAGTGCTGACCTCGGGTTACGTTAAGGTTGAGGCAGTAAGTACAGGCGAAGACACAACTCTATCTAAAATTATAAAGCTTGTTGAGGACGCTACAACCTCAAAAGCACCGATAGCCAGGATTGCCGACAAAGTCGCGGCAGTATTTGTACCCGCGGTAATCGGAATCGCGATAATCACTACAATCATATGGCTGCTTGTCGGCGCGGAAGTAGGCAAAGCAATATCATTCGGCATTGCCGTGCTTGTTATCTCATGCCCCTGCGCTTTAGGCTTGGCTACTCCCACAGCGATTATGGTAGGCACAGGCAAAGCGGCTCAGTACGGAATACTTATTAAATCCGCCGAGGCTCTTGAGAACGCTAATAAAGTAAAAACCGTTGTGCTCGACAAGACAGGCACAATCACAAAGGGTGAGCCCGCGGTTACCGACATTATCCCCTATACTGACAGTGCCGATTTGCTCAAAATAGCATACGCTATCGAGAATGAGTCTGAACATCCACTCGCTAAAGCCGTTGTAAATTACGCCGAAGAAAACGGCACGGAGCTCTTAAAAGCTGATAAATTCACATCCTATACAGGCTCGGGAATTTCGGCTGCGATTGATGGTGAAAAATACTATTCGGGTAACGTAAAGTTCATTGAGAGCCTGGGTATAGAATTTGATAATAATTCTTTAGAGGAATTATATAACAGCGGCAAAACACCGCTCATATTCTCGGACGGCAAAAAAGTTATAGGTGTTATCGCTGTAGCCGATACTATTAAAGAAACAAGCGCGCAGGCAGTCAAATGCCTTAACACTCTCGGAATAGACACGGTTATGCTTACGGGCGACAACGAGAAAACCGCGGAATATATTAAGCAGATTACAGGCATAAAAACAGCTCACGCTCAGGTAATGCCCGAAGAGAAAGAGAGAATCGTAAGACAGTACAAAGAAAACGGCGGCACGGCTATGGTCGGCGACGGAGTAAACGACTCCCCCGCTCTCGTATCTGCTGACGTGGGAATCGCAATCGGCGCGGGCACAGATATTGCGATTGACTCCGCCGACATTGTGCTGATGAAGAACGATTTGCTTGACGTGGTTACTACAATAAAGCTCAGTAAGGCTGTGCTCAAAAACATCAGAGAGAACCTGTTTTGGGCGTTTATTTATAACATAATCTGTATACCTCTCGCCGCTGGAGCTTTTTACACTCTGCTCGGCTGGCAGCTGCAGCCGATGTTCGGCACAATCGCAATGAGCCTGAGTTCGATTTGTGTAGTATCTAACGCGCTCAGACTGAAAAGGTTCAAGAAATAAACAAAGGCTTCCATAACGGAAGCCTTTTTGTTAAAAATAAAACAGTTCCTCAAATTTTTTGTCGAGGGCAATACAGAGTATCAGGGCAAGTTTAGCTGTCGGGTTGAACTGCCCTGTTTCTATTGAGCTGATGGTGTTGCGGGACACGCCTACAAGCTTTGCCAGGTCAGACTGCGACATACCCTTTTCGCTTCTCGCCTGCTTCAATGAGTTTTTAAGTACCAGCTTATCGTCCATTATTTAACCTCGTTGACAACATAAAAGACAATAAACATAATCGCTAATCCAATCTCAATAAGCCCGAAAATAAGCTCGTGCTTTTTCTTGAGATAAACAAACTTAAACAGCAGCGACGAACCTGTAATAGCGAGATAAATTCCCCATACAGCGTAATTGAAAGTCTTGCAGAAAATAGCGTTAAAAATCAGCATCAAAGCGCACAGTATGCCGCCAACGGCGAGAGCGTTCTGGCTCGCCTTTGCTATAGCGAGTTTCTCGCGCTCATCCTGATTCTTGTTTTCCTCACGGCTTTTAGCCAAAATTTCTTCTTTATTCATAATAGCATCTCCTTGCCAAGTTTTCTTTGCAACCATATTATAACTCTGCCAAGTTTACTTGTCAAGAGAAATTTTAAAAAATCCCCGAATGATTCGGGGATTTTTGAGTTTTTAATTAATGTATTCTATTGTAGTTATGATCTTATCCGCGTTCTTTTCAAACCAGTGAGCCGCATAAGAGTCTTTGTAAACAAAAACCTTACAATTGCAATCACAGTAATCATCATAAATCCGCTTAACATTTTTGCCTACAGTCAATGACTTATACTTAGCGTCATCTGATTCTTCATTATAATCAAAATTTGAACAGGCTATATATTTTACAGTGTCGGGGACTATATAGTCCTTGTTGTAATGATAAGGAACGCTGAAAAGCCAGTCTTTGGATTTGCTGTAAAGCACACCGTCCTGAGAGCTATAATTTTTGCTGTCAGAAGCAACTTCAAAGCTAACAATATTACTATTGTAATCAAGGAAAGTATCAAATGCGCAGTAGCTTATATCTGTGACAGAAGACGGGATTTTGAGATTAATTCTGTATTTGGATGGGAAGTCACTTAAGAAGCCTGTTTGGTAATACTCGTCTTCAGGCTCGCGGTGAATAATATATCCGCTTAGCTTAATAACCTTTTTGCCATCTATAGTGGAGGGAAGCGAGAGTGTTATATCCTTACTTTTATACTTCTTCTTATCAAAAGCAACCTTATGCAGACACACGCCGTCTTTAAAATCAGAGATTAAATAATCGCCTGACTTGCGGACAGCCGATTCATAATTCAGATAAAAGTTTCTTGACAAGGAATATACGTCAACCACTTTGTAGCTTTCGCCATCCCCGTCACTTTCATCAACTAAATAAAACGGGTCCACATCTTCCTCTAAATCAAAATCAATATAATGATTAACGTCATCAAAATCAATCGTTTCATAAAAATCTATAAAATCGTAATAGCCGAAATAATCAAGATTATCATAAACAGTTGATTTTCTGTTTGGGTCAAACTCGCTATTCACGTAGTATTTTTTATGCGCGGTTTTATCCTTAGATTTGTTAGCGCTAGTACAAGAAGGCATAACTATAGCGATACATATTATTAAAAGAAAAGCAATTATATTTATCTTTTTATTCATAATAGCTTTCTCCTTTTGCTTTGGTATAAAACATTATATATCTATCAAAAGAATTTTTCAAGAAGATAACCCCCGAAATGTTTTCGGGGGTTTAATAACTATAATATTGGGAACCAATTATTCGAATATTTATTGACGTCATTTCGTTATCCAAATCACAGATTTGGACGAAATGCTACACCTCATCAGTCAGGCTTTGCCCGACAGCTTCTCCTCAAGGAGAAGCCTTGACTATTTTGTTCTGCCGATGTCGGTGCGGTAATGAGCGCCGTCAAAGTTAATCTTCTTAACTGCGGCGTAGGCTTTGTCGAGGGCTTCGTCGAGTGTCTCGGCTCTTGCAGTTACGCCGAGTACACGACCGCCGTTAGTGAGCATTTTGCCGTTCTCGAGCTTTGTACCCGCGTGATAGACGATAGCACCGTCAACAGAGCCATTCTCGTCAAGACCTGTGATTTCAATACCCTTCTTGTACGCTACGGGATAACCGCCGCTTGCCATAACTACGCAGGCTGTGGCTCCGTCATACCACTCAATATTTACATCTGAAAGCTTTTCATCAATAATAGACTCACAGATGTCAACCAAATCGGTCTTGAGTCTGGGGAGAACGACCTGAGCTTCGGGGTCGCCGAAACGCGCGTTGAACTCAATAACCTTTGGACCGTTCGGCGTAATCATAAGACCGAAGTACAGACAACCTTTAAAAGGTCTGCCCTCTTTAGCCATAGCATTGATTGTGGGCACAAATATTGTGTCGTAACACTCCTGAGCAATTTCGTCGGTGTAATACGGGTTGGGACTGACTGTGCCCATTCCGCCAGTATTCAAGCCCTCGTCGTTATCGTAGGCTCTCTTGTGGTCTTTGGAGCTTACCATAGGCTTAACAACCTTGCCGTCGGTAAACGCGAGAACGCTGACCTCGGGACCTGTGAGAAACTCCTCAATAACAATATTGTTGCCTGAGTCGCCGAACTGCTTGTCCTCCATAATGGACTTTATAGCGGCTTTCGCGTCGTCAATTGTCTGAGCGATAATTACGCCCTTGCCAAGTGCTAAACCGTCAGCCTTTACAACTACGGGAGTGGTACCCTCAGCTTCAACATATTCCATAGCCTTTTTGGCGTCGCTGAAAACCTCGTACTTGGCTGTGGGAATATTGTACTTCTTCATAAGGTTCTTTGAGAAAACCTTTGAAGCCTCTATAATAGCCGCGTCAGCGTTAGGACCGAAAGCGCGGATTCCCGCAGTTTCCATAGCGTCTACCATACCAGCGGCAAGCGGATCATCTGGAGCTACAAAAACAAGGTCAATCTGCTCGTCCTTGGCGAATTTAACCATATTGTCTATGTCCATTGCGCCTATGTTTACGCACTCGGCGTCCTTTGAGATACCGCCATTACCGGGGGCGCAATAGAGTTTAGTACACTTGGGGCTTTCCTTGAGCTTCTTGATAAGAGCGTGCTCACGTCCGCCCGAGCCAACCATAAGTATTTTCATAGTTTTATATTCTCCTAGTCTGGTTTATTCGTTCCTATCAAACACACATATCCCCCGCACCAAGGCGGCGCTGTGAAGTTTTGGAGACTTGTAAAATGTTTGATAATAAAATAATTACGAATTGCGCATTGTGAATTACGAATTATTTAGTGGTGGAAAAGTCTGATACCCGTAAAGCACATTGTCATATTGTACTTGTCGCAGGTATCGATAACGTTATCGTCACGGATTGAGCCGCCCGGCTGCGCTACATACTGAACGCCTGACTTGCGGGCTCTCTCGATGTTATCGCCGAACGGGAAGAACGCGTCAGAACCGAGGCTTACGCCGCTGTTCTTTGCAATCCATTCCTTCTTTTCCTTGGGTGTAAGCGGTTCGGGCTTAACCTTGAAGAGGTTCTGCCATGTGCCGTCGCGGAGTACGTCCTCATACTCGTCGGAGATATAAACGTCGATTGTGTTGTCACGGTCGGGACGGCGGATGTTGTCAACAAACTGTAAGCCTAGCACCTTCGGATGCTGTCTGAGCCACCAGATATCAGCCTTGTTGCCCGCGAGACGTGTGCAGTGAACACGGCTCTGCTGACCTGCGCCTACGCCGATAGCCTGTCCATCCTTGGCGTAGCAAACGGAATTTGACTGTGTGTATTTGAGAGTGATGAGCGCAATTATAAGATCACGCTTGGCTTCATCGGGGAAATCCTTATTTGCAGTAGGAATATTGGAAGTAATCATTTCCTCGTCAATTTTGAGCTCGTTTCTGCCCTGCTCAAATGTAATTCCGAAAACGTCCTTGTGCTCAATCGGAGCGGGAGTATAATCAGGGTTAATCTTAACAACGTTGTAATTGCCCTTACGCTTTGTCTTGAGAATTTCGAGAGCCTCGGGTGTATAATCGGGAGCGATAACACCGTCGGAAACCTCTCGTGCGAGAAGTGTGGCTGTTTCCTTGTCGCATGTGTCTGAAAGAGCTACCCAGTCACCGTATGAGGACATTCTGTCAGCGCCTCTTGCCTTTGCGTAAGCCGAAGCAATAGGTGTGAGCTCAAGGTCGTCAACAAAATAAATCTTCTTGAGTGTGTCAGAAAGCTCTGTAGCAACTGCGGCGCCCGCGGGGCTTACATGCTTGAATGAAGCTGCTGAGGGCAACCCTGTTGCGGCTTTGAGCTCTTTTACGAGCTGCCATGAGTTAAAAGCGTCAAGAAAGTTTATGTAACCGGGCTTGCCGTTGAGAACCTCAACAGGAAGCTCAGAGCCGTCTTTCATAAAGATTTTTGACGGTTTCTGGTTAGGGTTACAGCCATACTTTAATGCGAGTTCGTTCATAGTTTGTACCTCCAAAAATTACCAAAAAACATTCTACTGGCCACTGATTACTGACCACTGATCACTGATTCTTATTTATGATTCTTGATGTCGCCTTGTTTGTTGCGATATCAATGTATCTGACAAATAAACTTACCTTGTTGTCGTCATCGAGAGCGTCCCAGATTTTCTGAGCAAATGTGTCAATATCGTCGTTGCCGATTTCAACAAGAGTAGGCTCGCCCTCAAAGCTCGGAAGCGGATTGCCATCGCCCATATAAGTGTGGATGAAGTGTCCCTGACCTTTTAAAGGATGAGCGTAGTCAAAGGTGAAGCGTTGGCAGCACTTGGGATCGCCGTTGGCGCTCTTTAAAATTGACATTGTGTAAGAAAGCTTTTCGCCTCTGGCGTCAGCCTCTGTACGGCAGTTTACGATACCGCTGATACGAGGCGTATAGTTGGGAGCGTCGGGCTCAAACTCACGCGCGCTGAGACTCTGCTCAAATGTACGGCCGCAGGACATCAGAGAAACGATAGTGTCTGTCTGGTCGCCGTTTGTTACAATCGTACTCTCAGCCAATGTACGTACGGGAGCGTAAATAATCAGGCTCGGGTCCTCAACCTTGCTCTCGTCAAACGCTTTGGTTCTGATTCCGTCGCCATCCTCAACGAAAACACGGTTGCGGCTGTTTTCGCTTCTGCCCATAATGAAATATGCGATTACAGCGTTAAGACCGTCCTCGGTTCTGCCGATTACAATTCCTCTGCCGGGGTATGTAGTCGAAGAAATCTCTTTGGTTAATGATACAGCTTTCATTCTTATCCATCCTTTCAATCGCTTATTACAGCAATATTATTTTTCACTTTGATTTTATCCTGACAGAACAGAGACACAGCCCTGGGCAATATCTTCCATTCCGCTTGTTCCATAATGCGTTTTTGAAGTATCTCGGGAGTATCTCCTTCCTTTACCTCAACTGCCTTCTGAATGATAATCGGGCCGCCGTCACATACCTCGTTGACGAAGTGAGCCGTTGCTCCGCTGAGCTTTACGCCCTTTTTAAGCGCCGCCTCATGGACGCGCAGGCCGTAAAAGCCTTCACCGCAGAAGCTCGGTATTAGCGCAGGGTGAATATTGATTATGCAGTTTTCGAAAGCCGAGATAACCTCGTGTCCCAGGATTGTCATAAATCCCGCGAGCACAATCAAATCAACATTTTTGCTCTTTAACAGCTCAGTCAAAGCCTTATCATAATCCGAAAACTCGGAATAATCCTTTCTGCGGATAACCTCGGTTTCGATTCCGTTCTGTCTCGCTCTTTCAAGCGCGTAAGCGTTCGGATTACTAGAAATAACGCATGTAATTTTTCCGTTTTTTATAACCCCCGATTTCTCGGCGTCAATAAGAGCTTGAAGGTTGGTTCCTCCGCCCGAAACCAGAACTGCAATATTCTTCATCACTTGATTATAACTCCTTCGCTGCCTTTGATTACCTTACCGATAATTACAGCGTCCTCGCCACTAGCTTCGAGAATCTCAAGAGCTTTATCGGCTTCATCCGCAGCTACAGCCGCTACCATACCTACACCCATATTGAAGGTGTTGAACATATCGTGCTCGGGAATATTTCCTACACGTTGAATGACATTAAAAATGGGTAATGTCGGTAAGGACGATTTGTCAATTTCAGCAGTTAAGCCGTCATTAAGCATACGCGGAATATTCTCATAGAAACCGCCGCCCGTGATATGCGAGAGAGCCTTAACCTCAACCTCTTTCATCAGAGCCATAACAGGTTTGACGTAAATCTTGGTCGGTGTCAAAAGAGCTTCTCCGAGAGGTTTATCGAGCTCGGGATAGATGTTGTTTATAGTGTTCTCGTCAATATCGAAAACCTTTCTGACAAGCGAGAAACCGTTGGAATGAACACCCGAGGAAGGAAGCGCAATCAGTATGTCTCCCTCACAAAGCTTTGATGAATCAATCATCTTGGGCTTATCTACAACGCCAACGCAGAACCCCGCGACGTCATACTCGTCAACAGGCATAAGTCCCGGATGTTCAGCTGTTTCGCCGCCGACTAAAGCACACTCTGACTGAACACAGCCCTCGGCAATACCCTCAACAATTGAAGCAACTTTTTCGGGAATATTCTTACCTATAGCTATATAGTCGAGGAAAAACAGCGGCTTAGCTCCGCAGCAGATAACGTCGTTTACGCACATGGCGACCGAGTCGATACCGATTGTGTTGTGCTTATCAAGCAAAAACGCAAGCTTTATCTTTGTACCGACACCGTCGGTGCCGCTGATAAGAATCGGCTCTTCCATATCTTTGAAATCAGGAGCGAACAGTCCGCCGAAACCGCCTATTCCCGAAATAACACCGGGAATCTTTGTACGGGCAACGTGCTCCTTGATGAGTTCTACGGATTTATAACCCGCGGTGATATCAACACCCGCTTCTTTATAACTCTCGCTGAAACTTTTCATAACTACTCCTCAAATTACTTTTTAATTTTATTCGCGAATCTGTCTTCAAATATAATCTTCGGCAGGTCAGCGTAATAAATTCCGCTGAAACAGCCGTCGCAAAGCTTGATTTTGCAGCCTTCCGCAATTTTATGCAATCCTTCAATGCTCAAAAAGCTGAGCGAATCGGCTCCGATTTTTTCTCTGAGCTCTTCAACCGAAAGCTTGTTCGAGATAAGGTCTTTTTCGTCGGGCAGGTCTACGCCGAAAAAGCAGGGATAAACAAACTCAGGTGAGCTGATTCGCATATGAACCTCTTTTGCTCCCGCTTCTTTGAGGAGCTTTACGATGTGAGCCGAAGTGTTGCCGTGGATAATAGAATCATCGATGATTACCACACGTTTGCCGTCAACAACATTTTTAAGTACGTTCAGTCTCATTCTGAGTAGCTTTTCCTTTTTTTCGTTTCCGACGCCTTTTGAAGTTCTGCCGATATATTTATTCTTTATAAATGTTGTCGCGTATGTAATTCCCGACGCTTCGGCAAAGCCCTGTGCGGCGTCAAGTCCCGAGTCGGGAACACCGCAAACTATATCCGCGTCTACGGGATTCTCCTCAAAAAGAAGCCTTCCTGCTCTGTGTCTTGCCTCGTTTACGTTTACGCCGTCGATTACAGAGTCGGGACGAGCGAGATATACATATTCAAACAGACACAGTGATGTGAACTTATCTGTGGCGCAGTGAAAACTTGAGATTCCGTCTTCGCCAATCATAACAACTTCACCGGGATCAATATCTCTTATGAACTCGCCGCCGAGTGTGTCGATTACACAGCTTTCGGAAGCAATGATATAGCTGTTTTTGAGCTTACCCAGACACAAAGGCTTAAAACCGTGAGGATCACGGACGCCATAAAGCTTTTCGGGTGAGCTGATTACCGCAGAATAGGCGCCTTTGAGGTCATCCATAGTCTTTTGAACAGCCTGTTCAAAATTTTCCTTGCCCACTCTGTTTGTCGCTATCGTATAACCGATAACCTCAGCGTGGGAATTACTCTGGAAAATCGCGCCGCCTTTTTCAAGACCTGTACGGATTTCGGCAAAGTTGGTAAGCGAACCGTTATGCGCGATAGCGAGCGAACCCTCGATATATCTCATAACGAGAGGCTGAGTCGCGGCACGCTCAAGATAATCAAGCGTTGTGTAACGCACATGACCGACCGAGATTTTGCCGCCCTCAGGCAGTTTTGAAAGAGCGGCGTCTGTCAGCACGTTTGATACAATGCCCAAGTCCTTAACGGAATACGGCTCGCCGTCTTTTATAATTGTTAAACCTACGCTCTCTTGTCCTCTGTGCTGTAAACCGTACAGCGCGTCACGCGTGAGCGCGGCTAAATCAAAATTATCATTGTTATAGAACCCGAAAACACCGCACTCGTCGTGAGGTTTATCGGGCAGATTGTTATACATATTTATCAAAGCTCAGCAGCCTTTCTTATTATATCCTTGTCCTTTTTCGACACGCCTTCAGCCATATCCGTTTTCATTTGCTCGAGCTTCTGAGCCAACGCATCATCAGACAGAGCAAGCATCTGGACAGCGAGAATAGCAGCGTTAGCCGCGCCGTCAACAGCAACAGTCGCTACGGGAATGCCCGTGGGCATCATAACTGTAGCTAAAAGAGCGTCCATTCCGTCAAAGCAAGCCGATTTAATCGGAATACCGATTACGGGAATTGTAGTATGAGCGGCAAGAACACCAGCGAGGTGAGCAGCCATACCCGCGGCGGCGATAATTGCGCCGAAACCGTTCTTTTTTGCGTCTTTTGAGAACTGAGCTGCCTCATCGGGAGTACGGTGAGCGCTCATAACATGAATCTCATACGGAACGTCAAATTCTTTGAGCTTTAAGATTGCTTTTTGAACAACTTTAAAATCGCTGTCAGAACCCATAATAACCGCAACTTTTTTCATAACTAATTACTCCTTTTGATATTTATAAAAATACAATACTATTATACCGAAATATGTAAAAATATTCAATAGACTTAAAGCTGAATTAGCTGTTGAGATATAGAGAATTTTGTAAAAGTTAAACAAAAATAATCGGCTGTTTTTGACAGCCGATTATTATTATTCTTTATTAGATTTTTCATCACTCCAGATTGCCTTGAGAGAAGATACGTATCCTGCCATATTCTGAATTTCGGACGGTATAATAATCTTTGTAGCCTTTCCGTCAGCAGCCTTCGCGAATGCCTCAAGACTTCTGAGAGCAATAACAGGGTCTGAGGGTGCTGATTCGTTGAGCATTCTGATAGCGTCGGCGTTAGCCTTCTGTACTGTTAAAATAGCTTCGGCTTCGCCCTGCGCCTCACGGATTTTCTGTTCCTTGACAGCATCAGCCTTCAAAATAGCGGATTCCTTCATACCTTCGGCAACAAGAATCTGACTGCGCTTTTCACCCTCAGCGTCGAGAATGCGCGCGCGTCTTTCACGCTCTGCCTTCATCTGCTTCTCCATAGCGTCCTGAATTTCACGCGGAGGAAGAATGTTTTTAAGCTCAACACGGATAACCTTAATACCCCACGCGTCTGTGGCTTCATCAAGAATAATGCGGATTTTGTCATTGATAGTATCTCTGGATGTCAGTGTTGAGTCAAGCTCGAGGTCACCGATAATGTTACGCAGAGTTGTAGCTGTGAGGTTCTCGATAGCCGAAAGCGGACGCTCTACACCGTAGGTGTAAAGCTTGGGGTCTGTAATCTCAAAATACACAACAGTATCAATCTGCATTGTAACGTTATCACGTGTAATAACAGGCTGAGGCGGAAAGTCAACTACCTGCTCTTTAAGAGAAACCCTCTTTGAAATGCGGTCGATTATCGGAACCTTAAGGTGAAGTCCTGTATCCCATGTTTTATGATAAGCTCCGAGACGCTCAATGACATAAGCGTGAGCCTGCGGAACAATCTTGATGTTTCTGATAATAACTATCAGGAAAAACAGAATAATAATACCGATAATAATTAACTGATATCCAAAAAAAACCATAACCTTTTCTCCTTACAAAATTTCAACAACAAGCTTAACCCCTTCAATCGCGGTAATCTTCACGCTTGCGCCTTTTTTTATCTCACATTCGTCCGCGCTTTTAGCGCTCCAGATTTTGCCGTCAACGTTCACCTGACCTTCGCCTGTCTGGTTGACGATATCCATTGTGACAATTGCCACTCTGCCTATAAGCCTGTCGGAATTTGTCGGTTCCTTCTTGTTTTTCAAAACCTTTTTTACAAGAGGACG
>JAILPC010000162.1 GCA_024690465.1 Ruminococcus sp.
TGAGTATCGTCCGAATAATCCCTGATTTCATAGACCATACTGCGGTTGTAAAGCACGGAGTTCTTGGTGCTGTCGCCGCCGATTTCAACATTGAGAATATGTGAAGCGTCGTTGTCATAAACCGCCGCCTCAACCGTCTCACCGTCTGTAGCGTCAATTGAGCTTAAATCGGAATTTTTGAACATACCATTGAGTGTAACCCTGGGGTTGAACGCACCCGAGGCGCTGTCCTTAACATATTGGAAGCGTGCAAATTTTGTAACAGGAACGACCTCAACACGTAGTACGATGTTGCCCGCGTCGAGAGTTTCGGGCAAGTTTATATGATAGGTGTTTGTGCCTGTCGTCTCGTCCGCCGATATAAATTCGACTACATGCTCCGACTTGGACGCGACTATGTCATTTGTTATCTCGGTGTTTGTAATATTGCCGTCATCGTCGTATGTAAGGAAGTTATAGGTAGAGGTATTTGAAAGACCGCCGCTATAAACATTATTATAATAGTTTGTACTGTTATTATGTTTATAAGCCCTTACACTTTTAATTTCGTACTGCTCGTTGTTCTTAGGAGCGGCGGTCATGGTAAAGCTGCTGCCGTCCAGCGTTATAGTTCTTTGGTTCATCCATTCATAGCCAGCGTTGTAATAGGTGTCGGATTGACTCACGCTTGTAGAAACATAAGAGTCATGCATATTATCCCAACCTCTGTATAGGAACCAGTTATTCTCATCGCCTGTCAGTGTGGCTGTACCGAGGCTCAGGCTTGCTCCTATGGGATAGGTATTATTATTAGAAATACTTTGTCTTTGGTTCGATAGGATAGTTACCGAACGAATATGGTGATCATATTCAGGTACAATGCGAACGCCCGACTCGGGCATAGTGAACACATAGTAGTCGCCCTCTGTTGTGCAGGGAATTTCATCTCCGATAGTAGAGCCATTCTTCGTATAGACCTTAATACCCTTAAATATCATTCGTTGGTTGACAAAGTCAATCAGCTTTTGCGGGCGATTGGCTGCCTCAGCTCGGCGCTCAGTCTGCCAAACATTCTTGACCTTAACAATAGTGCCTTTTGGGATTTGTTTGCTTGAAACACAATTAAAATTATCAGACTTATATCCCATTATATTATATGATGAATAGCGGTGCCCGCCTTGACTAAACATACCTACAGAAGGTTCGCCGCTCTTATCATAGGTGAAAATCTTAACAAGATTATTGTTGTTCGGACTGGTGGTATTCCAGTAAGCCTGATAGTTGTTTATAGCCGCGCCGCTCGCGGTCGGATAGACCTGTGCCTCATTGGATTCAACGGATTCAAAATTAACGGTTAAATAATAGCTGCCGCTGCCGGCGGACTGACTAAAGCTATTGAAATCCGACGGCAAAGTAAAGGTAACAGAGCCGTCAGCGTTATGAGTGCTGATGTCATTACTGTTGAAATAACTGCCGCCTATTTTTGTATATTTCAGACTAACACTTGTAATTGTGTCCGCGCTTCTTATGGTGTAAGTTCCTCCGCCGTAGAACATACGATACTCAGGGGCAGTATCGGGGGAAATAGTCAAGCTTGAGTTCAGGTTAGCAGTACATGAATCCCATGCTTCAGGGTCGCTGATGCTTCCTAAAGCGTCGGCGGTAATGGTAAAGCTGTTCTGGTGATATCCTGTCTGCTCAAACATAAACTTATACTTATATATACAGGGCTCAGCTGTTACATAAATATCACCGTCATAATCCTTAAGCCCGCTGATTTCAACCCATCCGCTGTCATCATAGTGAGTGCGCGCGGGAGAGTATGTAATCGTCAACTGTGGATTGGTACAGCCGTCACCCGCAAGTTGCTCGCCGTAGGTATTGTTCTCAACGTCAAGAGCATAGACCTTGACGTTCTTGAATTCGCCCGTGTTGTATGTATTCGAACTGAAATAGTACTTAACGGAATCGGAATCAATCACAGACCACTTGCAATCTCTTGCGTAGTTTATATCATAAGTAAAAACATTATAATCCTCATCAAAAGATGTACAAACATTATTTGAAGTTAGACCGCCGTTATAATACATAGCGAACTTGGCGCCCGCGTCGGTTTCCATATTAACCTTATAATTGGACGTGCTCGGGCGATTTTGCTTCCAAGTCATTTTGGTGTATATTGTGGTCTTTGGAATAGCCTTGTAGGTTACGACATAGGTGACTGAACGCACCGCGTCGTACGCGGTGTAGGAATCAGTTTTATCTATAGAAATATCCTTGCCCGCAAGAGATGAGAGGTCTTTTACTTCAGTACCGTTATCGTTATAATACATCTTGATATCGGAAATATATGAGTAATAGGACAAATCGAAACTTGTAGTAGTAGTATAATGTTTCCATTGATCGTGGTTTAAATTGTATCTAGTAATCTGTCCGCCGTCGCGCATATGATAACCGCCGGATTTGTTAAAGTAATTACCACTCCCTTTGACCGATGGTGAACTTGCTCCCGCCGTATAAGTAGTATAACAACTATTATTATATGAATTTTTTACACTTAAATCCTGATAGTTATAATCGTTTTTATATGTCTTGTGATATGGACCTACGTCACCCTTGGTGATTACGGTTGTTGAATAATAATTGCCGCTGCCTATGCTTGTAATTGGTTCGCCGTAGGTGACCTCGACGGTGATGTTGCCTGTGATGTTCTGGAACTCAACAAAGCCGAACAGCGAGGTCTTGCAGCTCTCGAGGAAGTCCGTCTTATACTGCGCCGCGCCGAACGCAGTGCTTGTTATGTCGTTTGTCTCGTTGTCGGGATTATTAGCGTCCCTGACAGTTATGCTCGTTATGCTGACCTTAGAGTTGCTCTTGAGGTTGAGCGTGGGCGTGATGTTGTAGTTGCCGCAATCGAAGGTCACGGAGCCGCCGCTCACGAGCTGCTGCCTGTCGGTCGCAGCCTGAGTTGTGTCGGCATAGTACTCCACAGTCTGCTTGCACTCGTCGGTATTAACCGCGTCGTCGTAGGTCGCCGTGACGGTGATTGTTTTTTCACGGTCTCCCATACTTTCAGTAATCGCGACAAAGCGGATGTTCTTGCTGTTCGCGAAGGTCTCGGCGGTTGAGCCCGCGTAGCCGTAGATTGTGAGGTCGTTCGCATGGTTGTCAAACGCGGTTGAGGCAATAGTAGCGTTCTCGTTCAGAATTGTCGCGTACTTAAGATTTGAACAGCCGTCAAACGCGCCCGCGCCGATGCTTGTAATATTCGAGGGGAACGCAACGGAAGTTATATCCTCGTTATCCTTGAATACATTCGCCGCAACGCTCGTAACAGCGCTGCCGTCAACAGTAGCGGGAATAGTTATGTCCTTCTTATCGCCAACATATCCGACAATTTTGCCGTCGTCCGCGCTGTTGTACAGCCACCCGTTCTCATAAGCCGTAATCTCAACAAAAGGAATTTTAGGGCTTTTGCCGTTCGCGTAATTTTGCGCGGAGGAACCAGAGTAGCCATAGAAAGTGAGATTTGCGTTGGTGTCGCCAAACGAATTGGTGCCTATAGTCATTGAATCGCTTCTTAAAAATACTACATCAGTAAGATTTGTCGATCCTGTAAATAACCATTCTTGAAGTGTGCTGACATTTGACGGAATTATTATAGTTTCTAATTTGTTGTATTGTAAAGAAAAGGACTGTATTGTACTGACGCTGTTCGGAACAGTAAAGGTAGTTCCTTTTTTCCCCGCGGGATACGCAATCAGAGTGCTTTTGTTAGAATTATATAAAACCCCATCTTCAGCGCTGAAAGAGCTGTTGCCGCTCGCTACCGTAATCGTCTCAAGATTGTGGCTTCTTCTGAAAGCATAGTTGAATATTTGAGTGACAGTAGAAGGTACCTCATAGGATGCAGCGGGACTACCTAACGCGTATTGATACAGATATGTTTTGTTCTTATCATATAAATTTCCGTCGGGAGAACTGTACTTGCTGTTGCCGGACGCAACTTCAAACTGAGTTATTTTTGGGCAACAAGCAAACGCGCCATCGCCTATGCTCGTAACATATGCAGAAATTTTCACACCTTCAAGACTTACACAATTTTCAAACACCCAGTTGCCTATACTCGTGACACTATTGGGAAAATATACGGATTTGAGTTTAGCGCAATTATAGAAAGCGTAATTACCTAACGTTTTAAGAGTATCGGGAAGCATCGCGCTTGTTATGGTGCTATTAGCAAACGCGCCTGTTCCCCATTGTCCGTTGTATATAGTTGTAACCGTATATAATGTACCGTTTGTATAATAATATGGCGGGACTACAAGGTTGGCGGGAATGTCAACGCCCGACTTCAAACCGGTTATTGTAGCTTCAGTGCCTGATAACGAATATGTAAATATGTTATCGCTGTCGATTGCCATAAACCTGACGTTTGAACCGTGTGTAGTCTGCCATGTATGAGCGGTAGAGCTCGAGTAGCCTATCATTGTCAGGTTCTCGTCATTTGCAAACGCGTCGTCGGCAATAGTTATACTGCTATTCTTTAAAACCACAGCCTTCAGGTCGGAGCAGTCCGCGAACACACCCTCCCCTATAGCCGTAACGGGACAACCGCTGAGTGTAGCGGGAATAGTTAAATATGTTTCTGAACCTGAGTAGCCTATAATTGTAGCGTTGCCGTTCGAGATTGTATATGTAAAGCCGTTTGCATTATAGATTTCGGCAGGATCATCAGACAGGTAAGAATAGATGTTAATATTCTTTACAGCGTGTTCATTACAAGAACCTCCGGTTCTTGCTCCTATCCAGAGAGTGTTGTTGTCATCATATACTAAACCATCATAAGAAAATTTTAAGTTATTATCAACATAAACACTGCACGTTCCGTTCTGCACATCTATCTTAAGATGGTGATATTGACTGTCTTCAGATTCGCTTAACGCTGCATAAGTAAGGTAACTGTCAAGATTATCTCTTGTAGAATTTCTCAAAGAAATATAATTGGAACTTAACGGCTCATAGCCATTATGATATGTATCAATGTTGACATAATACTTTAATCCCGAAGGCGCTTCTGAACCGGTAGAAAGGCGGTAATCACCATAAAAAGCAAAACCCATACCATCAGCGCCGTCATGATTTCCCGAATAATAATCAAGCTCAACGCAAAAATCCTTACCAAGCTCCTCTTTAGTTACAATTGAACCTCTTTTATCGCCTGTATTAGGAGTAAGCTGATATACACCTGTTGAACTGTTATAGTTCGCGCTTTCTTTCAGTATCCACTCACCGTTCCATTGCGCGGTCGTCGACTGCCTGTGAGCGCGGCCGCCCGAACCGAACGTCGTAGTGGACACGGAGCATGTGAATATGGCTGCTGCAAGTATAATCACCAGCCCTATCACGATACTCGACAAGCGTATCACTCTGTTTCTTGTTTTACCCATATTTGTTCCTCCTTCGAGTAATTAAATATTTAACTTAAAATTTCCCAAAATATTTTAACCAAAAGCCGGACATACTGCTGACCCAGCTTAAATTTTATTTTAACATATTTCTATAGCTTTGTCTTTATATTTAAGGATAATTTTGAGAAAATATTGCACAAATTTATACATAGCGTTTTTGTGCAAATTATACACCACAGAATTTCGATCCCTGTATCGGGGAACGATATGTGAGAGGGAACTGCTATGTAAAACATGGCCGCAAACAGCAATGTGCAACTTATACAAAAATCAACATATAAATTTGTGCAGTATTTCCGCAATATTTTTTCTATTTATAAAGACAAAAAGTTAAAATTATGTTACAATATAGTATGTATAAGTATGATTAGACAATGTTCTTGTAGAGATCAACAATCGTTGGATAATTTTTTGTGAATAACGGATAAACTATCTCAGCGCGGTCAATTATGCTATGGCAAATTCAATACATCAAGAAAGGGTGGTTATTGTGAAAAAACAATGTATAAGAATTGTAAGTGTTCTTTTGACGGTTCTGATGCTGTCGGCGGTTATGATTACACCGCTTTCGGTCAGCGCGGCAAGCACCGACAAATCGAGAACGTCAGCCGCACTCGACGGCGAGGACACAGGCACAGACTTTGTGGACGTAAGCTCGTATAAAGGAGCGGTAAGCGACTTCTCCTACGAGGTTTACGGTACATACGAAGACAGAGTCAAAATAACAGGTTATAAAGGAACAGGCGGCAAAATAATTATTCCGTCCGAAATCGAAGACAAACCTGTTATGAGCATTGACAAGGGCGCGTTTAAAAACAAAACGTCTATAAGCGCCGTTTTGATTCCCGCCTCTGTTACAAGCATAGGCGAGGAAGCGTTTAAAGGATGCACAAACCTTGTGGAAGCGGACATTCCTGTCAGCGTTAACTATATTCGCAGCGAAGCGTTTGCGAACTGCAGCAGTAAGTTGACGTTTTACACACAGGCGTCGTCACAGGCGAAGTTCTACGCAAGCAAAAACGGTTACGCTTACGATGAAAAAACTCCTACCTTCTATTACAGAGAAACAAGCAGTAAAAAGCTTGAAATCGTGAGCTATATAGGCGTGCCGTACGGAACAGCGAGATACCTGTATCTTCCTTATGAGGTTAACGACAAAACCTTTACTGAAATAGGTCCTTACGCGTTTGCGGCAAATCCCTGCATAAAGGGCATAGATATTGATAAAAATATTACGACTATAAGCGATAACGCGTTTAAGGGTTGTCTTGCCCTTGAAAGCGCGGTTATTCCTTCCAGCGTTACCACTATTGAAGGTCAGCCGTTTGATGGCGGCAGCGGCAACTTAAGGCTTATCGTAAAAAATCCGTCAAAAGCGTATGATTGGGCGGTTTCAAATCGTATCAATTATGTTGAGGATAACACTGACACAAGTAACCCCGATGACTTCAAGTTCAGTGAGCCTGACAAGTACGGACAGGTAAGTATTACTAAATACACGGGCAAAGACGAAAATGTTGTAATCCCCTCAAGGTATGAAGGCTACGCTGTAACTGAAATAGGTTATTGCGCTTTTAACCTCAGCAAGACCGTAAAAAGTGTAACTATACCCAAGAGCGTTACAAGCATAGGCGAATACGCCTTTGCTTATTGCCAGAATCTCAACAAAATAGAAATCCCCGAAACTGTCGGCAAAATCGGTAAGTTCGCGTTTTCTGCTTGTGTTGGACTTAAAAGCATAAATCTTCCCATCAGTGTTTACAGCATAGATGATTACGCTTTTTATAACTGTACAAGTCTTGAGAGCATAACCCTGCCCGACAATAACCTTACAGCTATAAACGGTTATGTGTTCGACGGCTGCTCAAAGCTTAAGAGCATTACAATTCCCGATACAGTTGAGACTATAGGTCCTCTCGCGTTTGCTCACTGCACATCTCTCAGCAATGTACAATTTTCCTCCAAGCTTAAAAAGATAGGCTCGGGCGCTTTCGCGAATTGTACGGCGCTTACGGGAGTATGGCTGCCCTACAGTCTTCAGGAATTAGGACACGGAGCGTTTGAAAATTGCTCGAAGCTCAGCGGCAATGTGGTTTTACACGCTAATGTTTCAAAAATTGACGATATGGCTTTTTATAAATGCTCAAGCCTTTCGGGCGTGTATATACTCAACAAAAACGCTGTTATATCTCCCTATCGTGAGTTGTTCGGGTATAATAATTCCAATTTTAAAATTTACGGATATACGTCATCCACAGCCGAGGCATACGCGGGCACTCATAAAATGTGGTTCGTAGCTCTCAATCAGGATGAAAACGCTACTTCTAACTATTATTATAAGAACGGCAACAGCACTAACCGCACGTACGTTTCCTCAATTACGGACGCATGGAACAATGTAAAGAAGAGCGGCGGCGTAGTAGGTATACTTGCCGATACAAAGATTTCGAGCACACTTGTTGTGCCCGCGGGCACAAGCGTTATATTTGAGCTTAACGGTCACAAGCTCGACAGAGGTCTTATAAATTCCAATAAATCAAATGCTTCGGGCAGTGTTTTCAAGGTTCAGGAGAAAGCTAAGCTGACTGTTTACGGCGGAAGAGAAGATAATCCCAAGCCCTCGGGCTCCGTTACGGCGTCTGTATGGTGGCCAAACGGCACAAAACAGGACTATACGGTTGAAAACCGCGGCATTATAACGGGCGGCTACACAAACGCTAACGGCGGCGGCATAAATGTTGAGCAATACGGAGTGGTTGAACTCAGAAATGTTGCTGTTGTGGGCAACCGCGCCGAGGGTGACGCGGGTGACGATAATTCCGAATACGGTTTCGGCGGCGGCGTTTGCCTTTACGGAAACGAATGTAAGCTCAAGCTGGACAACAGCGAGATTTCGTGCAACTATGCCCGAAAGGGCGGCGGCGTAGCCGTTATCCGCGGAACCGAAAAATTTGTTCACAGCAGATATAAAAAATATGAAGTTGACACAGAAACATTCGACTATGGAGATCTGGGAACAGTCACATATAATTATAAAGACGGATATAATTATTATTGTTATGATGTGGATAACTCTACCATAGTCGGCGACGGCAGAGGCGAGCTCGGCGAATGTCCGAGCACAATGTCATGGAACTATGCTGTTGTAAGCGGCGGCGGCGCGTATTTTGATAATGATTACTGCATTTTAAGAGGAATGCAGCTCGATAATAACTATTCAAATGATAACGGCGGCGGCTTATTTACCGAGGGTCATGAATGTCTTTTTACCGACTGTGTTGTTACAGAGAATAATTCCAAGAAATATGGCGGAGGCGTATACAACGGCTCTAATACTAAAGGGGAGTTCTATTACCCTTATGGAGTCTATAACACTTATGAGAATGTTGAAATTACCTTAAATGTCTCAAGCTCATACGGCGACGGTGTGTTTAACGCCTATGGAATTGATATCGGGCTTAAGGGCCAGTGTTGCATTTACGGCAACGGAGAAAACCCCAAACAGCAGAACTTGTACATGACGAAAGCACACAAGAGCACCCTAAAAGATTATCGCGATACGGGCTATATTGTAGATAAGCTTTCGGGTAACTCATCGATTTGTGTTACTTATGCGAAAGACCGAACCGGTGAAGGCAAGAGGCTTACCGCTTATAAATCTTATCATTGGGAAGATTTTAACTTAAATTACTATGATCTTGACGGAAATGTATTTGCTCATTTTGTAAAAGAGGTTTCAGAGGATGGTTACGGGCTTTATATTACCTGGACGATTGGCGAAAAGCCTCAACCCGTACCTGTTATGAAATTTGACACAAGAAAGGCCGTCGATGTCGCAGGTCATACTTATAATAGCCAGCCCGTTAAGATGGGAATATTCTCATATCCCGTATCAGGTCGCGACAATGACGCTGTGTTCTATTATTCCGACGGCTACTTTATGGAGAGCGCCCAGAAATATAACGATCACCTTGCTACACTCTCAACGTGTATGGCGCATGCCGCTATGAACTCCAAAGCGGGAAGCACGGGTGATGACGGAAACTACGTATTCAAGGGCAAGAATATCCATCAGATGATGATAGATATGGGCTGCAAGAAGTCTGATATCTTCCTGTCCGATACCTATCAGACAAGACCGACTAAGGATTCTATTGCTTACTGTATCGCCAGAAAGAAGCTCTCGAACAACGACGATCTTATCATCATAGCTGTCCGCGGCGGCGGTTACGAGTCTGAGTGGGCTTCAAACGTAACGATAGGCGAGTCGGGCGAGCACGATGGATTCAGCAATGCGGCAGGTCAGGTATTCTCGGGTCTCAGAAATTTCCTTGAGAGAAAGGGCTTGGACGGCTCCGCGTCAACAACAAAATTCTGGGTAGCGGGCTATTCCCGCGCGGGAGCTACCTCTAACCTTACAGCCAAGAGAATTGTTGATAAGTTCGATAACAACGGCACACGCACCTTTGGTTATCCCATAGAGGCGCCTAAGGGCGGCGTTGAGTCCGCGAAGAAGTCGGGCTGTAACTATAACTGCATTCATAATGTAGTCAATTACTGTGACATTGTTCCCTGGGTTGCTATGGGCAAGATGGGCTTTATCCGCTACGGTGTTGACCACTTCCTCCCTGGCACCAATGTAGCGAACAAGTACAATGAGGGCGTGCCTCATGACAACTATCCCGAGCTTGATATTATGGTTAAAGATGATAATGAGGAAAATTTGTATCATAACGCTTATTTGTCACAGAAAAGCAAGATGCTCACCCAGCTTAAATATATAAATCCTGACGCTGTATATGACGATTACTTTGACACAGCGACTATAGAGATTATCGAAGGCGCTGTCTTGGGAACAAAGGATGTAATAAGCACCAAAAGCGCGAAGTATAAGAGCGTGTATGATTGGATTCCCGCCTTCTTTGACCACTTTGTTGACTGGACCTTCGGCTGCGACGGCGACAACGCCCGAAAGAAATATACCGAAAGGCAATTTTACAAAACTCTTTCGACTATTGGCGAAGGAAGAGGAACCGCTCCGATTGGTTACAGGGAAAATGGTCATGGCTCAAAATCCTTCCAGGAATCCCTCAGGTCATTCATACAACTGTTTATGGCGTCATCACAGAGCGATGATTTCGTTAACGCGTTAAAGGACATCGACGTTATGGAAGACATCGGTATTCCTACGCTTATTGAGATTTACACAAGCTATCTCAATGATATACCCATCATCAGTAATTTTACAGAGTTGAGCTATGACGAGTTGTTTGAGAGATTATGGCCGCTGATTAAAGGCAAGCTGGCTAAAAAGGGCTTTAGCAATAAACAGCTTGAAGATTTTGACGGCTACTTCTACACATCGTTAAAATTCATTCTCAGCTATGCAAGCGGCGATTACAAGAAAAACAATATGGATGACATCGGAACAGTAATTTACAATGCCGGCAAGCTCATCCAGAATCATGATACGGATCTTGGCGTACCCCTGGCGTGGGTAAGGAGCTACGACAGCTATTACACGGAAACAGGTATACAAGCTCAGGTTGAGTATACGGGCAACAATCACCCGCAGCCTCCCGCTGTTGAGGTTAAATCATATACGACAGGCGAGATTAAACGTTACACCGATCCGTCCGCCGCTATAGATGTCAGCCTTTTCGATCGTATCAGATTTGTTCCTCAGGATTCAAGCTACAGTGAGGAAGAGGGCGATATTTACTATTACCGCTATGTTGGCGAGGATGAACCCGAAAACAATACAAACGCGACCACAGAGGATTACAATTGGCAGGTGTTCAATGATTGTATTGTATTTGATAATTCAAAATATCAGGATAGTGACAGTGTAACAATTTCTGTTTTCGCTCTGCGCGATCAAAAATTGTCAAACGGCGATTATCTCAGTTGGTATAAAACTGTGTATAAAACGCTCACGCCTAAATCCACATTGGTTAAGACATATAAATTCAATATTTCCGACAAAAGGGTTATTGCGTACACGGGTAAATATAACACAAAAACCAAGAAGTATGAATATACAAAGTGCTTGGTTTCCAAAAACAGCGTTCGAACAATCAAAGGCGCTAAGCCCGGTGTTGAGACTGACGGCGACAGATGGAAATTTGACCACTGGGTTGTTTATTGCTATGATCCCGAGTCAGGCGATGTTTCCGACGATCCTGTAAACCCGAGCGACTACGCGAGATTATTCGGCAGTGATTTTAACCCCAAGTCCGAGACAACAACTGTCAAATGTCTTGATGAGGATAGGGATTACCTGTTCCAGTCAATCTATAAATCTCTCGACTCCTGTGCCTTGATGATACCTGAAAGCGCTATTGACAGAGCATCTTTCGTTTCCGCGCTGTCAAAGGGCAAGGTTGGGTTCTCCACCTCCTCGGAGTCGGACAGCAGCCTATATAACTTTGAATCAAAGAAGATTGCCTACGACGCCGAAAATCCCGTATCCATCAGTATCGAGACCGTTAAACCTGCTGAGTATATCGAGGACGGCTATATGTGGAGCTTCAAGTGCTGGAGGGTTTATCCCTACAACACTTTGACGAAAACGGTTGACAGAGCTCACCCGATTTCGAGTGATCAATATGACGAATTATTAGGCAAGGACTTCAAGCCTGAGGCGAAGAAAACAACTGTCACTAACCTGACAAACACAAGCCTGCAGTTCGAGCCGATCTATGAGGCTTCGCCTGTTAAATACACCAGTTCAATAGCTTTACCAAAGAGTTATGACAACATCGGAAAGCATTATAACTACACCTCAGTCGCGATTCCTTACGTTGAAAACGTACCTAGCTTTATCACAATTAACAGTATTAAACCTTGTGACGAAAAGGACGCTGACTCATATAAGTTTGACCACTGGAATGTATATCCCTACAACGCTCAGACCGATACAGCCGACAAACAGAATCCTGTATCGGAAAAGTATTTTGCAAACTACTTTGGCAGTGCTTTTGACTTCGAGTCAGAGAAGACTGATGTCTACAACTTCACTGAGAAGGATTATCTGTTCGAACCTGTTTACAAGGCTGAAGTTACCAACGGAAACTTTACTTATACTATAGCTAATGCCGGCGGAAACGACGAGTACGCAAAAATAAAGAGTTACTCAGGTTCAGGAAAAGATGTAACAATACCCTATGCGTGCATGCGTCCAAGCGGAAAATATCTGTGGCTTGTTAAAGGCATAGAAGACAACGCGTTTGAGGGAAATAAAACAATTACAAACGTAGAACTAAACGAAAATGTTACGAGCATCGGCTCGGGCGCGTTCAAAGACTGTACTAAACTTACTGACATAACAATTACTGACAGTATTACAAGCATAGGCGCTGACGCGTTTAACGGATGTACGGGACTTACAAGAATAAATATTCCCGAAAGCGTTACCAAAATAGGCGCGGGCGCGTTCGCGAATTGCAGATCCAATTTAACGATTTACGGTAAGAATTCATCTTACGCACGCACTTACGCAAACGCTAACGGAATTAATTTCATTGATCCTTCTTCCGACTTCCAGTACAGCGTCGAGAACAACAAAGCTGCAATTACAGGTTATGTAACACCAAAGAGCTTTAACGGATCATTGGTAATCCCATCAACTATCGACGGTTACACAGTTACCGCTATAAGCGCGAACGCGTTTAAAGATAAAAATGATATTACATCGGTAACGATTCCCGCAAGCGTTACAAGCATAGGCTCGGGCGCGTTCAGCGGCTGCGTTGGATTCACCCGTTTAATCACAGACGGTAATCACGGCATGAGCACTGCTGCTTTGGCTAACTTACCGCTGTCACAAATCAAAGAATTAACCATAACGGGCAGCTCAATCAAGGCTGACGCGTTTAAGGGCTTTACAGCTCTCACGAAGGTCACAATTCCCGATAAAGTTACAAGTATCGGAAATAACGCGTTCATGGATTGCGCGAAACTTGCAAGCGCAACAATCCCCGCCAGCGTTACAAGCATTGGAACCCAAGCATTCGCAAACTGCAAATCTGATTTTGTAATCTACGGAAAAACAGGTTCCGCCGCGGAGACTTTCGCCAAAGACAATGACATTATTTTCATTGATTCTGACTCAAACAATCAATATTATGAAAACTTAACCTTCTCTGTCCAGGGTAAGAAAGTTACGATTACAGGCTGTACAAAAGCAACGGCGAATCTGAACATTCCCGCTTTCATCGGTGACTACCCTGTTACCGCTATAGGCAATTTCGCGTTTGAGTATGATACAAACATAGTAAACGTAACAATTCCCGACGGAGTTGAAAAAATCGGCTATGCTGCATTCCACGGCTGTAAAAAGCTCAATAGCATCTTACTCCCCGACAGTGTTGCGACAATTGATAAAAAGGCGTTCGAAAACTGTACGGATCTCACAGACTTTACTCTTCCCGAAAGCTTAACCGCCGTCAGCGATGAAGTATTCAGCGGCTGCACAGGACTTGAGAACATTGCGATTCCCAAAAACGTAACAAACATAGGCGACAAAGCTTTCATGAATTGCAGCAGCCTTAAGCGTGTTAAAATCGGCAGCGCGGTTACAAGTATCGGCGCTAAAGCATTCTATGGCAGCAATATTTCAAGCTTAGAGATACCCGACAGCGTTACAAGCATAGGCGACGAATCGTTCAGATATTGCAGCAATCTTAAGTACACAACAATCGGAACAGGTGTTACCGTTATCGGCAAAAACGCGTTTAGAAACTGTCTCAGACTCACGAGCGCGTATATTCCCAATACGGTTACCGAAATCGGTAATAACGCGTTCAGCGATTGTGACAAATTAAAAATTTACGGCGATGCTTCTTCTGCCGCGAAGACTTACGCGAATAATAACAATATTAAGTTCGTTTGTGACAACTCAGGTTATTCAGCGGTAAAAACATTTACACAATCAGGAACGGTTGTAAAAGCCGAACTCACAGGATATAACGGCGCTGATAAAGTCTTAAACATCCCGTCAAGAATCGGCGGTCCCGTTACCGCTATCAAAGCAGACGCGTTTAAGGATAATAAAGGCATAACAAACGTTACAATCCCAGAGACAGTTACAAACATAGGCGCAGGAGCGTTCAGCGGCTGCACCTCACTCAAGAGTGTAGTAATTCCCGAAACCGTAACCGCTATCGAAGATGGTGCTTTCCTGAATTGCGGTTCAGGGTTAGCCTTATTCGGCTCCAAACCATCCGCCGCTTATTCTTACGCAAGCAGCAACAACCTCAGATTCTTCGATATTGATGAATATCAGTACTCTGTAGTATGCGGCGAAGCAACAATTAAGGGATATCTCGGCTCCGCGGAAACTCTGGTTATTCCTTCAACAATCGGCAGCGCACGTGTTACTGCTATAAGCGCAAACGCGTTCAGAGATAATACAGTCATAAAGAGTGCAATCATTCCCGACAGTGTTATAAGCATCGGCAATCAGGCATTCTTGGGCTGCACAGCACTTACGAATGTATCATTTGGCAAAAACACGGATATTATAGGCACAGGCGCATTCAATGGATGCACATCCCTTGAGAGTGTTGAAATCATTGACGGCGTTACAAGCATAAACGCTTACGCTTTCGCTTCCTGCTCAAAACTGGCAAACGCTACAATTTATGACAGCGTTACAGATATAGAAACGAACGCGTTCGCGAATTGTAAAACAGGTTTTGCGATTTACGGCGAAGACGGTTCCGCCGCGCAGACCTACGCAGATTCAAACAACATTAATTTTGTCAGCCTTTCTTCAGGTTCCTTATTCTCTGAGGGAATAACATTCACTGTTTCAGACGACAAAGCTACAATTACAGGATTCGAAGAGCCCGAAGACTTCAACGGACAGTTGTTCATTCCCAAAACGCTCGGCGGATATACTGTTACGGCTATAGGTCAATCTGCCTTCAGAAACAAAACGGGTATCAAGAGCTTATATATTCCCGATGGTATTGTCAGTATAGGTAAGCAGGCGTTCAGGGGCTGTACCTCAATTGACTCGGTTATATTCCCCGACAGCGTTACAACTATAGGCGAGAGCGCGTTTGCGGAATGTACGTCTCTCACACAAGCGTATTTAAAAAAGGTTAAAACCATAGGCGCTTTCGCGTTTGATGGTTGTGAAAGCCTTATAAGCGCGAATATCCCTGACAGCGTTACAAGTCTTGGTGAGGGTGCGTTTAGATGCTGCGGTTTCTATACGATAAAAGTCGGAGCGGAAGTATCGGCAATTCCCAATGACGCTTTCCGCGCTTGCGAAAAAATGACGAGCATAGTAATTTCAGGTAATATAAAGAGTGTTGGAGAGGGCGCGTTCTATGCCTGCGAAGAACTTCGCAGAATAGAGCTTCCCGACGGTGTTACAAGCATTGGCGATCAGGCGTTCTATCTCTGCAAGAACCTGAAGAGTGTAACAATACCCGCTACAGTTACCGCTATTGCCGATAACGCTTTTGAAGGCTGCTGGAGTGCGGCGTTTAAAATCTGCGGATACGGCGGCTCTACAGCGATGGTTTACGCGAACAATCATGAAATTGATTTTGTTGATATTGATTGCACTGACTTCGAGTATACTTCTACAGGTACCAGCACAACAATTACAAAATATACAGGCTCTAACGAAGAAGTAATAATTCCGAGCTCACTTGGCGGCGCTCCTGTAACAAAAATTGATTCCGAAGAATTCTATTACAATTCCGATTTAAAGAAGAGCGTTTTCGGTTCAAGTGTAACAAGCGTAACAATTCCCGACAGTGTTACGAGCATAGGAGCATGCGCGTTCTTCAAGTGTTCAAACCTCACAAGCGTAAAACTAAGCAGTAATCTCACAAGTATAGGTGATAAAGCGTTCTATTACTGTTCAGAACTTACAGACATTGCTATTCCCGACAGTGTTACAAGCATAGGTGATAACGCGTTTGAAAACTGCTCAGCCGCAACAAGCCTCAAGTTAGGCAAGAGTCTCACAAACATAGGCGCTAACGCGTTCTGCAACTGCTCGGGAGCAACAGACTTAATTATACCTGACGGCGTTACAACAATAGGCGACTCCGCTTTCAGCGGCTGTTCAGGATTTACCGCTTTAATTATTCCCGATAGCGTTACAAGTGTTGGCAACAAAGCATTCCAGAGCTGCACAGGACTTACAAGTGTAGATATCCCCGACAGTGTCACAAGCATCGGTAATTACGCTTTTGATAGCTGCACAAAACTTACAAATGTGGATATTCCCGACAGTATTACAAGCATTAGCAACGGCGTATTCAGAAACTGTTCAGGACTCACAAGCGTAAAGCTTAGTAAAAATCTTACAAGCATAGGCAGTTACTCGTTCTATAAAACGGGAATCAATAAAATAATAATTCCCGACGGCGTTACGAGCATAGACAGTTACGCATTACGCGATTGCTCGAATCTTTACGGTATTGTAATTCCGAGCTCTGTTACAGAAATAGACAAATACGCGCTCAAAAAAGGCAATACCTTCACAATCTACGCCGACAACTCGTCCGTAGCTAAAACAGTAGCTGAACAAAACAACAATATCTTCATCGATGTCAACAACTGCGAATGGACTTTCAGCGAACCTGTCAACGGTACCGTTACTGTCACAGGATATACGGGTTCGGCAACATCATTAACTATTCCGAGCTGCGATGTTTACGGTAATATTGTTACATGTGCGGATGGTACGCTTGCTAACCACACAGATGTTACGAGTGTTGCAATCCCAAGAAGCATCAATACCATCAAAAACACATTTAAAGGATGCACATCTCTTGAAAGCGTAGATATCCCGCTTGGACTTGAAAATATCGGCGAAAGCGCATTTGAGGGCTGCACAGGTCTTACAAGCTTAACATTCGAGGGCAACAGGTATGGTCTTGTTGGAGTGAGTGATGATATAAGCATAGCTTATAATGCTTTCAAAGGCTGTACAGGACTTACAAGCGTAGAATTCCCCCGCGGACTTCATAGTGTGGGCGAAAGCGCGTTTGAAGGCTGTACGGGAATCACAAGCATTAGATTTAACACCAAGACAAAAAACGGCGATCTCAAAATAGGCAAGAAAGCATTCAAAGGCTGCACAGGGCTTGAGAATTTAATATTCCATGATACAAGCAATCATATTGGTTTCGGTATTGAGAGTATAGGCGAGAGCGCATTCGAAGGCTGTACGGGACTTACGAGCTTAGATCTTCCCTACAAGGATCTTAAGGTTATAGGCGACAGCGCGTTCAAAGACTGCACAGGTCTCACAAGCATAGATTATTCCGGATATGACACAGAGAGCATAGGCGATTACGCGTTCGCGGGCTGCACGGGGCTCAAAGATGTAAATATTAGTTGTAGTTGCGGAAACCAGTTTGATTATGACGATAATACTCCCGAACACGGACTCAAGAGCATAGGAACAGGCGCCTTCAAGGACTGCACAGCGCTTACAAGTGTACGTATTACACCAAGTGAGTTGTTTAACAGCTACTCTGATTACCTGTTCGCGGGCTGCACATCTCTTAACAGTTTAAATATTCCTAATTTTGATATCGTGAGCATAGGCAATTACATCTTCAAGGATTGTTCGTCGCTTGTCACCGCTCCGAAATTCTATGATCTTGAAAGCATCGGCGACGGTGCGTACGCAAATTGTTCGGCTCTTACAAACGTATATTATTCCAAGAAACTTGAAAGCATAGGAGCAGGCGCGTTTGAAGGATGTTCAAGTATTGCGAGCATAAATATTCCCGACAACGTTACGTATATCGGCTCCCAGGCATTTGACGGATGTAAGCAGCTCACAGAAATCTCAATTCCCGGCAATGTATCAAGCCTGTCTTCGTTCGTTTTCAGTGATTGTTCAAATCTTGAAAAAGTAACAATCGGCGACGGCATCAAGGAAATCGGTGACGGAGCTTTCTATGATTGCAACAAGCTTAGTGAAATTAACATTCCCGCAAGCGTCGAGACCATAGCGGAAACGGCGTTTGAAGGATGTGTAAGCTTAGACAGTTTAACGATTGACGGCGATTATCAGCTGGATAACCGCAGCTCTGATGTATTGAAAAAATCAGGCGTTCAGAATCTGACAATAACAGGTTCTTCAATCAAGGACGAAGCGTTCAACGGCTTTAACGAGCTTAAAAATGTTGAAATCAGCGACACTGTTGAGAGCATAGGAAACAAAGCGTTCAAGGACTGCTCAAAGCTTTCAAAGGCAAATATTCCGAATAGTGTAGGCAGCATAGGCAATAACGCGTTCAACAACTCGGGAATTACCGACATAGAGATTCCCGAAGGTGTTAAGACTATTAACCAGGGCGCGTTCCAGAACTGCTCAGAGCTCAAGAGCGTAACACTTCCCGACAGCGTATCCAGCATCGGTCTTAGCGCGTTCAAGGATTGTTCGGAATTAAGCGATTTAACAATCGGCGACAGCACGATAACCGTCAACAGCAACGCGTTTGACAACTGCAGCGATGTAAATATTCTCACTTCCGGTGAAGGAAAGGGTACAATGCGTACTTCGTCTGGCAGTCTCTTCAACACAGATTCCTCAGCTTCGTTCCATATTTCGGACGGTAACTTCTCCGAGGATGTCAGCGCTTATATTGACAACAACAAGCTGATTGGTATAAACAGCGTATCGGGTGTGAACACCTACACCGTATATGACCCGACGACAGAGGATTTGACTCTTGAAAGCGACAGCCACAAGTTTATTCTTCCCGAAGGCAAGAACACAATTCTCGAACGTATGGATTTAGTCGGCGTTCAGTTAAGGAACAGAAGCATTAACCAAAAGGAAGCGCTTAGATTCATAACCGCTGTTCGTACCGACCTGCT
>JAILPC010000110.1 GCA_024690465.1 Ruminococcus sp.
TCAGTTCGAAGAAGTCTTCCCGATTTTGATTCGTGAATACCATCTGGTCATCCATTTTTTCGTAGATACCTTTAACAGTTCTGTTGCTGTGGGAACCGCAATATACCGTGCCGTTCTGAACAGCCCAGCCACCGAATCGTATGGATTCTCTATTTCCGTTGTTTGTATAATACGTTTCGGGATTAGAATTTTTTTTCTTTTTATATCGGGATTCAAAAGCATCCAGGAGCCATACGTCTCGCAGATTCGCGCCGTATTTCACCTGTTTTGTATAGTAATAATACGTGTAATTGCCGAGAGTTACAGTATCGGTATTGAGCGTGCCCGCGTATTTCGGGACAATCTGCGGCACTCCGTCAGCAACTGTTACACAGTTTGCCCATTCGGCTGCTTCAAGCCTTCCCTGCTGGGTGCCTGAGGTATTTGTGGAATACGGGCTTGTGCTGCCTGATAAATAAACTCTGTTATTTGAATCTGTGCGTGCGTAGAAAAATTTAAGTGTAAACGGCTTTCTCTTATAGAAAACATTAAAACGCGTGCTGCCGTCACCCGCAACCGTAACAGTCGTATCTGTTACATGGGTGTCAGAGGCGTTAGCGCCTGATGTGACGAGCTCATAATACTTTCCTTTGCCCGCAAGACCTTCGCTGGTACCCTTACTGATGTCATTGAAGTCAATGATTCTGTTGTTAGAATCATATTTATACACCTGAGCGTCGGGATCATAGCTCGGGTCATCGGGGTCGGGATCGGCGTTGCGCGGATCGTCTGGATTCGCGTAATTCAGATTGAAGTCGAACAAATCCTTGATTTTTATATTTGTTCTTGCTGATCTGGGTTTTGGTGTTTCTTTGCCTTCGTCATATGCTTTCTGTGCATAGTTGCGGACTTGCGTATCAGCGGTAATAGTCATACCCGAAGTGACAGGTGTTCTTTGATTGTTGATGTATACATTTTTGAAGTCTCTTACTGCAATAGTTTTGTAGTTGTCGTCCTCGGCGTTCTCAACCCAGTAAACTACAGAGAAGCTTGTCGAACCCGGACCCCATACAGCCTTGTAATAGGTGTTCTTGGCGGGAACTACCTGATCGCCTGTGAGCTGAATAAGGTTCTGGACGGTCGTCGCCGTTGCTTCGTCAATTATATTGCCGCTCGAATCTATATAGTGCCAGTAATTACCGTAATCACCTTTGGTTGAATCTTTGTCGGTACGCGCCCAGCCTAAAAATGTGTAGCCCAGACGCTCGGGATTTTCGATACGATAAACCGTCTGATACTTCGCGTATACAGGCTCAACGCCGTAACCGCCTTCGCCAAGGTCGAAGCCGACTGTGTAGTAGTTGCGGTCATAGTAAACTCTGAACACGGTTGAACCGTCGGCGGCAATCGCGTCAGGCTCGTGGAACAGGTTCGTAAAACCTGTAATCTCAACATTCTCGAGATTAGTCGGGCTGTCGCCTGTGTATCCGTAAAGGTTTTTATTAGCTTCTGTTAAGTCGCTGTCCAATGTGTAGAGGTCGTCATAGATATTTTGTTTGTAATACCTGGCGGCATAGTGAGTAAGATCCGCGAGATAGTAGACTGTTTTAGTCTCGTTGCTTTGGAGAGACGCTATATTGAAAGAAGTCTTTTTCTGCTCGGTACCGTTTGCGGGAAGAGTGGACGGGTCATCGCCTTCGATTATCGCCATAGGCACATATCCGCTGATGTTAGGGTTGGTGACCTCGATATCTACGCTTGCACCGTCTGTGAAAGTCGCGATGTACGGGTCATGAGCAGGTGTGCCGTCAACGAAGCAATAGTTGATGCGGACAGAGTGATAGCTTGTCGCGCTGACGATAACCGTGGCAACAACCGCGCCGATAAGAAACATCAGCAAAGCAAAAACATACAGTGCCGATTTCTTAAAACACCTTAACATTTCCTCATCTCCTTTACAAAATCATTGCGGATTTTCGATGCGAAAATTGACCTGAAATCCGCTTCTTTTTCTGGTTTTCGCTTTCTATTATAGCTCTTTTTCACAAAATATTCAATGAATTATATATAAAATGCCGATTTCGAGAAAAGTTTGTTAATTCCTACAAAGAAAATAGCATTTAACTCTTTCTGTTTTACAGATTGAATACCGTAATAACAGAAATGACAAAATAGTACACAAATATCTATAGCGCAATATTATTCCGTTGTGCGTTATGACGAAACAGATTTTCGCTAAAAAGCTTGTTCGTGAAAAAGCTATCAGAACCGACAAGACCGAAAAAAGCGCACCCTGCTCTTGCAAAAAACACTGTTTTGTGATTAAATGATACTTGAAACAATAACTCAGAAAGAAAAGAGTGAAGGATTATGTTTAACGCTGAAAAAGTCAAAAACGAGTGTGTGCAGTGGATACGCGATTTCTTTGAGAACAACGGCAGAGACTGCAACGCCGTTCTGGGAATTTCAGGCGGCAAGGACAGCTCTATTGTCGCGGCGCTTTGTGTTGAGGCGCTCAGCAGAGACAGAGTAATCGGCGTTCTTATGCCGAACGGTGAACAGGCGGATATTGACAAAGCGCTGCTGCTCGTTGATTTTCTCAAAATCAAACACTATGTTGTCAACATCAAGGAAGCGGTTGACGGCATAATAAACAGTATTCCGTTTGAGCTCAGCGAACAGAGCAGAACAAATCTTCCGCCGAGAATCCGTATGTCCACGCTCTACGCGATATCCCAGAGCAACAACGGCAGAGTGGCGAACACCTGCAATCTCTCTGAGGACTGGGTTGGCTATTCAACACGTTACGGCGACAGCGTCGGCGATTTCAGTCCGTGCTCGAACATTACGGTTGACGAAATGAAACAAATCGGCAGACTGCTCGGGCTTCCCGCTGCGCTGGTAGACAAGGTTCCGACCGACGGATTATGCGGACAGACTGACGAGGAAAAACTCGGCTTTACCTACGCTGAGCTCGACAGATATATCCGCACGGGAGAGATTGACAATCCCGAGAGCAAAGAGAAAATTGACAGGCTCCACAAAATGAATCTCTTTAAGCTTTCCGTTATGCCTTCTTTTGACCCGAAAATTAAGTATTAGTTTCTCTTTTTACGATTGATATTTATTGCTTTTGGGCATTCTGTGTGTTATACTGAACTAAAGCGAAAGCTTTACGCCTTATCTGCCCACGGTAAGGTTGTAGAGAATTTAATGACTGTTTGTGGGCGGAAAGGCAATGGCGATTAATATGAGTACTAAACTTGCGGACAAGGTTAATCAGGCTTACGGTTTGTGTGATGAACTCGACGGTCTTGGCTACGGTATCGGTTACGGCTATAAGGAGAGAGATTCTCTCAAGGCAGAATTTGTTACGTTTATTCTGTACTTTTCTATGGCAGACGGAGAAATAACCGACAAAGACGCGGAATTTCTCAAAGATTGTCTTGATGTTGAGCAGGACAAAGAGATGATGACGAATCTCTATAACGTAATGTGCAGGGACAATATTGTATATCAGGAAAAGGATTACGGCGCTCAGGTTCCCGCAACCATATTATCCTATGTTGACAAGGACAACAGGATTTATGCTTCGTCGGGCGACGACAGCAAATCTGTGGCGGGGTTTGTCGCCGATGTGTATAATTCCATAGGCAATGAATTATTAGCCGACGCAAGCGATGAAGTCAAAAGTAAGCTTTCGTTGTTTATGAACCGCATTGTTGATTATATTCACGAAAATCTGGCATATGACAATCCCTGCGATTTTGATGTAAAATAATCAACTTAAGCCTAATCGGAAAGCCCTGTCGGAAAGTTTGATTTTGACAGGGTTTTATTGTATGTTTTTTATTTACAAAGAGGCTTACATAGTGTATTATTTAGATGTTAAATTTTAAAACAGGAGTTTGGTTTTGGATAATACAAAAGTGCTCAGAGCGGAAGAAACATGGCAGAAAGCAGGCGCGTTTTTTGTCAGAATTCAGGGCATGAACCGCCAATATCATATATCACTCAAAGAAGAATTTGACGAGCATGACGAAGAGAGCAAATATATAGTTCTGCTCAAGGATGAATACCCCGTTGCGACATGCCGTTTTTATGAAATAAACAGCGACAGCGTGATGCTGGGACGTGTCGTTGTTCTGCCCGAGTACCGCGAACAGCATCTCGGCAAAGAGGTTATTAACGAAGCGGCGGCATGGATTAAAGAGCTGGGATACAAGAGCATCATAATTGAAGCCCGCGTTGAGGTGGTCGGCTTTTATGAAAAGCTCGGATTTACCATGGTCGATGACGAGGTAATAAAAAGCTGGAATTTTGATTGCAGAAAGATGATAAAGGTAATCGATTGAGCGTATTATTCAATGTCCCGATAATGATAATCACGGAGGAAAAAAGATGAAAAGAATTGTCAGCGGTTTTCTGATTGTTTTAATTTTTTGTCTGGTTTTTGCAGGCTGCGAGACATCAGAGAACGCGTCGAATCTGCCGAAGACCGCGTCTGAGGCGCTTGATAAGCTGTTTACAACCATTGACTTGATGGACGCGACCGTAACGGAGCTTCAGGCGGAAATGAAGGCGGGAAACGTTACGTCGGAACAGTTGACGCAGATGTATATTGACAGAATCAAAGCTTACGACGCAAAGCTCAAGCTCAACTCGATTATTTGCCTAAATCCCAACGCGCTTAAAGACGCAAAGAAGCTTGACAGCGAACGCGGCAAAGGAAAGGTGCGCGGAAAGCTGCACGGTATTCCGATTGTCGTGAAGGCAAATTATGATGTTGCGGGCATGGCGACCTCGGCGGGAGCAAACGTGCTTGCGGGGATGATTGCGAAGGAAGATTCATACGCGGTCAAAAAGCTGAGAGACGCGGGAGCCGTGATTCTTGCTCAGGCTAATATGTCGGAATTCGCTTATTCCTCAACTTCGTCCAGGTCAACGCTCGGCGGCTTCGTCCATAACGCTTATGACACGAGCAAAACTCCCGCGGGTTCTTCGGGAGGTTCCGCGGTAGCAGTGACATGCAGCTTCGCGGCTGCGGGAATCGGAACGGACACGGGCGGTTCGATAAGAAATCCGTCATCTTTTGCAAATCTGTACGGAATACGCCCGTCAAAGGGCTTGACCTCCGCAAGCGGAATTCTGCCGCTCGCGACGTATAAAGACACTTCGGGCCCTTTGGCGCGAACAGCCGAAGATATGGCGGTTATGCTTGAGACCATGGCGGGAACGGACGAAAAGGACGACTACACGGTAGAAGCTGACGCGAACAAGCTTTTGGGTGACGGCTATACAAAGCACCTGTCGGAAAACGCGCTTAAGGGAATGAGGATAGGCTATCTGAAAAGCTCGTTATCTTTTGCCGCAATGAAAGGCAACGAGTATGTATATGCCTCACCCAACGATAAGATTGACGAGATGCTCAACAGAACTCTTGCAAACTTTACAAAAGCAGGAGCGGAGCTTGTGGATATTTCCAAATACCTTTCGGACGATAAAATCGATTCGATTTCAAAAGGAATTTCGACAGAAACGTTTGAATATGATATCAACAAATATCTCAGCAAAAAGGGAGAGAGCGCAAAGTATAAAACGCTCAAGGAGCTCATGGAGTCAGGCAGAGATAATACGACAAATATGTATCTGAACTGGGTTGCGAGTGATTATGACAGTTTTGCGGATTCATTCAAAAACACAAAGAATCCGTATACATACAAAGAAGGTTCATACCAAAGAATTCCCGCGTGGGACAGGGTTAAAGACGGCAGAGCTGAGATTTCAAAGATTCTGAAGGCTCACAAAATCGACGCTGTAATGTACCTGAATTATTTTAATGTCGCGGCAAAAGAAGATTTCACCGTGGACAGCAGCGCCTACAATCCCGCCGAGTACGATATGGTGTTCGGACCGAAGTTTGGTCTGCCCGAGATTTCGCTTCCAATGGGCTTTTCCGACACCGACAGCAATTACAAGTCGGAGATGCCGCTCGGTTTATCTGTTTTTTCTGATTTCGGACAGGAAAAAACGCTGATGAATATTGCCTATGCCTACGAAAAACAGGCGGGAGAAATCATCAGAAGAACGCCCGAGAATACGCCCGCGCTTGAGGATACAAGGCTAAACACGTTCCTTTCGTGTCTGATTGATTTAGTTTATTCCGTTGATTATTCAAAGTATCTGAACCCAAAGCCCGAGGGCAAAGTCAGGATTATGATGAGCGCCTGCGAAAAGGCGGAAAAAGTCGACCTCAAAGACCCTTACGCGACTTATGAGGCGGCACAAAAACTTGCCGAAGCATATGACAGAGTAATCGAAGCTATGACAAAATAAAGGCATCTGTATATACGGAAATTAATATGTTTGTAAAAACCGAAAAAACAAGTAAAAAAGAGAACAGATACGGTCTTTTCCGTATCTGTTCTTTGCGATTTAATCTGTGCTGTTACGTTGTGCGCATTGTCAGCGAGATTCTGTTCTTCTTTACGTCAACCGAAAGGATTTTGACTTTTACGATATCGCCGACCTTTAGCACCTCGGACGGATGTTTGAGGTATCTGTCGCAGATTTGTGATATGTGAACAAGTCCGTCCTGGTGAACGCCTATATCAACAAACGCTCCGAAGTCGATAACGTTGCGAACTGTACCCGTAAGCTCCATTCCTTCGCTGAGATCGCTGATGTCGAGTACATCGGTGCGGAGCATGGGTTTCGGCATTTCGTCACGCGGGTCGCGTCCCGGTTTTGAAAGCTCTTGGATAATGTCGAGAAGTGTCGGAAGTCCTATGCCGAGTTTTACGGCAAGGTCCTTTGTTCCGAACCGTATCGACTTTGAGGGAAGGTCGTTGAATTTGGCGGTTTTTATCTCTTGGTCAGAGTATCCGACAGATTTAAGAAGCTCTTTTGCCGTAGCGTAGCTCTCGGGATGAACTCCCGTGTTGTCGAGCGGATTGCGGCTTTCGGGAACGCGCAGGAATCCCGCGCACTGTTCAAACGCTTTCGGACCGAGCTTGGGAACCTTCTTGAGCTCCGCGCGTGAGCTGAAAGCTCCGTTTTCTTCCCGGTAAGCAACAATGTTTTTGCACACGGTTGAGTTAAGTCCCGATACTCTCAGAAGCAGGGCAGGAGAGGCGGTGTTCAAGTCCGCGCCGACTGAGTTTACACAGTCCTCAACAACGCCGTCAAGCGTTTCTCCGAGACGTTTTTGGGGCATATCGTGCTGATACTGACCGACTCCGATTGCTTTAGGTTCAATCTTAACCAGCTCCGCGAGCGGGTCCTGAAGCCTTCTTGCTATTGATACCGCGCTTCTGAGCGTCAGGTCGAGCTCAGGCAGCTCTGCCGCGGCAAGCTTTGAGGCGGAATATACCGACGCGCCTGCCTCGCTGACCACCATGTAATAAACTTTGTGATCGGCTTCCTTGATTGCGTCGGCGGCAAAAATCTCTGTTTCCTTGCTCGCCGTGCCGTTGCCGATTGAGATAATGTCAACGTTGTGTTTCTTTATGAGCTCGAGCAGTTTTCTCTTTGACTGCGCGATTTTCGCTTCGGAATGAGTGGGATAGATTACAGCTGTGTCGAGCACCTTGCCTGTGTCGTCCACAACCGCGACCTTACAGCCTGTGCGGTAACCCGGGTCGAGTCCGAGCACGGTTTTGCCCTTAATCGGCGGCTGCATAAGGAGCTGCTTGAGGTTAACCGCGAACACCTTCATGGCGTTTTCATCCGCGGTTTCTGTCAGCTCGGAACGGATTTCGCGCTCGATAGACGGGAAAATAAGTCTTGTGTACGCGTCTTCTCCCGCGGCTCTCAGAATTTCAGAGCACAGGGAATTTGTGCCCTTGTCGAGCTCGCGGTTGATTACACTCAGAGGTTCTTCGCTGTCCAGCGCGAGACTGACCTTGAGAAAGCCCTCTTTTTCGCCTCTGTTTACCGCGAGAATACGGTGCCCAGCAATCTTCTTTACGGCCTCGGAATAGTCGTAATAGTTGGTGTATACGCTGTCCTGATTTTCGTCAGACGCAACGGATTTCAACGATGCGCTATTGCGGAAAATCACGCGCAGCTTTTTGCGGATTTCAACGTTGTCGGAGAGCTGCTCCGCGATAATATCCATAGCGCCGTTGAGCGCGTCCTGAGCGGTGGGAACTTCTTTTTCTTCGTTGATAAATTCCTCCGCGTATTCCAAGGGGATAAAGCCGTCTTCCTGCTTTATAATCTCGAGCGCGAGCGGCTCAAGACCGCGCTCCTTGGCGATAGAAGCTCTTGTTTTTCTCTTGGGTTTGAACGGACGGTAAATATCCTCAAGCTCGCTCAGAGTCTGAGCTTTGTCGAGAGCCGAGCTTATTTCGTCCGTCAGCTTTTCCTGTCCGTTAATCAGCTCTCGGATTTCTTCTCTGCGCTTGTCGAGACCGCGCAGATAATTGAGCTTGTCGCTGAACTGACGGATAAGCTGGTCGTCCATAGAGCCGTGCAGTTCCTTACGGTAACGCGCGATAAACGGAATGGTGTTGCCGTCGTCGAGCAGATTGATTATGTTCTGCGCGTACTCCTCTTTGATGTCGAATAATTGCGATAATGTTGCTGAATAATCCATAGTTTGCCTCTCTTCTGAGAAAATATCCATAGCCATTATACAGAAAAACGCTTTGATTTACAAGAGAAAGTACAGGATTTTAACAAACTAAGCGGCTTAAACATTACGTTTAAGCCGCGATTTTTACTGTTTTTTATTGCTGATGGTGATTGGTTTATCGTTAAGATTGAACTTTTTGATTATGAATAAAATCAAGTATCGGAAAATTAAACCGCATATTTTACCTTCGACACTATCTCTCCAGTGTCATCTTAACGTGAGGGATACCCGCGTCCATAAACTCGTCTGAGCAGACTTTGAAACCTTCACGCGCATAAAATCCGACAGCGTGTGTCTGTGACTCAATAATGATTTGCTTAGGCATAAAGCGTCTGTCAATCTCCTCAATTGCGTATTTCAAAAGCTTTGCGCCGAGACCGATTCCGCGCTTTGTTGTCAGTACTCTGCCCATGCGCACAACGCCTTTTTCTGTTTCAAAAGCGCGAAGATACGCGACTATCCTGTCGCCGCCTTTGCGGAAAATATGCAGGCTGTTGTAATCGACTCCGTCGAGATCGGGATATATACACTGCTGTTCTATCACGAACACCTCAAACCTTGCCCGCAGCAGCTCGTATAATTCTGTTGTTGTCAGCTCATCAAATAGTTTTGCCGTAAAATCCATTGTGCGTTCCTTGTGTTTTCTGTAATTAACTGAGATCGGGCAATTCAATCACGCAGTATTCATAAGCGTTTATTACGGTTGTTTTACCGTGTTGGGTTTTCTGCGGAATACCTGTGTTATAGTTTCTGTGGACATGACCGTGTACAAACAGACGAGGCTCGTATCTGTTCAGCAGAGTGTTAAAGCAGTCAAAACCCCTGTGAGCAATTGTTTCGAGGTCGTTCAGGTGTCTTGCGGGAGCGTGAGTAACAAGGATATCAAAGCCCTTGTTTCTTCTTATCTGAAAATTAAGCTTCAACAACCGCCTTTTCATCTGTTTTTCGGTATACATATACTTGCCGTTACGATATTTGTGCGAACCGCCGAGCCCCAGAAATCGTATACCTTTGTAGTTAAACACTTTGTTGTCTATGCATATGCATCCCTCGGGTTCGCGACGATTGTTTTCGTCGTGGTTGCCGTGGACATAAAGCAGCGGACAGCGCGCCATTGTTACAAGGAATTCGAGGTACTCTGTTTTTAAATCGCCGCAGGATATAATAAGGTCATATTTTTCCAGTCTGCCTTCGCTGTAATACTCGTAAAACAGCGGCGACTCAACATCCGAAACAAGCAGAATTTTCATCTCTCGACACCGTCCTTGTCAGTCTCGGTCTGGACGGTTTCAACTCCTACCGTGTCAACGGTCGACTGTCCGATGGGAGTGAGTTCGTTGTACGCGGGGATTTCACCGATTACGTTTTCAACAAGATAATCCATACTGATTATCTGTTCCAATCGGAGCTCCTTTTGTCCTTCGCCGATTTTGACGCCGTCCTGTGTATAAAACGGAGTTGAGAACGGTGTAACATCGCCTCTGAGGAAGCTGTCGCGGAAGAAGTCGGCAAACCTCTGTGACGGCTTGGACAAAGCGTCACAGTACTTCAGGTCAACAACACCCGCGGACATACCCCAATAGTAATTCAGCGCCTTGTCGCTGTGCTCATACTCTTCTTTGACGGTATTGTCAAACACTCGCCTGATGATTGACTCATAATAGACTCCCCACTTCCACAGAGGTACGGCGAGAGTTTCGCAGCTGTCTTTTGTGACGTGGGACAGTCCGTAAATCTTGCGGTTGTCCTCCTGGAAACGCGCGGTATCGTGAGTTGAGATATAGTGAATTCCCTTTTTGAGGAGTTCCTGAGACGCTTCGTCCGCGCCTTTAACTCCCGACCATTCAATATACACCTTAGCTTTCGGATTTGCCATCTGAGCTCCGATTGCGAAGGCGTTGATTGCCGCAATCTGTCCGTAAATCGGATAGTCGCATACATATCCGACGTTGCCGCTCTCGGTGAGGGAACCTGCGAGAACGCCGAGGATAAATTTTACCTCATACATACGCGGATAATAGGAGCGCACATATCGGTGCGGTTTGTTGAGAGAACAGTTCATAATAACCACGTTCGGGTTTTCGATAGCAACCCTGAGCGACGCGTCAAGCAGACGCGGCGAGGTGGTGAAAATCAGCTCGTTGCCGTCTTTTACAGCCTGTTCAAGAACCGAAACAGGGTCCTTTTTTAAAGAGTTGATATAAACCGAGGTTTTTATCTTATCCTCAAAAACTTTCTCGATGTGCCGTCTTCCTGATTCGTGTTCGTTAATCCAGCCTGATTTTTCGGGAGTTCCGTCATGGATAAACGCGACTTTTCTGACTCCGCCTACCGCGTACTCGATAACCTTGGAAATCATACCCTGCTTTTTTTCTTCCGCGGGTTCAGACATAAGCTTAATTGTGTTGGGTTTTTGGATAAGCTCGATTTCTTCCCACATTTTTTTGAGGCTTTCCTTGAATTCATCAACACCTGAGTTCATAAACGCGTGAAAACCGTATATCTTGATATAGCTTAGCATAGCGTCAGCTACGGTGGTGCTGAATTTTTCTCCGCCGTTCTGCTCGTACGCCTGGGCAAAGAAATAGTACGCGCCTGTAAAACGGCGGCGCTCATCCTCGCTCCACTCCTCGTCCTTGCCTTTGCCGCTCAGATTCTGCAGTTCATCAAAACAGCCTCTTTTGGAAAACTCAATAAAGTTGATTTTGCTGAGTTTATTGAACTCAACGAATTCGTAGTAGAGCAAAATACTCTCGTCGTCGGTTTTTTCGGGATAAATTCGGTAAACAATCGCGGGGATGCTGACGGCGTCAAAGAACTTCAGCACACTTACGCGCTTGTTGCCTTCCTCGACATAGTAACGGTTAAGATATTCATATACTTTGATGGGGTCATGTATGCCCTCATATAAATGAGACTGACACAGGCTCTCCCATTTTGTCGCGAATTCCGTGCCTTCCTCAAGCACAGGCATAAAGTTCGGCGCGAAGGCGTTTACGCGTCCGCGTGATTTTGTTCCGATAATCAGATTCAGCGGAACAGAAACCAACCCCATATTTACTGCCGAGGAAGATTGTTCGGTCGAGATAAAGTCATCCAGAACAGGCAGACACGGTGACAATCCTTTTGCTATATTTTCTCTGCACGCTTTGTCCGCCAGTTTACGGGCTTCTCCGTAATAAAATACAGCCATAGCTGTTCCTCCTTACTGATTTTTTTAGCTGTTGCCCAAAGTGAGCCGAGTTACACTTTTATCTATTATGATTTTACCATATGTTTCTGTCAAAAATCAACTTGTTTGCGGGAATTAATTAGGCGTTAATAAATAAAAAACAATATAATTTTTGCGCATTTTTATGTAAAACCCATTGATTTTGAATACAAATGGTGGTATACTTAATCTGAATAGAATGCTCATTTTTTGCGATAAAAAGCAGAACGCAAAATCTATTTACATAAATCCGAAAAAAATTTAATAAATTTAACACAAGTCGGATTCCGAACATAACGCATAAAACCTGCTTGGAATCAAACCACGACAACTCAGCAATCATCCGCGACACGACATTGATACAGATGTATCTCTCCGACGTTATCACGGAGTTAAATATAAAAAATAATGGTAAGCGAGGTGTTGCCTGCGCTGCTTATGCAGCCGCGGCATGCTGAACTAACCCGGATTTGGAGTTTTTAAAGAAAGAGGCGAAAAACATGAAAACATTTTTCAGAAAAGGAACCAGTATCCTGCTTGTAGTATTAATGCTTACAGGTGTTATCTCGGTTATGCCGATTACGGCGGACGCCGCGAGCAAAAACTACTACTACAAGGAAACCGCCAATGGAGAACGCATTTTCACAAGCGACTTTTTGGATGCATGGGAAACGGCGACAGGATTTGACGGAGCGGTAGTAGGTACGCTTACTGATGTTAAGATGTCGTCAAAGCTTGTTACTGACGATTACAAAGAGCTTAATCTTGAGCTTAACGGTCACAAGATTGACCGAGGACTTACTTCTTCCTCCTCAGGCAAAGATGACGGCAACGTAATCACTGTTTCAAAGGGAGCTACGCTGAACGTCTACGGCGGAACAGAAGCATCCCCCTCACCGTCCTGTTCCAATGAAGTCACAGTATGGGACAGAATGCCGACTATTAAATCCGACGGCACAGTTGGGGCGGTACCTGCTTGCAAAACCGCGTCTTATACGGTAAGCAACCGCGGTGTAATTACAGGCGGTTACGTTAACGGCAGAGGCGGCGGTATTGTCGCGGAGAGTAAAGCCGAAGTTAACCTTTACAGCACTGATGTTGTCGGCAACCGCGCAGACCAAGCAGGATCTTTCAGCGGCGGCGGCGGTATCGCGATTTGCGGACAAGGAGCGACGCTGTATATGAAAAACAGCAGCGTTAATCATAATTACACCGAGTCCTATGGCGGCGGTATTATTGTTGCTCCCGACGCCAAAGATGTTGAGATAGTTCTTGAAAAAAATTCGAGTGTTAAGAATAACGTTGCCATGTATAGTGGCGGCGGAGTTGCTATTATCGGCTCAAGCTGCAGCTTTGTTTCACAAAGCGACAGCTACAATTGTGATGTATCGTATAATTATGCCAACAGTTACGGCGGTGGATTCTATCTGAAATCCCCCTCCAATGTATCCGGTACAATTAATATTTCAAACAACGCGGCGAGAAAAAGCGGCGGCGGTGTGTTCATCGACTCAAGCTTGTGCGTTGTTACGAATTGCGTGATAAGCAATAACATAGCGGCTACAGAAGACGGCGGCGGCGTGGCGCTTACCGGTAAATCCGAAACAAGCGGCCTTTCCGACGCTACTGTCAAAGGGAATATTGCGGCAGGCAAGGGCGACGGTGTGTATGTTGACTGTGAAAGCAACATTCTCCTGAAGGGAATTACCGTTATTGATGGTAACGACACCAAGGGAAGCAGTCAGAATCTTTTCCTTGCTACTTCTTCCTCATACCCGCGGAAAAATGCTTACGTTGTCGATATGCTGAAATCAGGCTCTGTTGTCGGCGTAACATATGGCAAGCAGCATGAGAGTTATCTCACTCCCCACGAGCGCGGCAAGAGCGCTTCCTCCTTCTATTTTAATGGATACGACGATCCGTCTATCAAAAATTCCCAATATCATTTTGTATTTTTGGAAGACTATCAAGGAATCGAACTTGTAAACGGATCGGCACCAAAGCCTCAGGCTGCCACGGGCGTAACATCAAAACTTGAGAAAACATCAAACAAATATCAGAACCAACCTGTTTATAAGGGAGTCTATCAGTACTGCCCCGACAGCGGAGAAGGCGATCAGGAGGCAACTTTCTTCTACTCCGACGGCTACTTTTTAGACGATCCGAAAACATATAATACTCATCTTGCGACACTTTCCGCTTGTATGGCGGTATCGGCATTCAACTCTTATTACGGTGATTCAAATGATGAAAACGCCGAATACAGAGACAAAAGCAACAACATTCGCCAGATGATGAGCGATATGGGCTGTGTGGACGAGGATATCTATGTAAACGATAACTACCTCAAGCGTCCTGACAGGAACACCATCGGCTGCTGTATCGGAAGAAAAACATTATCAGACGGGAAAAATCTTGTCATTATCGCGGTTCGCGGAGGCGGTTATGAAGCCGAGTGGGCAGGTAACGTAACATTAGGCGAAAGTGGAGAGCATAAGGGCTTCTCTACTGCTGCGGGACAGGTGTTCTCGGCGCTTAAGGATTACCTCGCCGAAAGAGGCATTGACGGCAAAAGCTCGAACACCAAATTCTGGATAGCAGGCTATTCCCGCGCGGGCGCAACCTCCAACCTCACCGCAAAGAGAATCATTGACGCTTATGACAACTCAGGCGCGCGCACCTTTGCGTATCCCATAGAAGCTCCCAAAGGCGGAGTCGAAAGCGCGAAGAAGTCGGGCTGCAATTATAACTGTATTCATAATGTCGTTAATTACCGCGACATAGTTCCGTGGGTTGCTATGGGCGAGCTGGGCTTTATCCGTTACGGTAAGGATCATTTTGTCCCCGGCAACAGCACCTCGAACGAATACAACGAGGGTGTTCCCGCGGATAACTACACATTAATCTTAAATAGCAGCGCGTATAAAAGCCAAAAGGAAAAAATGCTTCCTCAGCTGAAGACTCTAAGCAAAAGCGCTTACGATGATTATAAGGATTCCTTCCGTACCTGTACGATGGAATACGCTCATTATGGCGAAAAAGTAGCAAAAGCAAAAGCCAAGGAGAATAAAGGTATTTTAAGTCTTGTAGTTGCAGGTATTGCGGGACCGATTGCTGCCATAGGTACATATGTTAGCCTTGCTGTATTCGCTCCCGACGAAGCTAACGCTGACGGTGATTTAATAAAGCCCGACAAAGCAAATTTATCTGTTGAGAAATGGATTCCGAAATTCTTTGATAAATTTGTACGCTATGCGGTGGATTATAACGGGTCCAATGCCGCGGCGGCAAGAAGTACATACAGTACTACCAAAGTTTCCGACACTAAAAAAACATTTGAGGAAGCGCTTGCCGATATATTAGCTGTACTTAAGGGCGGCGCGAGCAAATCCGGACAATTAAAGGATGGCTTAGGGGGTATCGCGGAAGATATCGGAGTGGATCTGGTTGAGGCCGCTTTAACGATTTACCTTTCTTACTTCAACAAAGATATCCCTGTTATAAGCTATTTCGGCAATGATTCATACGAAAACATTTTTAACGATGACCTGTGGCCCTTGGTTAAAGAGAAGATGAAGGATAAGGGCATTCCGAGTGATGAGATTGCTAATTACAGAAACGCGTTCAAAGCGGCGCTGAAATATCTGCTTAACTTCTTGGGCGACGATTACAACAAGGACGGCGGACAGCTGCTCGGAACCTTGGCAAAAAATATAAAAATTCTTTTCCAGACTCATATTCCCGAGATTGCTACGGCCTGGATAAGAAGTTACGACAGCTACTATAATAACGAAACAAGTCCTGTAGCATACAGCGGAAAGACAAAACCCGCAGACCCTGCTGTTGAGGTTATCTCCGCCACTACAGGCAAGGCAACTACCTATTCAGACGCCACGACGATTACGGTTCATCCGAGTGATATAGTAAGGCTTGTTCCCAACAGTAAATCACTCAGAGACTCGGGAGAGGCTATCTACTATCAGTTCTATAGCAAAGACGACAAAACAGAGCAGAAGTGGAACGCCTTCTCAAATGGCAAGAAAATGAGCGATTTTGTCGCTTCTACCGGCACGGAAGAAAATGATTTGTATGAAATACGGGCATTTTCAACTCACTATGATATGAAATCTAACGGTGAGACTACGGATAACAACAAACAATCAGCCGATTATTTGCAGTCCGAATCAAGGCGTTTCGTATTGAAGTATGAAAAAGCATTCCAGGACGGAGATTATGTATTTGAGTATGACCTTGAAAACAAGTACTACACCATAAATAAATATAACGGTACGGGCGGAAAGGTAGTAATTCCGTCAACAGTGCTTGATTCCCCTGTCAGCGCTATTGCGGACAGAGCATTCAAAGGAAAGACAAATATTAAAAGTATCACGCTCCCCGACAATATCAAGACAATTGGCGACAACGCGTTTACAAACTGCTCGGGTCTTACCAAGATAACTATTCCCGATTCTCTTGAACACCTTGGAGCGCGGGCGTTCAGCAACTGTCCGATAACAGAATTGACAGTCGGCGGAAACGCAAACTTTGATTACGCTAATCTTCCTGTCACCACAGTAGAAAAGATTAATGTGACAGGTGACACCATCAAAAATAACGCGTTTACGAATTGCGTCAACCTCAAATCCGTAAAGTTATCGGATGACATGAAAAATATAGGCGACGGCGCGTTTAAGGGCTGTAACAGTCTCAAGAGCATCAACATTACCGACGATATTGCCAGAATAGGTGATTACGCATTCTCAGGCTGTTCTGAACTCGACCCCTTCGAGATACCGTATAGACTCGAGTATTTAGGAGCTTACGCGTTTGAGGGATGTGTGAAGTTTACCAATCTTACAATCCCCGGATATAAACTTATTTACATAGGTAACGACGCGTTTAAGGGTTGCACGGGTCTTGAAAATGTAACCTTTAAACCATTCTATCTTATGGGTCACGCCAGAACGGTCGGCAGTTTTATTTTCGAAAACTGCGGTAAAATAGAAAACCTGACAATACCCGGTGACGATGACTGCAGTTATGGAAACGTTCCGAATTTCTTCAAAACTGTTACGGTTACGGGCGACGAAGTTAAGGACGGAAGATTTTCGTACTGTTACTTTAATAATCTTATCCTTGAAAGCACAATAAAAAGTATAGGCAAAAACGCGTTTAAAGAGTGTACCAGTCTTACGAGCGTTGGAATCCCTGCCAGTGTCGGTTCTATCGGCGATAACGCCTTTGAGGGCTGTACAGGGCTTGAGGATGTGACCGTCTTAAAATACAATGTCACTTTTGGTTCTGACGTATTCAAGAACTGTCTTAGTCTGTTAACGATTCACGCGCTGCCGAACTCAACAGCTCATCAATATGCTGTAAACAACGGTTTAAAATATGAGAAGCAATATAACCAAACATTTATTTTCGGCGAGGATTACTGGCGTTATACAATTTATGAGGGCAACGCCGTAATTACCAAGTACACAGGCAACTTCAGCTACGCCGACGGTCGGGAACTTGTGGTCACCGTACCGTCAAAGATGCAATCAGATACGTATAATGTTACCCAGATTGCCGAAAACGCGTTTGAGGGCAATGATCATGTTGATCGTGTAATAATTCCCGAGGGAGTTAAGTACATTTCGAAAGAAGCCTTCAAGAATTGTAAGAATCTGAAATCCGCAACGCTTCCCTCAACTCTTATTCAATTAGACCACGACGCGTTCAATGGGTGCGAAAAACTTGAGGAAGTAATAATCGAATCCAACAGTAAAAAAGGATTAACGATAAAAGATAAAGCGTTTGCAAACTGTACCTCTTTAAAGAGCATAGTGCTTCCCAGACGTGTAAGTCAGCTGGGAGAAAAGGTGTTTGAGGGAGATACATCGCTTTCACAGATAATCATGCTCGGCAAGGGCGGATTCTCCAGCGGTACATTCGATTCGCTCGATGAATTCACCGTTACAGGATACACCAACGCAAATCCGTATCTTTACGCGAAAGACTACAGAAAAGACTTTGTCGCTGTTGATGACTTCACCTACAAATGTGAAACTATCGACGGAAAATATGTTGCGTCGGTTATAGGATGCAGTGACTCCATTTCAAAAGACGCAACCGTTCCGATGTATTGTCTGAACTCTGCTGATTCCAATGATTGGAAAGCATACAAGGTTATTTCGATAGCGGATGACGCTTTCAAATCAGCCTCAGGAGTTTCAAATGTTTCAATCTCTGGCACGGTTACGAGCATTGGTAAAAACGCGTTCAAACAATCCAGTGTTAAGAGCGTAACTATTCCCGAAAACGTAACGAGTATCGGCGCTTCGGCATTCAACAGCTGTACAAACCTCACAAGTGTGACGATACTCAACAAAAATATTTCATTTGGCAGCGGTTCGTTTATTGACTGCGGTCCCAACCTGGTTATTTACTCGTATAGCAACTCTAAGGCTCAAACCTATGCGGCAAACAACAACCTTAGATTTGTAGCGATTGACCGCGGAAGCGCAACGGGCGAATGGACATATGCACCCAGCGGCACAAATTCCGCTGTTATCACAGGCTACACAGGTCAGGGCGGTTTGGTGACGGTTCCCGATACTCTCGACGGCCGTACCGTTGAAACAATCCAAAGCGACGCGCTGAAGTCAATTGCTTCCGTTACGAGTGTAATGATTCCGGAAAGCGTCAAGACGATAGAAGCGAACGCGTTCAAGGATTGCTCCAATCTTAAAGCGGTTACCATTCTGAACAGCGAAGCTGAAATCGACGCTGCCGCGTTCGATAACAGCTCAAATATCACAATATTTGGCTATAAAGGCTCTACTGCCGAGACTTATACCGACTCCAAGAGCATAGGCTTTATGGCTATTGATGAAACAAACGGCTTTAACTTTACCGTAGACAGACCGAACCATCTGGGTGAAGCGAGAATCAACGGCTACGACGATTCCATGCCCGCCACACTTATAATTCCGCCTGTTTTTGCGAAAAACGGCCATGTATATAAGGTTACCGAGATAAACGACTATGCGTTTGTAAACCTCTCCAAAGAAGAATCACCCCTTAAAAATGTTGTGATTCCGGACACATTAACAACTATCGGTAGAGGTGCCTTCGAAAACTGCGGACTTACTAGCGTGAATATTCCTAACGGCGTCACAACGATAGGAGATGACGCGTTCGAAGACTGTGATAAACTGACGAGTGTAACAATCCCCGCTTCCGTAATCAGTCTCGGCGCAACGCCGTTCGGCTATTGCGACAAGCTCACCGAAATAAAGGTTGATTCAAACAACCAGTGTTATAAGGATGTAAACGGCGTTCTCTTTGATAAAAATGTTACAAAGTTGATTGAGTACCCCGCGGCAAAATCAGGATCGAGTTACACTATCGCAAACAGCGTGACGACGATCGGAACCTGCGCGTTTACCGAAAACAAAAACCTCACCGACGTAACAATCGGAACAGGAGTTAAAAAGATTGAGGACGGCGCGTTCGAAATGTGCGAAAATCTCGCAAGCGTGACTGTCAACGGCAATATTACCGAAATCGGTCAAATGGCGTTCTATGAATGCGGCGCTCTTACCTCCTTTACAATTCCGAGCACCGTTACAAGCATAGGCACATCTGCTTTTGAAGATTCGGGACTTACAAGTGTTACTATCCCGGGCAGTGTTACGGATATGGGCAGAAACGTGTTCTCCGGCAGCAGAGACCTTGCAACCGTTACAATCCAGAACGGAGTAACAGCTATAGGCGAGTATGCGTTTTACAGCTGCACAAGCCTTACCGACGTAACAATTCCCAACAGCGTAACCTCAATCGGCAAAAACGCGTTCAACGTTTGTTTAGAGCTCACAAGTGTTTCAATCCCCAACAGCGTTTCTGATATAGGGGAATACGCTTTTGGTCGTACAGGACTTACAAGCATTTCGATCCCGAACAGCGTTAATCGTATTTCGGACTACGCATTCACCGACTGCGAGGATCTTGCACAAGTCACTATTTCAAACGGCATTTCCGAAATAGGCTCAAACGCTTTCAGAAACTGCTCTGCTCTCACAAGTGTTAATATCCCCGACAGCGTAACGGCCATAGACGAAGCAGCGTTTAAGAATTCGGGACTCACAAGCGTCACTATCTCCGACAGCATCGAGAGCATAGGTGACTACGCGTTCTATAATTGCTCAGACCTTGAAGGAGTTACGTTCTATACAGGTGTAAGCGAGATGGGCATGTTCGCGTTCGGAAACTGCAATAAGCTTACAAGCATTACTATCCCAAGCAGTGTTAACAATATTGGCGACTACGCGTTCTATGGATGCGAGGGACTTACAAGTCTCACAATCACCGAAGGAGTCAAGAGTATTGGCGAATACGCATTCTATCAATGCTCGGGTCTTACAAGCTTAACAATTCCCGAGAGCGTTACGAACATAGACAGTTTAGCGTTCAGCAGATGCTCAGCTCTTGGTAAAGTGACTTTCCTTAACAGTGAAACAATATTAGCTGACGATGTCTTTGCAATCCACAAAGGCGGCGGTATCGGCGTTGGACTGACCTTATATGCTGAACCCAGCTCCAATATTCAGGAATACGCGGAGGTTAATAACATTAACTTCTCGTCAACCTCAAACGGATTTGAGTATCAGGTAGATGAAGGCAACGCCATTATCACCAAGTATAAAGGCAGCGGAGATGTAGTCGTTCCCGATACCATTGACGGATACCCTGTTACCGCGATTGCTCAGGAAGCGTTCAGGAATCAGAAGTCTGTTACAAGTATTACACTTTCTGAGGGTATTACAGCAATCTACAGCGGAGCATTTACGGGCTGTAAGAAGTTATCATCAATTAATTTACCCGCAAGCCTTAACACCATAACCAACCAGGGCTTGGATTTATACGGACTCTATTGGGCTGTTGAGTTGGATCCGTTCGACGGCTGCGTCAGCCTCGCGAATATAACCGTCGCGTCTGGCAACTCGGATTATAAATCCGTTGACGGCGTCCTTTATAACAAAGAAGGCACTCAGTTAATCAAGTACCCTGAGTTAAAGGCAAATACTTCCTTTACTGTTCCGGACACCGTAACTGCAATAGCGGATTACGCGTTCTGGAACGCTTCAAAGCTTAAGTCCGTCAACCTTTCTAATGTTACAGGTTTGGGTGAACACGCGTTTGAAAACTGCACAGGCATCGTAAATCTTGATTTATCCAAGGTTTCAGGTTTCGGAGCGGCAGTGTTCAGCGGCTGCTCAAGTCTCGAGAGCGCGATAATTTCCAGTACATCCGAGAATATGTTCGCAGGATGTAAAAACCTTGAGAGCATAGAGATAAAGAGCGGCATTACTTCTATCGCAGACAGTGCTTTCAGATGCTGCGAAAGCCTTGAAGAGGTAGTAATTCCCGATACTGTCGAAAATATCGGCAACAATGCTTTTGCAAGAACGGGTATCAAATCCATAACAATCCCTGACAGCGTAAGAAATCTTGGCTATTGGACATACGGAGATTCCGCTGTGTTCGCGGGATGCGAACGACTCAAGAGTGTTACTCTCCCCAATAATGAAGATTTTTACAGATTATTGTCAGGAATGTTCAGAGGCTGCACAAGACTCAAGAGCATCACAATTCCTGATTGTGTAAATCAAATTTGCGAAAATGCGTTTAACGGCTGCACAAGCCTTGAGAGCATAACAATCCCTGACAGCGTTGGCTTAATAGAAAATGCAGCGTTCAGCGGTTGCACAAGTCTTGAGAACGTCAACTTACCTACCGGAGAAGTTTGGGATCTCGGTTACGAAATATTCAAAGGCTGCACAAGTCTTGAGAGTATAACAATCCCCGCTAAATTCAGCGGTATCGGTATGCAGATGTTTGAAGACTGTGAAAACCTCAGAAATGTAACGATTAAAAACGGCGTTTCTTCAATTGGACACGAGGCATTCAGAGGTTGTGAGAACCTGGAGAAGATAGTACTCCCTGAGAGTGTTGAAGAAATAAATAGCGCCGCGTTTAAAGACTGCGAAAGCCTTAGAAAGGTATATATTCTGAATAAATCGGCACAGATAAGCGATGATGACGAATATACGGAAAGCGCCTTTGACAATTCCTCTGACCTCACCATCTATGGCTGTTCTGGTTCCACGGCGGAGACCTTTACAAACGGCAAGAATATAAACTTTGTGGCTTTTGATGTTGATAATGGATTGATATATGACTATATTGATTCAAGATATACGGTACACGGCTACAGGGGCACCGACACAGATTTATTTATTCCTCCCACAGTCAAAGTAGAGAATACAGTGTACGATGTCACTCATATTGGTACCTACGCCTTCAAAAACCTGACCAATATTGAGAATGTGACAATTATCGACGGTATAACCAGTATAGACGGCGGAGCGTTCTTTGGATGTTCAAACCTCAATGAGATAATGATTCCCGACAGTGTTACTACAATAGGCAGCACTGTGTTCGGAGGATGCACATCTCTTGAAAGCATCAGAATCCCCGCAAGCGTTACAAGCATAAACGCTTCCGCGTTCAATAACTGCTCATCCCTTACAAGCATAGTAGTTGATCCAGCAAACCCGAATTACCAGACTATAGACGGCGATCTCTACAGCAAGGACGGTACCGTTCTCGTTAAAGTTGCTCCCGGAAAGGATATTGAAAGCTTTACGGTTGCGGACAGTGTTACAACAATCGGAGAGAATGCTTTCAGTACCTGTAAGAGTCTTAAATCTCTGACAATCCCTGCCAGCGTTACAAAACTCGAAGGTGTAATTAACTCAAACGCATTTAAAGACTGTGATAATCTGAAGGATTTAACGGTACCCGGAGATATGTCATTTGATTTCAACAGACTTCCGAGAACAAGTATTAAGACGTTGACCCTCACAGGAAATTCCGTCAGGGCTCAAGCCTTCGTGAACTGGTCAAATCTTACAAGCGTTGTTCTATCAGACAGCATTACTTCCATAGAAGACGGTGCGTTTATGAATTGCACGAACCTCAGGAGCATTAATCTTCCTGACGGTTTAACATCCATAGGCTACGGTGCGTTCTTCCGCTGTTTAGGCATCACAAGCATCACAATTCCCGACAGCGTTACATTTATAGACGAAGACGCGTTTGGAGTCTGTGCGTACCTTGCCAAGCTGACAGCGCCCGGAAATGCTGAGTTTAACTATGACAACCTGCCGAAAGAATATGTTAAGAATCTGACAGTTACCGTTAACAGCAAATTGTCAGGATCCCAGATTATCAAGAGTAAGGCGTTCAGTGACTACACAAATCTTAAGAGCGTAAAGATTAATGACGGCATTGAGACTATAAAAACTCAAGCGTTCAAGGATTGTGTAGAGCTCGAGACTGTTTCGTTCCCGAGCAGCATCAAGACTATAGAAGAAGGCGCGTTTGAGGGCTGCGTAAAGCTCAATAACTTCTCAATCCCCGGCAATGTTACGACCATCGACGATAACGCGTTCAAGGATTGTTCAAGTCTTGACAGCGTGATGATTCCCGAAACGGTAACGTCCATCGGTGACAGCGCGTTCAGCGGCTGTACTAATCTCACAGACCTGACAGTATCGGGAGACGGAAGTTTCAATTACGATAACCTGCCGAAAGACACCGTTACTACATTAACGGTTACAGGCGATGAAATAAAGAGCGACGCTTTCTCAGGCTGCGAAAAGCTCACAAGTGTTGAAATCGAAGACGTTAAAAATATAAATAATAACGCGTTCGAAAATTGCACAGGACTTACGAGCGTAACAATTCCCTCGAGTGTTACAAGCGTAGAAGCTGACGCATTCAGCGGTTGTACAAAACTCACAGACTTGAAAGTACCCGGAGACGGAAGCTTCAATTACGATAGCTTGCCGAAAGACACTGTTACTACATTAACGGTTACAGGTAACGAAATAAAAAGCGAGGCTTTCTCGGGTTGCGAAAATCTCTCGAGTGTTGATATTTCCAACAGCGTTACAAAAATAGGAGAAAAGGCATTCTTTGACTGCCCCGAGCTTAAATCAGTCAAGCTCGACTCCGTTGAGGAAATTGGCTCGTTAGCATTCGGATATATGGAAACTGACGGAAATACAGTTAAGGTTGAAGGATTTACTATGGATTGTCCTTCGGGCTCCAATGCTGAGAAGTATGGTATAGAAAACGGCTTTATTACTCCTACTCAGCCGACTAATCCTACAAACCCGACAGAACCCACAAACCCGACAACTGTTACAAATCCGACGGATCCCACAAACCCGACAACTTCTGCACCTAAACTCAGCAAGACAACCGCTAAATTAAAGGCGGGCAAAACTCTTACGCTGAAAGTTACTAACGGTACAGTAAAGAGCTGGAAATCTTCCAACTCAAAGGTTGTTAAAGTAAAGAGCGGAAAGGTAACTGCCTTAAGAAAGGGTTCTGTTACAATTACCGCCATCTTAACGGACGGCAAGAAGCTAAACTGTAAGGTAACGGTTAAGACCTCGCCGAAGCTCAGCAAAAAGAAAGTCACCGTTAAGTGCGGCAAGACCGTTATTGTTAAGATTACAGGCAAAGCGTCTAAAATCAATAATGTATATATTAAGAACAAAAAAGCTAAAGTAATATCCAAGAAAAACGCAACTAAGCTGAAAATCAAAGGACTTGCGAAGGGCAATACAACCCTGAAGATCAAAGTCAACGGATTAGTACTTAAGCTGAGAGTTAAAGTAGAAGAATAACAAATAACGCCGAGAGAGTTTTCTCTCGGCGTTATGCTGGTGTTATACCGGTGTTATTTTGCGCTGTATTAAAAACGCTGTTTTCTGACCATATCAACCATATTATGGATTACCTTCAGCTAAACATCCGCGGAACAAAAACACTGATCAGATATTTATTATGAAAGACGGAGACGTTGTCGAAATCGGCAAACACGATGAACTTCTCTCTAAGAACGGACTGTATGAGGAACTGTAAAACAGCCAGTTTGCGGGAGCATAAAATATTAACTTACACCAACAGAAAAACAGCCTGATTAGGCGGCAAGGAGATAAATATGAATTACGCAGAAGCAAAAGCCAAAATGACAGCTATAGGTCAGGAACACATTTTAAAATACTATGATGAGTTGTCTGAAACACAGAAAGAAAATCTGCTCAAACAGATTGAAGAAACCGACTTTTCCGTATTGAAAAGAATCGGAAACGGCGTCAGCGGCGAGCGCGGTGTTTTTTCGCCTCTTGCAGCTATGCAAATCAGTGAAATCGAAAGCCGTAAACAGGAGCTTTATGACGCGGGTGTTGCCGCTATCAAGGCGGGCAAGACGGCTGCTCTTCTGCTTGCGGGCGGAATGGGTACAAGACTCGGTTCTGACGGTCCGAAGGGCATGTATGACATAGGTATTACAAAGCCCGTGTATATTTTTGAGCGAATCATATCGAATCTTCTTGACATTGTTAAAGAGACCGATACATGGATCAGACTGTTCGTTATGACAAGCGAAAAGAATAATGACGCAACCGTCAAATTCTTTAAGGAAAACAATTATTTCGGCTACAAAGCAGACCGTGTCGTATTCTTCAAACAGGACATGGCTCCCGCGTGCGATTATGACGGCAAGCTTTATATGGAGACCAAAGACCGAATTTCTACCTCACCCAACGGCAACGCGGGCTGGTATTCTTCGATGATTCGCGCGGGACTTGATAAGATTCTGACAGATGAAGGAATAGAGTGGATTAATATTTTTGCCGTGGATAATGTGCTCCAGCGAATCTGCGATCCCTGTTTCGTGGGTGCTACGATTCTCGCTGACGTTGCCGTCGGCTCAAAGGTCGTACGCAAGGCTGCGCCCGATGAAAAGGTAGGCGTTATGTGCCTTGAGGACAGCAAACCTTCCATCGTTGAATACTATGAGCTGTCCGAAGAAATGATGAACGCTAAAGACGCAAACGGCGATCCTGCGTATAACTACGGCGTTATTTTGAACTATCTTTTCCGTACAAGCGACCTGTCAAAGGTAACCGACGATAAAATGCCCATGCACATCGTCAAGAAGAAAATACCCTATATTGATGAAAACGGAAATCCCGTAAAACCCGATGAGCCCAACGGCTACAAGTTCGAACAGCTTGTGCTCGATATGATTCATCAGCTTTCGAGCTGTCTCCCTTATGAAGTCATCAGAGATAAGGAATTTGCTCCTATTAAGAACGCTACGGGTGTTGACTCGGTAGAAAGCGCTCGAGAACTGTTAAAAAAGAATAATATTGAACTGTAAAACCCTTTAAAGTACTAACCGGGCAGCCCGAAAGAAAGCTGCCCGGTCTTATTTTTGGAGATATATTGCGAGGTTTTATTGTATTTTATCAGAATATGTTTCTTATTGGATATAGACAATTGCTGTGCGCTTGAACGCGGTGGCAATTCGTACTGCAGCTGAATAAAAAAGGCTGAAGCAAAAGCCGTAAACTACAATTTCAAGATTTCCGTTTATCGCGCCTACAATAACGAGCGTTACGGCGAACAGTACGCTTAATAATCCTGTGAAGAATTTCAGCTTCCAGTTCTTCGACTTCATACTCATTGATTCAATAGCTCTGAGGATATCCACAAAGCCCGTGAAAGCGTAAATGCCCAGAAGATATATCATAATGAAAAGATCGCCCATAAACACCATTGTCGATATAAACAAAGCTGCGTCAAGTATGATAATTGCCTGACACAAAGCAGCCTTGCCGCCCACCATATATCTTGCCATTCTGAAGTAATAAATCAGAAGTTTGAACCCGTAAACAAATACAAGCATACTCACAATTATAGCTATTAGAGGATAACTTTGTTTGGGAGCAAAGAGAAGCAGCAAAGCGAAAAGAATCATAAAGACGCCGCTGAATACGCTTTTTATACGCTGAAAATAACTCATGCTTCATCCTCCTTTACGAGAGATTTGAACGCCCTAATGCCTTTGAATCCCTTGTCCTCATAATCAATCGAGTAGCCCGCGAGCTTGTTCCCCGAATTATATATCTTGTTGGTGACCATACTTTTCTGCGCAAGTGCGGAAAGAATGAACTTGCCGAGGAAGGTGTTGTCCTTTGAATTCTTGTCGGCATCCAAGTACTCCGAACGATATTTGTCTACGTCAAAGGCTTCAATCTCACAGCCCGACAGCTTTTCGCCGAGAGCTTTCCATTCGTCGCTTAAGTTGAGCTTTCTTATATTGATTATTCTGTTGACCTCTTCTCTGATATTTTCGTCGACCTCTGTGTCGTATGTTTCGGTTTCGAAGCTGTCATACATACCCCTGAGAAATTTCATAGCGTAGACCATCTGGTAGAAAGCATGGGTATAATCCGAGGGGTTGTCTTTGATGATCTCCTCATAATTGCCCCACGCGGGGAGATACTTATATCTGATAAAGCTGTAGTCGGGCAGGTGTCCCGCTCTTCCGTGACCGAGGTTCATAATGGAATTCTCACTGTTAGAGATCAGGCTCGCTGTGTAGATGCTTTTATCCAAATCGTCGGGCGATGTAGCGCTGTGGCGGAAGGTAATCTTTTTTTCTGTATAACCGTTTTCTGACGGAAAAAGCTCATAAAAATACCGATTGGTGTTGTTGATTACAAGTGATGGAGTGCCTGCGAAATAACGGTGCGCCCACGTGTCAGCGAGCACGTGCATGGCAAGACCGACAGCCTGCAGGCTGTTGCCTTTCGCAAGCTTGACGGTTTCTTTCAGCAGTTCACCGTTCGGACCGCAGATGAGCCTGTATTTGTTCTTGTAGCGTTTGGAGCAGCGTTTCGGAGGCTCGGCGTGTAAATCATACGGAAGAAAATGGAAGGATGACCATATGCGTGTTATTAACTGCAGTCCTACGACGTCTGTCCTTATGTCCATCATTTCCAGGGGCAGCTGAGTTGTCGCCGCGGCGGAAGGCGCCTTGAGCTTTGACAGCATAGTTTTGCTGCACAAGTCCACAAAGCGGTCACTGTACGCGATATCAAGACTTTCTTCGTGAGTATAACCCGCAAGCTGAGCGGCACAGTATGTGGCGTAATAGTGAAAGTCAGAATTCATTTGCTCACTTCCCTTCTCAGGTGTCTTATTCTGATTGAATTAATCATCAGTTCAAGAAGAAACATAAACGATGTAATATCGATTATAAGTGTGACAACCATCGTAAAGATGTGTTCGAGCTGAAATATGAAGAAAAACGTTTCAAAAACAATTATCAGAAAATATACAGACATTATTATCCCCGTGAACACAAGGTAGAGAACGCTTTTCCGTTTGCCCTTGCCCTCGGCTCGCGCCGAAATACCGATAAAACACCTGAGCAAAAAGCTTATAAAGAACATCACCCAAGTCACAATAATGGAAAATATAAAATATTTTTCATCGACAGCCTGCTTTATATCGTCTGAGTTGAAGAAAAAATATACGGTGAACTTTATCAAGTTCCATAATCCGAACGCAATAACGCTTGTCCCCAGAACAAACAGATTGTCCTGAGTACGCCTGATTTTAGCTTCCAATTCTATTCCTCCCGAATTTATAGATTTGTTTTACTTATTTATTGTAGCATATTTCGATATGTTTTTTTAACTAAAAATGCATATCATATTTTATGCATAATGTACATGAGCGCAATTTTGCGTCGAACAATCGAAAGGGCGCGGTTAGCCGCGCCCTTGTTTGTAATTATTTTACCTTGACTTTAATCTTTTTCGCCATACCGTTATTTGAAAATACATGATAATCCGATAAGAATCAACAAGTTTTAAGGTGTCTTACAAAAGAAATGAAAACAAATTTACCGTGCTTCAGGATTTTATTTATAAATCTATTGTAAACTATTGACAACAAAAAAGGAAACCTATATTATTAACATGAGTAGATATATTGTTTATTTATTTATATGAAGCAAAAACGATGATTTACTCGTTTTCCTCAGAAAATGAGCAGGTTTAATAATGTTACCGAAGAATATAATGTGAAGAGAAAGGGTGGTTATTTTGAAGAAAAAATTTATAAGGCTTGTAAGCGTCCTTTTGACGGTTCTGATGCTGTCGGCGGTTATGATTACACCGCTTTCGGTCAGCGCGGCGAACACCGACAAACCTATACTTAACGGTGAGGACACAGGTGCAGCCTATGTAGACATAAGCTCGTATAAAGGAGCGGTCAGCGACTTTTCCTACGAGGTTTACGGTGATTTTGACGAAAAAGTCAGAATAACAGGTTATAAGGGAACAGGCGGCGATGTTATTATTCCCGCTGAGATTGACGGCAAACCTGTTACGAAAATCGAAGAAGGCGCGTTCAAGGATAATGCGACAATACGCAACATGATAATTTCCGCCAGCGTTACAAGCATAGGCGCGGAAGCCTTTAAAGGATGCTCGGATTTGTTCAACATATTTGTTCCCGCAAGCGTAAGTTATATTCACAACGAAGCGTTCAGCGGCTGCAGCCGTGCTTTGATGTTTTGGACGCAGCTTTCGTCACAGGCAAAAACTTACGCAAGCAAAAACGGCTATGATTACGGTGAAGTGTCTGCTTACTTTTACAGGGTGCTTAGCGGAAACAAGCTTGAAATCGTAAGCTATATAGGAGTACCTGAAGGAACAGCGGGTGATCTCTACATTCCTTCAGCTATGGACGGCAAGTCTGTTACGCAGATAGCCACGTACGCTTTCGCTAATAATAAGAGCATAAAAAGCGTAGATATGGCAGGAAGTATTACAAGCATAGGCGATTACGCGTTCGGGGGATGTTCAAATCTCGAAAGCGCGGTTATTCCCGCCAGCGTCACTGCTATTGAAGGTCAGCCGTTTTTTGGGTGCAACGTTAATTTCAGAATTATCGCAAAGGAGTCATCCGCGGCGTATAACTGGGCGGTTTCGAATCACATAAGTTATGTTGAGGATAACACCGAAGCGAGCAATCCCGATGATTTTGAGTTCTATGCTCCCGATGAATACGGCAATGTTATGCTTAAATCCTACAAGGGCTCAGGCGGGAATGTTGTAATTCCGTCAAGATATAAAGGCTATATTGTTACAAGCATTGGTGCGTACTCATTTAGTAATAACAAAAAAATAACAAGCCTTACTATTCCGAAGAGCGTTACGAGTATAAGCGATTACGCTTGCGGATATTGCCAGAATTTAAGGAGTATCAGCTTCCCCGATACTCTCGGCAGGATAGGAAGCTATGCTTTTACACTTTGTACAAGTCTTAAGAGCGTCACGCTTCCCGATACTGTTTACAGCTTGGGCGCTTACGCGTTTTATAACTGCACGGGTCTTGAAAAAGTAACTTTGCCCGATAATAATCTTCAAACTATCAACGCGTATACGTTCAGCGGATGCACAAGTCTTAAAAGTATTTGTATCCCCAAAAGTGTTGAAAAAATAGACACTCAGGCGTTTTCATACTGCGAAAATTTGAGCGGTGTATTACTGCAATATAATCTTAAAACTATAGGCTCGGGGGCGTTTGCCTGCTGTCCTAAGTTTTCCAATTTAGCGATTCCCTCAAGCGTTACGACTATAGAAGAGTCAGCTTTTGTCAGGTGTGTAGAGCTTAGCAGTTTGGTTATACCCGCAAGTGTTAAGGAGATAAAGGATTTTGCTTTCTACGGCTGCAAGGGTATGGCGAGCGTAAAGTTTTACTCCGGTAGCGTATCAATAGAGTCTACGAAAGGATATCAGGCATTCGGCGACCCTGGCTCAGGTCTGGTATTCTACGGATATACTCCGTCTACCGCTCAAACATACGCGGCACAGTATAACATTCCGTTCCGTGACCTTAGCTCTCAGAATACTACTCCCACAAGCAACTATTATTACAGCACGAACGGAATTGACCGCACATACGTTGCTACATTTGCGCAAGCATGGAGTGCGGCGAGCAACAGCAGCAGCACGGTGGGTATTCTTACCGATGTGCAGATTTCGGATACATTATCAGTTCGCGGTTACATTAATCTCGAGCTCAACGGTCACAAGCTCGACAGGGGACTTATAAACGCGGATGCATCTAATGACAATGGCAGTGTTTTTTATGTTGAGAGAGACGCGAGTCTGAACATTTACGGGGGAACTAAGGCCCATCCAAAGCCCTCATGCTCCGTTTCGACGTCCGTATGGTGGCCCAACGGTACAATACAGGATTATACGGTTGAAAACCGCGGCGTTATAACAGGCGGTTACACAAGTTCTGATGGTGGCGGAATATATGTTGATCAAGGCGGATGTGTTGATCTTCATTATACCGCGGTAACAGGTAACCGCGCCGAGGGAGATTACGAATTCGAAGATTGTGAGTATGGCTTCGGCGGAGGAATTTGTCTTTACGGAAACGAATGCGAGCTTTATCTGGATAACAGTGAGGTTTCGTGCAATTATGCCCGAAAGGGCGGCGGCGTAGCGGTTGTCCGCAAAGAAAATGACAAATACTCCTCTATGTCAGCTGATAACTGTGTAATTGAGGGTGACGGCAAGGGCGTACTCGGCGAATGCCCGAGCACCATTTCGACAAACTTCGCTGTTGTATACGGCGGAGGCGCGTATTTTGATAATGGTTATTGTTCTGTTAAGGGAGTACAGTTTGATAACAACTACTCAAACGAGGACGGCGGCGGTGTTTATACGATTGGTGAATACTGCACCTTCGAGGATTGTGTTATCACAGAGAATAATTCCAAGAAAAACGGCGGCGGTGTATACAACGGCGGCAGTTCCAAGAGCGCGGCATATAACACTTATAAGAATGTTGAGATTTCTGTGAATGTCGCAAGCAAATACGGCGACGGTGTATATAACGCTCAAGGTATTGATGTTCAGCTTGAAGGTTATTGCGGAATTTACGGCAACGGCGAGTATCCCAAGTATCAGAACCTCTATATGTCGAAATTCGCCATGCACAACACCAGCGGTAACGGCAATACACCCATGGATTACAGGAACAGGACAGGTTACGTTAAGGCTAAGCTTGACTTGAATTCTAATGCCGAGTACGGTGTTTCAGGTGTTTATGTCACATACGCGTCCGACCGTGGCGATACCAGGCTTACAAAATTCGGCGACACGTCTTACGTTAAATATTTCGAATCCGACAAGAGCGGAGCTCATTTTGTTACTCTTCCCAGTACGGAAGCAGATTATCTTTCAAATTATCTTTATACTCAGAACGGGCCTTATATTACTCTTGTAGCGGGCGATAAGCCTCAGCCCACACCTGTTATGCAATTTGAAACAAGAAAGGCTGTTGATATCACATACCTGACATATAACGACCAGCCCGTTAAGAGGGGTGTATATACCTACGCCGCGTCAGGCGGTGACTGTGACGCTGTGTTCTATTATTCCGACGGCTACTTTATGGAGAACGCTCAGAATTATAACGATCACCTTGCCACACTCTCAGCGTGTATGGCTAATGCCGCTATGAATGCCAGAGCGGGAAGCACGGGCGACGACGGCAACTATACGTTCAAGGGCAAGAATATCCATCAGATGATGATAGATATGGGTTGTAAAAATTCGGACATATTCCTGTCTGACAGCTACGCCCGTAAGCCCGAAATGGATTCAATCGGCTACTGTATCGCCACAAAGAAGCTCTCAAACGGCGACGACCTGGTCATCATAGCTGTCCGCGGCGGCGGCTACGAGTCTGAGTGGTCCTCAAACGTAACCTTAGGCAAATCGGGCGAGCACGCAGGCTTCGCTAACGCGGCAAATCAGGTGTTCTCGGGTCTTGAAAAATTCCTTGAGAAGAAAAACATAACGGGCACAAGCTCCACAACAAAGTTCTGGATATCGGGCTTCTCCCGCGCGGGCGCTACCTCTAACCTTACAGCCAAGAGAATTATTGATAATTATAATAACAACGGCAAACGCACATTCGCCTATCCCATAGAGGCTCCAAAGGGCGGCGTCGCATCTGCCATAAAGTCAACCTGTAACTACGAATCCATTCATAATATAATAAATTTCCGTGATATCGTTCCATGGGTTGCCATGGGAGATTTGGGCTTTATCCGCTACGGTGTTGACCACTTTCTCCCCGGTACAAATGTACCGAACAAATACACAGAGGGTGTGACCCACGACAACTACACCGAAATTCTGGGAACCGACTCTTATAACGCCCAGAAGCAAAAAATGCTCAAACAGCTTAAACTCCTGAATCCCGACGCGGAATATGATGACTATTTCCACACAGGCTCCTTGTATTATATGTCGATTGCAGGCAATCAGGCCCTTGGAGCTATACCGCTTATAGGAGAACATCTGCAGCTGCTCGGGCCGAGCGGCAAATTGATACAGGAAACCAAAAAGGGCGACCGAGATTACAATATGAGCGTTGAAGACTGGCTCATGATTTTCTGGCAGGATTTCGTAAATTATACGTTTACGTCAAAAACGGCAGATGATAAGCGTGATGAATACGCTGCCCAGAAGCCCCAAAAAGGCAGCACGAAAACCTTCGAGGAGTCTCTCAGGGGTTTATTGGATTTATTTATGGCTCCGTCCGAAAAGAGCGACAAGTTTATGGACGGTTTTTCATATTTTGAAATGGGCGATATTTCCATTCCCCTTCTTCTTAAGATTTATACAAATTATCTTAATACAGCTCTTAACACTCCTTTGACAAGTGAAACCTATGATGATATATTTTCTGATTTATGGGATACTGTTAAGGGCAAATTGGAAAAGGGCAAAGTTTCAAAGGATGACCTTGAGCTTTATCGCCAGTATTTCTACACTGCTCTGCGTTTTATCCTCAGATATGTAAAGACTGATTACGACAAAAACAATCAGAACGACCTGGGAACAATTCTTTACAACGCAGGCAGACTTATCCAGAACCATGATACTGATTTAGAGGTACCGCAAGCCTGGATAAGAAGCTATGACAGCTATTATACGGGCACGGGCTCCATACAGGCTGATGTTAAATATACAGGTTCCAACAGACCAAAGTACCCGAATTTGAAGGTTAAAGACGCGACAAGCAACGCGGTTACCGAATATAATCAGCTTTATTCTGAAGGCGGGATGCCAATTAGTATAGGTCTTTATGACAAGATCAGATTTATCCCCAATGATTCGACATATGATGTTGAAACCGAGGGCGATACCTACTACTTCTGCATCGGCGAACCGATAACAGAAGGCAACTCAGGCATTTTCTTCAACTCAAGATATAAATGGTTTACTCAGAACGATTGGTTTACCCTGGATGATTATTCGGATTATATCACCAATAATACCATTAAAATCAACGTATTCTCCGAGCGGGACGGCTTGCTGTCTAACGGCGATAAAGCAAGCATGTACAAAAACTTGAAGGATAGTTATAATATGGTACCCTCTAAGCGACTGGTACGCACATTTATAATTAATATCAAAGACAGCAGTGTTATAGCTTGCGCCGATAAGTATAATTCATCCACTCAAAGCTACGATTACACTGAGTTTACGGTTGCTCAGAACAGCACACGTACAATCAAGGGCGTTAAGCCGGGGGTAGAAAGCGAAGGCGACAGATGGGTATTTGACCACTGGGAGGTTTTCAAATACAACCCGTCAACAAATAAGGTGGACAGAGACAATCCCGTAAGCTCAGTAGCCTACCGAGCATTGTTCGGCAACGGTTTTAACGCTAAATCGGAAACAACAACTGTCAAAAATTGCGACGGTTTGAGTTATTTCTTTGAGGCGTTCTACACAAAGCTCAGCTCTTGTACGGTAAGTGTGCCCGAGAGCGCCACTAACAATGTATCTTCCGTCAGCGCTTTGTCAAAGGGCAAGTTGAAATTCTCCACCTCATCAGAGTCGGACAGCAGCCTGTATAAATACGAGTCAAAGGAAATAGCCTACGACACAGAAAATCCCGTATCCATCGATATTGAAACAGTTAAACCTGTTGAGTACATCGAGGACGGCTATATGTGGAGCTTCAAGTGCTGGAGGGTTTATCCCTACAACACTCTGACCAAAACGGTTGACAGAGCTCACCCGATTGACAGCTCTCAGTACGCCGATTTGTTGGGCAAGGACTTCAAGCCTGAGGCTAAGAAAACAACTGTAACAAACCTTACTAACCAGGACTTCCGGTTTGAGCCTGTTTATGAAGCTCAACCTATCAAATATACTACTACGGCAGCTTTCCCCAAAAGCTTTAATATCAATTATAATTCAGATAATGAGCTCTTTGTTTATTCAACAGTCGAGATTCCTTACATTGAAGACTCACCGAGATTCATTACTATCAGAGGAGTTAAGCCTTCTTATGAGGCTACTGCCGACATATTTGAGTTCGACCACTGGAACGTATATCTATATGATACTAAGAGCGGAACAGCAGATAAAAATAATCCTGTACCCGAGAAATATTACGAGGATTATTTCGGTAGTTCATTCAACCCGGATTCAGAAAACACTAAGGTCTACAACTTTAATGATAAGGATTATCTGTTCGAGCCTGTCTATAAGACTGAGGTTACCGACGGCGACTTCACCTATACTATAGTTAAGCCCAGAACCGTAGAAGCATACGCCGTTGTAAAGAGTTATTCAGGCACTGACGCAAATGTTACTATTCCTTCATCATGTTCAAAAGGCAATCATACCTGGTCTGTCAAGGGTATAGAAAGCAACGCGTTTAAGGGAAATAAATCTATAACTAAGGTAACAATTCCCAAAATCGTTGAAAGCATCGGCGACTCTGCCTTTGAAGGCTGTACGGGACTCACCGATGCAACAATCACAAGAGGTGTTGCAAAAATAGGCGCGCGCGCTTTCAAGGGCTGTACGGGACTTGAAAGACTAACAATTCCCAAGAGCGTAACAAGCATAGGCGCTGACGCGTTCGCGGACTGCGTTCCCGCGTTAACAATTTACGGTGACTGCGGATACTACGCGCAGAATTACGCTTACGATAACGGTATAAAATTCATTGATTCTTCCGAGACCATTCAGTATGCAGTTGTGAACGGCAAGGCTGTTATTACAGGCTTTATAGCTCCTGAAGGGTTTGACGGCAGGCTGGTAATACCGTCGTTGCTCGGCGCATATGACGTCACAACCATAAGCGCAAACGCGTTTAAGGATAACACTGACATTACCCGAGTAACAATCCCTGACAGTGTTTCAAAAATTGACAAAGAAGCTTTCAGCGGATGCAGCAGATTTACCGACTTAGTAATAAGCGGCGGTCATGGTCTGGACACATCAAATCTCGCTAACTTACCGAATACAATTACAGATTTATTCGTAACGGGTGATGCAATCAAGGCAAACGCGTTTACGGGGTTAACATCTGTCAAAAACGTACGCTTCGGAAACAATATTTCCGGCATAGGCGCTAATGCTTTCCGGGGATGCTCGTCACTTACGGGCTTATCACTCCCCGACAGTACTGCAAGCATAAGCGACTCGGCGTTCAGAGGCTGCTCGAATCTCGAAAGACTGACATTCAGGAACAGCATTACAAGTATAGGCGATTACGCGTTCCAGGGCTGCTCAAATCTTGTGAGCGCGACATTTGCAAACAGCAATACAAGTATAGGTTCGAACGCGTTCGCTGACTGTAAGGCGGAATTAACAATCGCAGGTCATCGCGATTCAACTGCAGAGCGTTACGCAAATAATAACGGTATTAACTTTGCGTCGCTCGATATAGAGGGCGTGTACTCTGATGATTTAATATACGAAGTCAAGGACGGTAAAGTTATAATTGCAGGCCGTACAAACACAGAGGCAAGTATATTAAACATTCCTCCATCTATCGGGCTCAACCCTGTTACAGAAATAAAATCTTATGCATTTGATGGCAATTACAACATTAAAAGCGTGATTATTCCCGCAAGTGTTGAAACCATAGGCTATCGAGCGTTTATGACATGGTCAGACGCGAAATATACTGTCTACGGTTACAGCGGAAGCGCCGCGGAAACCTACGTAAGTAATCATCACCCGTTCGTCGCTCTTGACGGTTACAGCTTCAGCGCGACATCTGACGGCAAATGTTCGGTTACGGCTTATACGGGTTCTTCCGATAAATTGATTATTCCTTCAGTCTGTCCCGGAGGTACTGTTACAGGTATAGCTGCTAACGCCTTTAAGGGCAAAACAAACATAACAAACGTATCGATTCCCAACACTGTAACAAGCATAGGCGGCAGCGCGTTTGAGGGCTGCACAGCGCTCACAGGATTAACAATTCCCGACAGCGTTACAAGCATAGGCGCTGACGCGTTCAAAAATTGCGGTTCTGGTTTTACAATCAACTGTAATGATTCATCTTATGCTGAGAATTACGCTAGCTCAAATAGTATTAAACGTGTTGCTTTGGATGGATTTACTTTCAAGGTGCTCGTCGGCGGAACTGTCGCGGTTACCGGCTATAACGGCGACGAGACGGATTTAATTATTCCGAGCACTGACTCCGAGGGTAGAGTTGTTTCAGAAATATACAGCAGCGCGTTTGCGAGCAATCACATAACAAGCGTAGTTATCCCGAGCAGCGTTGAACGAATTCACGGGCAGGCATTTAGTTACTGTGAACAGCTTACGAGTGTAACAATACCTTCAAGCGTTAATACTATTGATTATTCCGCATTCAGCAACTGCACAAGTCTTGAGAGCATAACAATTCCGGGGAGTGTAACAACTATCGGCGGCGGTTTGTTCGATGACTGCACAGGACTTACGAGCGTGATAATCGGTAGCGGAGTTACAGTAATGCCAAGCTTCTCGGGCTGCTCAAATCTTAAGAGCGTAACAATCCCCGACAGCATTACAACAATAGGCGCTTCGGTGTTCTATAAATGCAAAAGCCTTGAGAGCATTACAATTCCGAGCGGTGTTACAAGCATCGGCAAAAGAGCGTTCCAGTACTGCTACGGACTCAAGAGCGCAACAATTCCCGACAGTGTTACTTCCATAAACGATTATGCGTTCTCAAGCTGCATAGGTCTTGAGAAGGTTTATATTCCGGTCTCAGTTACTGATATCGGCGACAGCGCGTTTGATGTTGGTAATGATTCCGCAACAATTTTATACGGATACCGCGGAAGCGCCGCGGAGACTTACGCGGGCAACAGTGAACATTTCGTAGCTCTTGACGGCTTCACCTTCAGCAAGTCAAATAACGGCAAATGCTCAATCAGCGGTTATACGGGTTCCGCGACAGAGTTATATCTTCCCGAATTATGTTCCCAAGGCGTTGTCAAGGGAATAAAATCTGAAGCGTTTAAGAATAATACCAAAATATCTACTGTGATAATTCCGGATACTATTACAAGCATAGACTCAGACGCATTTGACGGCTGCAGCGAGAAGCTGACCATCTACGGTAATAATTTATCTTCTGAGATTAAGGCTTACGCGAGTGATAATAATATAAAATATTATGATCTGAGCGGATTTGATTTCGGTGAACCTGCTGACGGAACGGTTTCAATCAAAAAGTATAACGGTGCGGCAACAGAAATAGATATTCCCGACAGGGATATCGAAGGAAATATTGTTACCGGTATAGGTGCGGATGCGTTTTATAATAATTCAAATATTTCCGTCGTAACGATTCCCGACACTGTGACAAGCATAGGTAAGTACGCGTTCCGTTATTGCTCAAGTCTCACGAGTGTAATAATCCCCGACGGCGTTACGAGCATAGAAACTTCCGTATTTGAGAATTGCTCAAGCCTAACGAGCGTAATAATCCCCTCCGGTGTTACGAGCATAGGTTATAACGCCTTCAAGGGCTGTTCAGGCTTAACAAGCGTGACTATCCCGAGCGGTGTTACAACCATATCCGGTTGCGCGTTTGAAGGCTGTTCAGGTCTTACAAACATTAAAATTCCGGACGGTGTTACAACCATATCCGGTTACGTGTTTGAAGGCTGTTCAGGTCTCACAAGCGTGAGAATTCCCGAGAGTGTTACAAGTATCGGCGATAGCGCGTTTAAAGGATGTTCAGGTCTTACAAGCGTGAAAATTCCCGAGAGTGTTACAAGCATCGGCAGTCTTGCGTTCGCGGGATGCACAGGGCTTACAAAAGCGATAATTCTCTCTGAAGACGCAACTTTCGACAATAACGCTTTCCCCGATGTGACGATCTACGGATGCAGCGGCAGCACTGCGGAGGCTTACGCAGCCAGAGAAGGAGATAGTTATTACATTCCCGCTCAAGGAAACAATCCGGCTGAACACTTCGTTAAAGCAAAGAATGAATTCGTTGATATCACGGAATATTTGTCGTATTCTTTCAGCGAGCCCGTTGAAAGTACGGTTTCTATTACAAAGTATTCGGGTACCGCCACAGAGTTAAATATTGTCGATACCGACGTCGAGGGTAATATTGTTACAGGCATAGACTCCGAAGCTTTTGACGGCTGCACAAGTCTCAAGAGTGTAACAATTCCCGGCAGTGTATCTGCTATATCGTCGTTCGCCTTCTGTGATTGTTCAAATCTTGAAACGGTAACTATCGGCGACGGTGTTAAAGAAATCGGCGACGGCGCATTCTACGATTGTAAAAAGCTCAGCGAAGTCAACATTCCCGCAAGCGTCGAAACCATAGCGGAAACGGCGTTTGAAGGTTGCGAAAGCTTAAACAAAATAACGATTGACGGCGATTATCAGCTGGATGACCGCAGTTTGGCGGCTCTAAAGAGAATTGGTGTTCAGAATCTGACAATAACAGGTTCTTCAATCAAGGACGGAGCTTTCAATGGCTTTACAGAGCTTAAAAATGTTGAAATCAGCGATACTGTTGAGAACATAGGCATCAACGCGTTCAACAACTCGGGAATTACCGATATAGAGATTCCCGACGGTGTTAAAACCATCAATAAGGGAACGTTCCGGAACTGCTCCGAGCTTAAGAGCGTAACACTCCCCGACAGCGTATCCAGTATCGGTCTTTACGCGTTCAAGGA
>JAILPC010000184.1 GCA_024690465.1 Ruminococcus sp.
CAAAGAACATATCTCTGAACGGAGCAATCTTCTCCGACTCATAGTCTCCGCTCTTGATAGCTTCCATAAGAGTTACGAAAGAAGTGCAGATTTTACCCGGTATATTACTCTGGAAATCAAAGTAGAAGTCTCTGTCCTTGATATAACCTTCGAGGTCATACGCGTAGAATAGCATAGGAACATTAACAAGCGACGCCTCAAATACAAGTGACGAATAGTCTGTGATAATCAGATCCGAGACGAAAAGCAGGTCGTTAATCTCCGTATTATCGGACAAGTCGATTACGCGGTCAGCATACTTCTCGGGGATAAAGTGCTTCTCTTTGATGAAAGGATGGTGTTTGATGATGATAGCGTAATCCTCGCCGAGCTCGGAGCAAACATCCTCAATATCAAATAAATCCATCGGATAATAAGCTGTTTCCTTAACATCGCCTCTGAATGTAGGCGCGAACAGGATAATCTTTTTATCCTTAAGATTTGGATAATCTTTATAGAAACTATTAATGAAATCCTGCTTATATTTCTCATCAAAGAATATATCAGTTCTAGCTATTCCTGTAGGCACAACGCGCTTTGTAGCGATACCGAAGCCCTCGGAATGGCACTTCTGGCAATACTTCGAACTGACTGTAACATAGTCATATGAACGGTGCATTCTTGTGTTTTGAGGCGAACCCATAGGCTTGCCTATACGTGAAAAACCAAATGTTTTAAAAGCACCGCACGCGTGCCAGAGCTGAATAACCTTTGTGCCGCCCTTTAGATTTATAAGGTGAATCTGAGGAGTATACTCATCAAGCACGATAACCTTACTGGTAGCGCAGGCTTCGGCGAAATCCTTAATTTCTTTTTTGGTCATATGCCTGAAAGTATTTGTGTTATAAAGGAACTGAATATCAAGGTCTTTGTCGTCCTTGAGCTTGTTGTATACAAACTCAAAGTTGCCCGAAAGCTCGTTCCTTCTGGCTGAATAGAAAGTAATTCTGTTCTCTTTGATGGGATGTCTTCTTCTGTGCTTATAAGCCTTTTTAATCTTGTGGCGTTTAAGGCGAACCATTGAGAAGCTCTCTCTGCACACAGCGGACATTCTCGACATAACAAATGAAAACAGTCGAGCGAATTTATTCTCCGCTTCAATCTTGGCCGGCATATTAATATATCCAGTAAATGTGAGCAATCCCATAATAATATAAATCGGTATAAGGGGAATTGCCAAAAGAACCGACAGAGCTTTTAATCCTCTGTCAACAAGCAATACGAAATTTTCTTTCTTGTGGTCATTTCTTATCTCATTGGAGTTTGTAATGAAGCTAAAGCAGTCTTTCTTTATTTCAAGAGTATAGAAGCAATTATCCTGAGTAAGCTCAACGGGGGTATAGTCAATATCAACGGCTTCCTCATAGAAGTTGCCGTAGCTGAGATTAACCTGCATCTTGAAAGGAAGGTTTTCTTTTCTGGTTTTCCAGAAAATACAATCAAGACTATAAGTATATTCGCTTTTAAACATTACCTTCCCGTCTATGGTAACGACGTCATCAAAGAAAATAACGATAGGAATTCTTCGGTCTTCCCTGCTGTTTTTAAAATGAAAAACAACCTTGGGAGTAGCCAGAGAATTCGCTTTAATAGACGGGTCGGAAAACTCACCAGAAATATTCAATGTTAAGTTTCTTTTATCAACAGCAACGCTGTTGAAACGCAACTTATACTGCAATTCAATTTCCTCCAAATTATTATTTGACTAAACTGTAAAATACTTTTACGGCTTCCTCGAGAGGATACTTTTGTCCGTATACAGAAGAAGAACCCGCAACAAAAATATCAGCGCCGTTCTCCCTCATTTCAACGCAATGATCCCAACTAACATTACCGTCAACTTCGATTTTAATATCTTTACCGGAAGCAGAAACTATTGATTTGAGCTCGGCTAGCCTCTCCATACTCTTCGGAGCCAAAGGCTGACCCGCAAATCCCGGGTAAACAGTCATAAGCAAAAACGCTTCAACCTCGCTCATAAAGTCTTTGACGACTCCTACGGGAGTATCGGGACTTATAGCAAGACAAGGTGAAGCCCCGCGCGATCTGATTTCGGCCAGCACGGAATGGACATCTTCGCAAGCTTCATAATGAACAGATACCATATCTCCCGCGGAGATTTCCATATTATCAAAATATTTCTGAGGCTCAAACGCCATAATATGAATGTCCCTGCGGATATTTTTCATTGCTTTTTTAAAACTTCTGACCATATTGGTATCAAAAGTTATATTCGGGACAAATTTATTATCCATAAAATCGATGTGGAGAAACTCAACACCGAGGGAATCAAGTTTTGTAATTTCGTCATAAAGATGCAGCAAATCCGCACACATCACTGACGGAGATAACATTCCGGCCATAATACACCTTTAGTCAATAACTACCATTACCTTGCTGTAGAATTCCTTATTATTCTTCATAATATCAAGTCCGCGGTCCATTTCGGCGAGACTGAACTTATGAGTGATAAGCGGCTTAACCTTTACGGCATCAGAGGACATAGCGTCAACAACTATACTCCAATCACTCTGCGGAGTGTTATTATACGCTGAATTCCAAGTACCGAAGATTCTCAGCTGTTTTCTTAAAATCTGCCAATATGTGTTCTGCGGGAAAGTAAAATCTCCGTGAGGATTACCTACAAAGATAACCTTACCGCCCGAAGCAACGCTGTCAAGACAGTTGCCCGCAGTTACAGCAATACCTACCGCCTCAATAGCGATATCCGCTCCGTTGCCGCCTGTCTGTTCCATAACCCATTCAATCGGGTCGCCGTGGGAAGCGTTGAAATAATCATGGAAGCCGAGGCTTTCGATGAATTCATAGTTATTTAAATCAGTACCGACAAGAAGAACCTTGCCCGCACCCCATGCTTTTGCCCACTGAGCAATAAGCATACCGATAGTACCGGGGCCGTAAATAAGCACGGTATCACCGATTTCAACACCTGCGCGTCTGAGCGCGTGAAGAGCAACCGCTGTAGGTTCAGCCATAGCGGCTTCCTCATAAGATACATTATCGGCTATAGGAACGAGATTCCATACCGGGACTCTTACATATTCAGCAAAAGCACCGTCGGAACGCGAGCCGAGATAGTCATAGTTCTTGCAGGTTTCGTACACGCCCTTATTGCAGCTTGTACATTCTCTGCAGGGAATCAGCGGGAACACAGCATCTCTTGTGCCGATATACTTCTCGTTTTCTTTTGAAGCGGCAGCAATAACCTCACCCGCGAACTCGTGCCCTGGGATAGTCGGGAAATGATATGTTCCGTTCACAAAAATCCTGGGAATGTCCGATCCGCAGATTCCGCAGGCTTTAACCCTCATTAAAACCTCATCGGGTTTAAGCTCGGGAATCGGATAGTCCTCATATCTTAAATCTCCTACACCGTGCAGGACTCTGGCTTTCATTGTATCCATGCGGCTAACCTCCAATCATGAATTGATTATAGTTTCAAAAGTTTCCAGATCTTCTATGGTCGTGATTTTAAAGTTGCGTTCACTGCCCTCGACAAGTCTTATATTCATTCCGTGACGATAAGCAATTTCACTGCTGCCTGCGGTAGAGGCGATTTCTTCATCGCTTACGGAATTATGTATATCGAAATACTCTTTGAACTTAAAGCTCTCGGGAGCCTGTCCCGCAAAGAGCTCCGAACGCTTGAGGAGCTTGTCGATAGACTTTCCGTCCTTGCTCTGATATACAGTATCTTTAACAGTTATAACGGGCATAGCTCCGTCGTCCTCAACAGCACCGGTAATGCAATCGGAGATAATCTTGTCCGAAACAAGCGGACGAGCCGCGTCATGAACAATACATACTTCCGTATCGGGAGCGTTTCGGTCAGTAGCCTTTAATCCGTTGTATATCGAGTGCTGACGTGTTTCTCCCGCGGGAGCGTAACCGCAGACTTTCTTAATACCATACTTATTGACATTCTCCTCAACATAGTCTTTCCACTCGTCGCTGACAACTATAACAATATTATCAATACTTTTATGATTTTCAAAAATCTCCAAACAATAAACAATAATAGGTTTGTCTTTGACAACGAGATATTGTTTTGGTCTGTCAACACCCATTCGACTACCGACTCCGCCGGCTAAAATAATAGCTGTGTTCATAGTATACCTCCGCAGGTACTTATTAAATTATTTTACCAAAAAAACCGCGTAAAGTCAATAAAAAGACATAATAACCCTTATTATCATTCACACTTGATTAAAGTATAATCTCATTAACAAAAACTGTCAATTTTTGTAAAAAGAATGTAACCATTTGCAAACGGCAATATTTCTTGATTTTAAACCGTTTTTATGATAAAATTTTTTCGGATGTGATTATTATGGATACAAACACAATCAGCACACTCAGAAAAACTTCGAGCGGTCTGGGCTTTTTGCTTTTTGCCGCTTCATTAACTATGTATTCAACCTCATTTCTGATGATGTTTCTGTTTTTGAACAAAATGGATAACACCGTAGTATTATTGATAGATATTATTGTTTCAATAATCAGCCTGTTTCTGGTGGGGATCATTTACTGCATGTTCTCATCCACCAGACTCAGTGACGTCATAAAGGTTAAATGGGTAAAGCTGAGCTTAGCCGTTCCTCTTATCCTGATTTCTCTGACGATTTCCTTTACTGCTGATTATCTTGCCGAAGCGCTGCAGGGTGCTTTCTCGATTTTCGGAATCGAAAACAGTGTCAATCTTTCAACTAAATCCCATTCGCTGCTTGATAACATACTGAATATAGTTGCTGTTTCAATTATTCCGCCTCTTGTCGAGGAATTCCTGTTCAGAGGAATTCTGCTCGGGAAGCTGAGGGCATTCGGTGACTCGTTCGCTTTGTTTTTCTCTACAATGCTGTTTTCACTTATGCACGGAAACATTGTACAGATACCCTTCTCATTTATTGTCGGACTGACACTGGCATTTGTTACAATAAAAACAGATTCGCT
>JAILPC010000189.1 GCA_024690465.1 Ruminococcus sp.
CACGCGTTCTGGGCGGTGTAATCTCACCTGTAAAGTATTTCTTCATTGGCGCCATACCGCTGTTTATAAGCAGAAGGCTCTTGTCGTCTTTGGGAATAAGAGGGAACGAGGGAAGCCTGAGACAGCCCTTGCTCTCCATAAATGATAAAAATTTTTCTCTGAGTTCGTTAACTCCTGTCCAACGCATAGTAATTACTCCTTTATTTAGTGATTAGTGGCTAGTGGTTAGTGGTTCACGCGATAAAGACAATACAGTAAAGAAAGAACATCTCCCGAGAGATTTAAGTTCAGAACCCAATTAAACACTTGTTGTCGTTTAACTGACTACTGACTACTGACTACTGCAAATAAAAAACTCCTGTCCCGAAATGGGACAAGAGCATAATCCTGCGGTACCACCCAAATTGATGCTTTTCAGCACCCTCTTTGAAATCCTTAACGCGGATAGACGCCGTACTTATTTCGCACGAAGCTCGGGAGTGGCTGTAAAGCTATTGTTTAAGGTCTTGCACCGACCGACCTTTCTCTGAAAAACGCTTAACTTTACTCGTTCCGTCATAGCCGTTTTGTAATGTTTAATTTACCTTAATGATTATATGACTAAGTTCTGAAAATGTCAAGAGTATTTTACACTCTCTTTTTGCGGATTACCGAGCCCGCGGGGATATTTTTATCTGTGAGCATTGTGAGCTTTTCCATTGCGTGGGGAGCGCTATCGATCTCTTCCCCGTTTTCGTTTATCAGCTTTAAGCACTTTGTGTTGAACGGTATTCCGCTCGGAGGCAGGATATCGAGAGTATCGCCGACAAGGAACTTGTTGCGCTGGGTAATGTTCGCGGTCATGCCGTCGGAACTCTCACAAAACGCGACAACGTCATAATGGCGGATATAACCGCCGTTGTCGGTGACCTGCCCGGGTTCACTTCCGAAGTAGAAGCCCGTGTTATACTCGCGGTGGCTAATCTTCTCGGTTTCTTCCTTTATCCAGTCAGGCAGAATAAAGCCGTCGGGATTTTTGAGATACTCGTCTACCGCGTGACGGTAGGCGTTGGTGATGACCGCGACATAGTAGCTCGACTTGGCTCTGCCCTCTATCTTAAAGCTCGAAATCCCCGCCTTGACAAGCTCGGGAATATGTTCAATCATACACAGGTCGCGTGAGTCGTAGAGGAATGTACCCTGCTCGGTTTCCTCAACGGGAAAAAACTGTCCCTCGCGGTTCTCCTCGAACAGGTGATACTTCCACCTGCACGGCTGAGCGCAGTCGCCGCGGTTGGCGTCGCGCCCCGTCATATAGCTTGAGATAAGACATCTGCCAGAGAATGAAACGCACATCGCGCCGTGCACAAAGCACTCAATCTCAAGCTCCTTAGGCACCTTAGCGCGAATGTCCGCAATTTCGCTGAGCGACAGCTCGCGCGCGAGAACTACTCTGTCAGCGCCCATATTATAAAGAGTATTCGCTGTCAGATAGTTTGTTACACCCGCCTGAGTGGAAACGTGCAGAGCGACATTCGGCGCGTACTTTTTGGCAAGCTCCATAACGCCTACGTCAGCGATTATAAACGCGTCGACACCCGCCTGAGCCGCCTGTGTGAGAAACTCAGGCAGCCCCGCGAGCTCATAACCGCGGGGCAGTGTATTGCATGTCAGATGTATTTTTACGTTATTACCGTGCGCGAAATCGCACGCTTTTTTCAGTTCATCAATGTCAAAATTAGCGCTGGCTGTACGCATTCCGAACTGCTTTCCCGCGAGGAAAACAGCATCGGCGCCGAAGCGCACGGCTGATTCAAGACACTCAAAATCTCCCGCGGGAGACAACACCTCGGGCTTAAACATTACGCAAGCCCTGCCAGCTGAAGATTGTACTGATGCTCTTCGAACGTGTTCGCGTAATACGGATTGCCGTTCTTATCATGACAGAAGTAGAGATAATCGGTACTGTTCGGATAGAGCGCCGCGAGAATAGCCTCCATACCCGGATTGCATATGGGACCCGCGGGCAGTCCCTTGATATTATATGTGTTATATGTGCTCTTGAAAGAACCGCGGATATCCAGCGGGATTTTCGACCTCTTTCTGTAGGGATAATACTTTGTTGAATCGAGCTCCAGACGATACACATCGCTTTCGGCACCTCTGCTGAGACGGTTGTAGATAACGGAGCTGACGTTGTACATATCCTCAGCAGAAGCAGCTTCCGCCTGAATAATCGAGGCGATACAAAGCACCTTGTTCATATTGAGCTTCTTTTCCTTAGCGATTTTCTTGACGTTGACCGCGTGTTTGTAGCCCTCAACAGTCTGGCTCGTGGTAACTCTGTTTTCGTAGTTGTCGAGCATTCTTGTTATGGTAAGCTCGGCACGCTCGTTTGTATAGCATACATATGTATCGGGGAAAAGATAGCCCTCGAGTTTATAGTAGCGCTTGTCTGCGTTCTTGTTGTGGACAAACTTGTAGTCCTCGTCAAAGTAATCGGAATTGCACAGCTCAAGGAAATGGTCCTCACTGGAGAGAACACGCTTTTTGACGAGCAAAGCCGCCATCTCCTGAACGTTCATACCCTCGGTGATGGTTACGTTGATGGTATCGGTTCGGTTGGACATCAAGGCGAGATAATTGATAATTGCCTCGTAGTCCATGTTTGTCTTGATTTCGTAATCGCCCTGGCTGAACTTTTCATTCTTTGTGAGCTTTGCGTACGTCTCAAAGAATCCCTGTTCGGATATTACGCCTTTGGTTTTAAGCTCTGTGCTGACGTCCTGAAGCGTGGGATTCTCGGGAATCGAAATCTTTACGCTGTTGTCAGCGGGACGGGTAACAGCGAGCATATCGTTGACGCCGACAATTACAAACATAGCAATCATCGCGCCGACAATCACAACAGAAGCCCACCATATAAAGCGGAACGTTCTCCTGTTCTGTCTGTCAATATATTTCTGCTGCTTTTTCGCCGCTTTGAGCTCCTCTTTCGCCTGATTGTGTGAGCTCTTTTTCATTTGTTTTCTGATATCATCATCAGAGAACGAGCTTATTGACTCAGGCTGAGGCTCGTCAAGGTTTTCAAGCTGTCTGTAGCGCTCTCCTACGGCAAGGTCATCCTGGTTAATGTTAACATGGAAGTTCCTTACCTTTTCCTCTCTGGCTCTTCTGGCTGATTTTTCTTCAAAAGAATTATAATCCATATCCATTATCCTTCCGAAAGATTGTAGTATCTGTGATAAGTATATCTACAGGGCGGTCAAACTCGTCTTTTGGGAGTATGCGTTCTATACATGATGAATAACAAACTCCGACGCTCACGCCCGAATATTCACTTAAAAATCTGTCATAATATCCTCCGCCGAAACCGACGCGGAAACGCTCTTTGTCATATACAAGCCCGGGCACAATACAGACTGAATCGTCAAAGCTCCTCAGCTCTGGATAGTTCTTTTTCGGCTCGGATATTCCGTAACAGCCAGTCTCAAGGTCCAAAAACGACCTTATCTCGAAGAACCTCATTGTATTGGTTTTGACGTCACACCTTGGAACGGCAACGGTTTTGCCGTCCGAAAAAGCCTGTCTGATTATCCTCTCGGTGTCAACCTCCGTGCTCTTTGAAACAAATGCCAAAAGCGCGGAGCACTCCCTGTACTCACTCAGACCGAAAAACAATTCAGCTATTCTGCCGTCCATTTCCGACTTTGTATCAAGCGGGATATTTTGTCTCACGGTTTTATAGTGAGAGCGGATTTCCGACTTGTTTTTCAGGGACATTGCATTGAACTCTTAACGCCGTCGGCAACAGCCTTTGACGCAAGTTTCTCGGCAATCAGAAGCGCAAAGTTGATTGTACAGCCCGCGCCCTTTCCCGTAATTGCTTTGCCGTCGCAAACAGCGAAATCACCCGTGAAGTTTACCTTGTCCTCCTCTGCCTCGCAGCCGGGATAGCAGGTTGCGTTCTTGCCGTTGAGAATACCCTTGTGAGCGAGTATTGACGGAGCGGCGCAGATTGCGCAAATCCACTTGTCGTTTTCTACGGCATAATCGAGAGTTTTCTGAACAAAATCAGACTTTTCGAGGTTGGGTGTTCCCGGAATACCTCCCGGGAGAATTACAGCGTCGAGCTTGTCGAGCTCAACCTCGTTCGCCGTGATGTCGGCAGTTACGGTTATTTTGCAGGAAGCTGTTACCTGCT
>JAILPC010000198.1 GCA_024690465.1 Ruminococcus sp.
TGAGCTTTTGCTGCAGCTCAAGCAGCAAGCCATGGGCTGAATGGAGATTATCAAAGCCATTGATCTCTGTAATGTCAATATCATAAGGCAAATCACAGCCGAGAAGCTCTGTGTTTCTCTTGTGTCCCGGCGTATGAAAAGGAACACTTACAAGCGCTTTAATCTTCTCGTACAGCATTACGCGTTACCGAATTCCTGAAGTTCAAGACCTTTGTTGTGGTCAAGAGCCCAGTCTATGCTCCAGTAGCTTGTAAACAGGAGCAGATGGTTGCCCTTTAAGTCCTGAATACGCTTTGTATCGGACGCAAGATCAAGCTCCTTGGGGTCAACATCATCGTTGAGTATCCATCTGATATACTCAAAAGGCAGTTCTTCCATAATAATCTCTACGTTGTACTCGTTTTCAAGTCGATATTTAAGTACGTCAAACTGAAGCACGCCTACAACACCGACAATTACCTCTTCCATACCGGCGTCAAGCTCCTGGAATATCTGAATAGCGCCTTCCTGCGCAATCTGATTTATTCCTTTTACAAACTGCTTGCGCTTCATTGTGTCCTTCTGCCTTACCAGAGCGAAATGCTCGGGGGCAAATGTAGGAATTTCCTTGTATTTAACTTTATTCTTAGCAGTGCATACTGTATCGCCTATCATAAAGATGCCGGGGTCAAATACACCGATAATATCTCCCGCGTACGCTTCGTCAATTACTTCGCGCTCCTGTGCCATAATCTGCTGTGGCTGCGAAAGACGCATTTTCTTCTCGCCCTGCATATGATAAACGTCCATATCTTTCTCAAACTTACCTGAGCAAATACGCATAAACGCGATACGGTCACGGTGAGCCTTATTCATATTAGCCTGAATTTTAAACACAAACGCGGAAAAATCCGAATCGGTATCAACTACACCGTCAGCGGTTTCTCTGGGTGTAGGCGGCATTGTAAGCTTTAAAAACTGTTCAAGAAACGGTTCTACGCCGAAGTTTGTCAACGCTGAACCAAAAAACACAGGAGTGAGTGTACCTCCTCTGACAGCATCCAAATCGAATTCATCTCCGGCGCCGTCAAGAAGCTCAATCTCATCAATCAAATCCTGCTTCTTTTCTTCAAGAAGGTCGTCAAGCCGACTGTCACTGATAGGGATAATTTCCTCCTCAACTTCTTTCTGACCGTTATTGGCTTTAAACGCGAGAACCGCTTTGCTTTCTCTGTCATAGACGCCTTTGAATTCCTTTCCCGAACCTATAGGCCAGTTCATGGGACAAGTGTGGATTCCGAGAACGTTTTCGATATCTTCAAGCAAGTCAAACGGACTCTGAGCGTCACGATCCATTTTATTTATGAATGTAATAATCGGGATATGACGCATTACACAGACCTTAAACAGCTTTTTAGTCTGATTTTCAACGCCTTTTGACGCGTCGATTACCATGACGGCAGAGTCTGCTGCCATAAGTGTTCTGTAGGTATCTTCCGAGAAATCCTGATGTCCGGGTGTGTCGAGGATATTTATGCAATAACCGTCATATTTGAACTGCAATACAGAAGAAGTAACAGAAATACCTCTCTGCTTTTCTATTTCCATCCAATCGGATACAGCGTGTCTGGCTGTTCTTTTTCCTTTTACGGAACCCGCAAGATTAATAGCGCCTCCGTAAAGCAGAAGCTTTTCTGTAAGCGTAGTTTTACCCGCGTCAGGATGCGAAATAATGGCGAAAGTTCTTCGCTTTTCTATCTCTTCCCTTAATGTACTCATATACTCCTCCATAAAATTTCCAAAGTATCCTAATGATTTTACTATTTTTGGCATACATATGTCAATATTTTTAAAAAAAATCTAAAAAACCACCAAAAATCGCTTGACAAAGCTGTAAACTTATTGTAATATATTTGTAACAAAAAGAATTTTTCCTATTTTTTCATATACCTTCCAAATTTGGGGCAGAAACAGTAGTTTCTGCCTCACCCCATTTTATAAGGTTTTGGTGATAATAATGAGCCAGAATCTCGGAATATATCTGCATATTCCATTTTGTCGCAGTAAGTGTCCGTACTGCGATTTTTTTAGTATGCGCGCAAGTGAGCACGATTATAATAACTATATTGATGCTCTAAAAAGATGTATACATTTTTGGTCGTCGAAAATCGATAAAACCGTTGATACGATATATATCGGCGGCGGCACTCCCAGCCTGTTGTCTGCCTGTCAGATTGTTGAAATTTTAACCGCTGTAAAATCTTCATTTGACTGTTCAGCTAATACTGAAATCACAATTGAAGCCAATCCGAAATCAGCTGTCGGGTTTGATTTTGAGCTTGCGAGGCAATCAGGATTAAACAGAGTGTCTTTGGGCGTTCAATCCGCAAATGAAAACGAACTCAGATTACTCGGTCGGCTTCATAACAAAAACGAGGTTGAAACAGCTATTGAAAAAATAAAAAATTGCGGTATAAATAATATCTCTCTTGACTTAATGCTCGGTATTCCGAAACAGACAATAAACAGCCTGAAGAATTCGATAGATTTTTGCACTTCACAAGATGTTAAGCATATATCGGTTTATGTTCTTAAAATTGAAGAAAACACTGTGTTTTATAAAAACAGAAATAAATACAATTTTCCTGATGATGATAAAACAGCTGAATTATATCTGTTCGCCGCTGAATATTTGGCAGAATACGGTTTTGAGCAGTATGAAATCTCAAATTTCTGCAAAAAAGGATATGAAAGCATACATAATCTGAAGTATTGGAATCTCGATGAATACCTCGGCATAGGTCCCTCCGCTCATTCCTATCTGAACGGAAAAAGGTTTTATTACGAAAGGTCTATAGAAAGCTTTTCCGCAAATAAAATTATTGAAGACGGTGAAGGCGGAAATCAATCTGAGTATATTATGCTTCAGCTAAGGCTGAAAAACGGATTAAATCTTAACAAATATAAAGAAGTCTTTGGAGAATTACCTGACAAAGACTTCTTTAAAAAAACAGATAAATATTTGAAACTCGGATTGTTAGAATTTAAAAATGATACAATCAGCTTTACCAAAAACGGATTTCTTGTATCAAACAGCATACTTGCCGATTTGATTTAATAATAGAATCTGATAAATTTCATAGTATATATATCACAGGCTGTAACATCGTTGGTATCCAGCTCGTTCAATAAAAGATAGTTTTGAGCAACTGCGAGGAGATAGCCTGTTTTGGATGTCAGTGTGTCACTTCCGAGAAGAAAATCAATAGTAACCCTTCTGCCGATTTGCGTCCTTATAAAACCATTAAGGTACTGAAGACTATCTCTTGTAACTTCGTAAGGAAGGAATAAATCTTCTGCGGTTATACCGTCAGTTTTAGAATTTTGGGCTTTATTAATCTGTTCAATTTCTTCCTGAACTATTGCAGGAGTCGGATATAATTCGCTCTGTGTTTTTGTTATCGGCTGATACATCTCCTGCGGATTGCCCTGTGTAGGACTCGAATCAGCGAATGCGGCTTCGTTAACAGCAGTTAAAAGCGCTTCGCTTCGCTTATAATCAGTTTCTGTTTCTTTTGCGAGTTCCTCCAGTGTGGGAACAACTGACGGAACGGTATTGCTGACACATTTGCCGCCTATGCATCTATTTAGATTATATAACTCGTTTAAATCTATATTGTTATAATCATTAACTTCATTATGGTCTTGATTACCTGTCATAATTACCTCCGTTAAGTATCTTTATATGCGGCTGTAGGCGCGTAAAAACAGTGTTTTCCGATTTTATTGTATATAATTCCGATCTTTGAAGGAAAAAAATTAGGACAATCATTTGAAAATGGATTAAAGAAAAACAGAGAATTACCTACTGATGAAGATGTATTTCCCGCAAGAGCCCAATCTGCTATTTCATAATGAATAGACGACGGATTCATTTTATAAATATTTTGAAAATTATTTACAGTCTTGGTGCAGGCGAATTGCCCTTTCTGCATAATTATGGCTCTTACATCTCCGCCGTTTGAAATTCTTGCAAATTCGCCGTTCGGAACGTTAACTCTGTTCATAACAACAGAGGCTACAGCTCTCATTCCTTCGTCGCCCTCGCCTTCAGCCTCGCATTGAATTAATCTGGCAAAAAGCTCTCTTACAGAATACGCCAATAAATCACCGCCTTACTGAATATATACTATGCATAAATACAGCACTTGACAAAAATATATTTTAGAAGTAAAATCATTATTGTTGAATACGGAAGCGTATCGAAGTGGTCATAACGGGCCTGAC
>JAILPC010000022.1 GCA_024690465.1 Ruminococcus sp.
TGGGAACGGCGATGACAGGACAGTCCGCCATGCCGCCTATCACGCTCGCAAGCGCGCCCTCCATTCCGGCGACGGCTATGATGACCGAAGCGCTCATTATCTCCTCTTTCTGCGCCAACAGCCTGTGCAGCCCGGCAACGCCCACGTCATACAGGCGCGTGACGGAGTTACCGAAGAATTCCGCCGTGACGGCAGCTTCCTCGGCGACTGGTATATCGCTTGTGCCGCCCGTGGCGACCGCGATCTTGCCGATACCGTCAGGCTTTGGGAACGAACCGATCGTTCCTGCCCTCGCCGTGCTGTGATAAGTCAACGGATGGAGCCGCGCGACTGCCTCTGCAGATTCACGTTCGAGACGCGTCACCAGAATTCGATCCTGACCGTTTTTTTGCATGACGCCGATGATCTCCGCGATCTGCTCAGGGGTCTTGCCCGCGCCGTAAACGACCTCGGCGGCGCCCTGACGTATTTTGCGGTGCAGGTCGACTTTCGCGAAGCCGATGTCCTCAAACGGCTCTGTTTTTAAGCGCAAAAGCGCGTCGTCGACAGACATCGAACCGTTTTGAACCGCCTCTAAAATCTGTTTTACTTCGGTTTTCATCTGCTCCTCCGGGTCATTCCTTTAATTCTTTTTAAAGATAGCCGCCTTAACGACGCCCTTCGGGTCCCTGATAAGGAGAATAACCAGCCAGATTATCAAGCCGAGGATTACGACCGACAAGCCGAGAAAAAGATCGTTGAGCATTTCCTCGGGCGCGGGCGTGAAATACGCTTCCTTTAGCTCGGCGTATTCAAATATCGCGTCTACCAGCCACATCAGCGACGCGCCCCAATACATCAGGCAGAGCGATCCGAGATTCATCTTGCTTTTTGGCGCGGTCTTGTACCAGATGACCGTGCAGATACTCGCCGCCAAAGCAGTAACCAGCAATGTCATACTATCCCTCCTGATCTTCGATGGGCACGGTTTTATACGCCTTCTTTTCCATCGCGGAAGAGACCGCGACCATTCCGAGCCAAACGACCGTGACCAGCGCCGCCATCACTACGCCGGTTGTCGCCATTTCGTGCAGCATTTCCGCCGCGTCGGCAGAGTTTTCAGCCGCCGTCAAAAACGGGAACCACGGCACGACCTCGCCGTGCCAGACATGTTCAAACGCGAGCAGGGCGGAGCCGCCCCAAAGCATATTGTTAAGCCATTTCAGCTTGCGTGAAAACGGGATTTTGCGGGAAACTTCGGGCTGTGTGCCGTCTGCGGCTTTTTCTTTGGATTTTACGACCTTTGCCGCTATCGTGGTGATGACTGCCTCGGCAGCCGGAACTAAAAAACAAGCCATGTAAGAACCTCCTGTTATTGATTATTATAATGGTATAGTTATCAGCGGTTAGTTTCAAACGCCTGCGCACATTCCTTTAGCAAGCTTATGACAGGCAGCCTCTGCGGACAGGCGCCCTCGCACTGACCGCAGGCGATACAATCGGACACTTTGCCCGTATTTTTTGTCAGCAGCGCGTAATCCTCGGACGGCGAAGCGCAATGACGCGTCTGACCGTTTTTGACAGAGAAAATTCCGGGGATCGGGATGTTCATCGGGCAGCCGTCAACGCAGTAACGGCACGCCGTACACGGGATGGACTGATCCATGACAAGCGCCGTTTGAGCGCGCTTTATCACTTCCTGCTCCGCTTCCGTGAGAGGCTTGAAGTCGCGCATATAGCTGAGGTTATCATCCATTTGAGCAAGCGTAGACATTCCCGACAGCACCGTCAGAATGCCCTCCATCGACGCCGCGTAGCGGATAGCCCATGAAGCAAAGGACGCGCCGGGATCAGCCTGCGAGAGAATTTGCTTGACAGGCTCGATGGGATTTGCAAGCTTGCCGCCCTTGACCGGCTCCATAACAACGATGGGTACGCCGTGCCTGCGCGCGACCTCATAGTTTTCACTTGACGCCACATCCGGATTTTGCCAGTCGGCATAGTTGATTTGCAGCTGAACAAAGTCCACCTCAGGGTGCTCGGTCAAAATCTGATCGAGCGTAACGGGGTCGGCATGGAACGAAAAGCCGATGTGCCTGAGCACGCCCTTTTCTTTTTTCTTGCGCACAAAGTCCCACAAGCCGTATTCATCGTACAGCGCCCTGTTGTTGGTCTGGACGGCGTGCAGAAGATAGTAGTCAAAATATTCAAGCCCGGTGCGCTTTAGACTGATCTCAAGCTGTCTTTTTGTCTCTTCCTCGGTGGGACCGCCGAGCCACGAATTCATCTTGGTGCAGACCGTGAAGCTCTCTCTGGGATAACGTTCTGTTATCGCCTTTCTTACGGCGTCCTCCGATCTGCCGTCGTCATAAACATACGCTGTATCGAAATAAGTGCCGCCTGCCGCTATAAAGCGGTCGACCATCTCGCAGATCTGCGGCATATCGTTGGAGCCGTCCTTCAGGTGAGGCAGGCGCATAAGTCCGAAGCCCAGCTTAAAAGTATCTTTTACATTGATTTCCGACATAGTTTTTCTCCCGTATCTATGCTTTGGAATGGGGTTTTGTTTTTCTGAACATAAACTTTCGCGCGATATTGATGCCTATTTTGAAAGGCAGCGGCCGCAGGGCTTTGTCGGCTTCCTTTAGCTTTTCGCGGATAGGGATATTCTGCGGGCAGTGCTTTTCGCATTTGCCGCACCCGATGCACTGCGACGGAAAGGCGGGCTCTCCGCTCAGCCCGACAGTCTGGGCGTATTGAAAACGCCCCTGATTCTTTGACTCGATGAACATCGCGTTGTAGCAGCGGAACGCGCCGGGGATGTCTACGCCCTTAGGACAGGGCATACAGTAACGGCAGCCGGTGCAGCCGACCTTTTCGTTCTCTCTTATCTTTTTACTGACCTCGGCAAGGACGTCGAAATCCTCCTGCGTGAACGCTCCCGCCTTGGCTTCGGCGGCGGTGCGGCAATTCTCTTTGACCATTTCGATCGAGTTCATTCCCGACAGCACGACAGTGACCTCGGGCTGGTTGTAAAGCCAGCGAAAGCTCCATTCGGCAGGCGACCAATCTCTGCCGCTGTCGCTCATCACCTTTTTAGCCGCTTCCGGCAGCATGCTCACGAGCTTTCCGCCCCTGAGCGGCTCCATGATCACGGCGGGGATTCCCTTTTCGGCGGCTGCCTTCAAGCCTTCTACGCCCGCCTGAGAGAATTCGTCAAAGTAGTTATACTGGATCTGGCAAATATCCCAGTCGTAATCGTTCAGTATCTTCAAAAAGCCGTCGGTGTTGCCGTGATAAGAAAAGCCGATATTTCTGATAGCTCCGCTTTTCTTCTTTTTTTCTATCCATTCAAGAACGCCCACATTTTTGAGCTTTTCCCACATAGCGATATCCGTCAGGTGGTGCATCAGGTAGTAGTCGACATGATCGGTGCGCAGACGCGAAAGCTCCTCGTTAAAGTACTTGTCAAGCGCGGAGTTGCTGCCTACCAGATACTGCGGAAGCTTTGTAGCGATCTTGATTTTGTCGCGGATTTTGTTTCGCTCAAATATCTCCCCTATCGTCGCTTCGCTTCCGCTGTAAACATACGCCGTATCAAAATAATTGACGCCTGCCCGATAGGCTTCCATTATCTCCTGTTCAGCCTTGTCGATGTCTATGCCGCCGCCTTTTTTGGCAAAGCGCATACATCCATAGCCCAGGATCGAGAGGTCGTCGCCGTGCTTATCCTTACGATATTGCATATTGCCTCCGTTTAATGTTTAATATTTCAAATATCAGGCTGTCTGAGACGCGGCTATCGCTTCGTTGACCTCTTGGGCAATGACGTCGGCGTCAAGGCCATGCACCATGCACGCTTCCTCTAAGCTCTCCATCTGAGAAGCAGGACAGCCAAGGCAATGCATACCCGCGGACAGCAGTACCGGAATAGACGCGGGATAACTTCTGACGATCTCACCCATCAGGGATTTTTTGCTGATTGTTTCTTTCATGATAAATTCTCCTTAAATACTGTAAACATAGTTTTCTTTTCTGGGAGCGGCGGGCTTTGCGGCCTGTGCGGCATAACCGAGCGCGCAGTGACCGATACCCTCATAATCGCCGGTGATACCCAGCTTTTTAAGAATGTTTTTGCCGAAATCGGACTCAAATTCCTCTTTTGCCCTGTGTATCCAAATGCTTCCCAAGCCGAGGCTTTCGGCGGCGTTCATCAGATTACCCATCACGAGAGAACCGTCGTAGATATAGGTGGGCACTTCCTTGTTCGCTAATACGATCAGAATGACCGGTGCGCCGTAGAACGGGTCGAAGCCCTCTTTCCAGCCGCCGATTTTTCTGTTTTCTTCCATGATCTCATCTCTGAGCGCTTTATCTGTGACCGCTATGATGACAGGGCTCTGTCTGCCCATACCGGTCGCCGCGTATGTGCCTGCATTAATGACCGCGCAGAGCTCGTCCTCTTTTATCATATCGGGTTTAAAGCTGCGGCAGCTTCTTCTGCTTTCCAACACTTTTAAGGTTTCGTTCATATTAATAGCCTCCTGTTATGTAACTAATTGGTTTTATCTTTTTCCGGATATTATGCTTTTCGTAAAATGCTTCCCGATCAGGGAAGATGCTTGCCCGAGGCAAGGTACAGCCGATACCATTCATTGTGGGTCAGCTCCGCCTTGGACGCGTCGCAGATATCTCTGAGATGGCTCGGATTCATCGTGCCGGCGATCGCCTGCATTTTTGCCGGATGACGGAGGATCCACGCGATAGCGACGGCTGTCTTGGACACGCCGTACTTCTCTCCGATCTCGCCGAGAACGCTGTTCAGCTCGGGGAATTCGGGACTGTCTACAAAACAGCCCTTAAAGAAGCCGTACTGAAGCGGCGACCACGCCTGAACGGTGATATCGTGCAGACGGCAGTAATCCAGCGTGCCGTTGTCGCGGTCGATCGAGCGCTCGGTCGTCAGATTATTGAGATAAAGCGCCTGATCGATCAGCTGTGACTGCTCCAAAGAAAATTGCAGTTGGTTGATAACAAGCGGCTGCCTGACGAACTTTTTGAGCACCTCCATCATCAAAATGTCGGAACATTGCTGACGCCGAAATAGCGCACCTTGCCGCTCTTTTCCAGCTCGTCAAACGCCTCGGCGACCTGCTCGGGATCATACAAAAGATCGGGGCGGTGCAGCAGCAGCGAGTCGAGATAATCGAGCTTCATCCTGCGTAGGCTGTCGTCGACGCTAGAGAGGATATTTTCCTTTGTCCAGTTGAATTCGCCTTCCTGAAACAGCAGGCCGCACTTGCTCTGGATATAAACGTCCTCACGGCGTATGCCGGTTTTTTGGAACGCGTCGCCAAAGCGTGTCTCCGCCTCGCCGTTTTCACCGTAGCAAGTCGCGTTATCGTAGAAGTTGATGCCCAGTTCGTTGGCGGTGCTGATCATCGTGGCGGCTTCGTCAACCGACAAAGCGGGCATACGCATACATCCCAAGATGACGGAAGAAGCATTTTGAGGACCGTTAATAATATCAATCGTTTTCATATCTGTATCTCCTTATAGTTAATAATTTATTTGACGTTATTTTATCATCTTTGCGGCAAATTCTTTTGCGGGGTTTGCACGCGCCTTTACGCGCGTCATATGCGCGTAAAAATAGTCGTCCTCGACCGCGACGCCCTTTGCTCTAAGGCTCTTTTTCAGCGCGTTTACGGTGCGGCGCGACCAGTTTGAGGTGGTAAACAACACCACACGGCAGACCAGATCGGCGCTGAGCTTTTCGGCATACGCGCGCAGCTCTGGCGCCATGATGTTGGCATACGGCGCGCCGCCGAGAAAGAGGATATCTACCCTTTCGCTCAGCTTAGGTTCGTCCGTGATCGACACAGCCGTCACGCCCGCGCCCTCGGCGATCGCTTCGGCGATAGCCTTTGTATTTCCGGATTTGGAATAGTACCTTACCGCGACTTTCATCTATGCTTCCTCCATTGCGTCTAATCTTCGCCCTCGGTTATTTTTGAGAGCTCTTCGACAAACTCCTGCTGATAGCGCTCTTCCTCCCGGCGCACCGTTTCTCGGTACGCGGCGATCTTTTCATGCGGAATACTTTCCGCCGACATAAAGCGCAGCGCAGCGGCGGCTTTTTCCGTCTTGATGACGATTTGCTCATACGTGCCGCCGAGCATGAGCAGCTGCAGCGCGTCCTCTTTTGCTATCAAGCCGCTCACAATGATACCCCAGGTATCGTAGAGTGTGTCGTTGGCGATAGGACCCGCGATCACGTCATATTCCGCGAGCAAGTCCGGGTAGTTCGCGCGGTTTGCGTAGATGTATTCGAACCACTCCGCGCTTCTTGTAAAATATTTGACATTCAAGCCTTCGGTATCAAGTTCATAGCGGTTAAGGTAGGTGGTCTGCCCTTTTCTCTCGCGCGCCCACCGCATGGAAAACTCTATATCATCGGAAAGATAGAACCCCTGTCCGAAATCGGCGTTCTTCCGCCCGGCTTTTATGTCAGGCTTTTCGATGATCTGAAAACCGGTATGGAACAGCTCTTTCATTTTTACTCTCCTATGCGGAATGAAGCGATGTAGTCCGTGTCATCGGGAGCCGAAATACCCGGATCGGATATCTCAAACGAAGCTGTCAGCCCGAGCTCCTTTGCCGCCATATCGAAGTGGCAAAGCGCGATACCCATATCAATCTTCTGGACATCCCATCCGTCGGCGCTGTAACCGCGGCTGTGCTTTTCGTAGAAATGCGCCATGCCGCCGCAAATAACAATCCGCCACGGTTGCTTGTTGACCGCGGAGGGCGCCAGCCGCACCGCTTCAAACACCTGCGCGAACGCCTCGGCTTTTTCCTGAGTCAAAGGCTTATCAAACGAACCGTCAAAAAACAATTCGCCGAATTTAAGACGGGTGTCCGCCTTGATACCTTTGCGCATCATCGTCTCGCGCAGTGACATCTTTTTTGCCGTATAACCCAGCGGGCTGACGCAGGGCATGACCTCGCCATCGGACAGCTCTATCGCCTTTTCAAAGGCTTTGCGGTCCATCGTTCCGGCGATCCACGTCGTTCCGACTCCGAGCGATTCGGCAAAGAGCACGACTTGCTCAAACGCGTAGCCGAACGCTTCCTCCGCATGGGGAACGCGGCGCATTTTGCCCGCGATAAAGGTATCGGTTCCGGCGATCACCTTGCTGGACGCGCCGGTCTGCTTTGCGTCGATCAGCTTCCATGTGATCGGAATATCATAAGGGCTTGCGGCTGTTTCGCAAAATGCCGTTATCCTGTCGGCGTCCTCTTGACGAAGCGCCTTGCCGTCAAAGGTGCGAACGCTCCTTCTGCTGCGAATAGTATCGAGTATTTTCATTGCAGTTTCTCCTTTCACGTCATTGTTTTCTGCGGTTTTGATTTCATCATTCATCGCCGTCATATTCCTCGCCCGTCGCCCAGTGAGCCAGACGATGCAGGATCGGCCAGAGCTCTCGCCCGTGATTTGTCAGGCTGTATTCGACCCTCGGCGGGATTTCCTCATACTGCTTTCGCTCGACGATACCGTCGCCCTCAAGCTCCTTTAATGATGATGAGAGCATCGCGCTGGTGATCCCCTCTGTTTTACGCATCAGGTCGTTGTACCGCTGTGTTCCGTCCGCGTACAGCGCACAGATGATACGCATCTTCCATTTTCCGCCGATAACGGAAAGCGCTTGTTTGATCGGACAGGGCGATGCGCAGGGACAATCGCCGAAACATTCGTTTTCTCTTTTTTTACTCATTACCTAATCCTCATCCTTTTCTCATGGTCTATACAGATGATGTATCTATGATATTGATATTGTATCATATATAATTTCTAAAGTCAATATATTTTTCATACTTACTCTGCTATCATAATATCAGCGGCATAATACTTTAAGGATGATTTATACTAATTCCTGATAGAAAGTAGACTTATATTTTGCGAGGATATTTTTCGCAAGACAAGGCGAAGGACGCAGCAAGGCTGGCGCCTTGCAAGGACGACAACGCAGTATTGCGGAAAATAGACCGCAAAGATTGTCTACTTTTTATTAGGTATTAGTATCAGTCGACCTTGCTTTTTCAGCTAATCGACATACCTGATGTAATCAATTAAATAGTGAAAAGAGTTTCCTTTTCCGCAAGGTGTATCATCGTATTTTATTTTACGTAAATATCGTGTAGTCAAATGCTTGGCATATCGAGATGATTTGCTTGAACAGTGCTTAATATAACAAAATCTCATCAAGTATAAATCTCTAACCAAATCAATAGATTCATCATAAAAATCCAACACACGTGAAATAAGATAAATATTGAAACTTTTAGGTGCTTCCTCAAGTGCATTTTTTATGCAAACTCCTTTTTGTATGTCTTGTGCAAACGAGTCCTTTTTTTCTGCTTTCTCTTGTTCCAAGCATCATATACTTCCTTCTGCTCAGCAAGATGAATATTCCGCGCGAGACTGAACAGCGTGACCGTTTAAATTGAACAGTCTGACCGCGGAAACTGAACACCCAAACCGCGCAGTTTGAACACCTCTGATTTTTTGCGGTAAAATTGTAGTTACACGCTTTAGCGTGAATACTACAGAAGGAGGTCATCACATGACCAATTATCGTGAGATTCTGAGGCTGGACGGTCTCGGACTCAACAAAAGTCAGATTGCCGTGTCATGCGGGTGTTCAAGGACGACGGTTATCCAAGTTCTCAGACAGGCGCAAGAACATCTCATCACTTATGAAGCGGCACAAAACCTTTCGGACAGGGAACTGTCTCAAAAGCTGTATAGACAGTTCCTATAAACAAAGCATCACTATTCCACAAAGTGATAAAGACCGCAAGATTATTATGGAACTACAAGCAAAAAATCCTGATGATAGAATTGATGTAAGTTTTTATACCGATAGCGAAGAACCATTAGAAGTCGAGTTGTATTCTACTGTTGTACAGCAAGACAAAAAAGATTATTTAAGTGTTCTTAGCTTAATCCATAAAGAATATGATGCCGTTGAATAATTCGGCGCGGATTAAGTTGACTAAGCTTATAAATTTGGGTATAATGTAATTAATAATGGATATGTTAGGAGTATTTTATATGCTTGAATTATGCAGATTTTATAATATAGTTATAAAAATGATTTATTCAGATAACGAACAACATCACAAACCACATTTCCATGTTTATTATGCTGAATACGAAGCGTCAGTAGGCATTGATGGTGAATTATTAGCCGGCAGCTTACCGTTAAAGCAATTAAAGCTTGTTCAGGCATGGGCCGCAATACACGAGGATGAATTATACAAGGCTTGGAATATGGCGGTCAGAAATGAGCCGTTCGGTAAGATTGAGCCGTTAAGATAAGGAGGATTTGTATGTATATAGTTGACGGAATTGCTTTTGCGGGAGAAACTAAACCCGCTGTAAAAATCAGCGGCGTACGTCCTTTGCCTGATTATAAGCTTTGGCTGCGATTCAATACAGGCGAAACTAAAGTATTTGATTTTAAACCTTTGCTTGACTCCCCCGCTTTTATGCCATTGAAGAACACAGATACATTTAACGGTGTATATATTGACTACGGCGTTACTGTTTGGAATAACGGTGATATTGATATAGCCCCTAAGTATTTATACAACAATGGAGTCTCAGTTGATAGCATGTATGATATTGCCTAACGAAAAAAGCCCCGTACATGTCACAAAATTTGGCATGTACGGGGTTTTAATTTTTTTATTCTGATTTGTTATTGTCACGTTCCATAGCTTCAGCTACCGCTCTCTTGATAAAAGCGTTAGTGGACTCTCCCATTTTCTTGGCGTGCTCCTGAATAACGGCGCGCTGACCTTTTGGGACACGGAATCTAACATCATCCAGTTTCTCTTTCATGTATTTTAATGATGCTTTAATTTGTGCTTCTGAAGTCATTCTAAACATCCTTTTATAAAAAACAAATAATTTTGTAGACTTGACATGTAGACCTATATATGATATAATAATTATAGTGAAAATTGAAAACGACGGCAGAACAAAGGAGTTGGCGCTCCTAGGTTCCTGCGAAGGTGGTACCAGCACCTACACAACGGATAATCCGCACCGTCTTGGGATATTATATCAATTCTTAAATAGAATTGCAAGTGTTTCAGATACATAATTGTCGGATTATATGTTAGTCATTTTATATATAAATGCGCTGTGTAGGCAATGCCCACACAGCGTTTTTGATTTTCCTAAATAAAAATTATCTTTAGGAGGTCAAACAAATGACTAACAACAAATCAAAGGCAATCGAGTAGGGTGAAATTTCTCCGCCCTCTCACACCACCGTACGTGCCGTTCGGCATACGGCGGTTCAATTCAATTTCAAAGTATGCTGTCTAAGATAGTATTCTAACGGACTGACCAAGCCTCGCTTG
>JAILPC010000065.1 GCA_024690465.1 Ruminococcus sp.
TCCGATCCCGGCTTCACAAAGGATGTCGGTGCGTGGTGCAGACGAACAGGCAACACCCTGCTTTCGACAGAAGAGCGTGGCGGCGAATATATCGCAACCATTCAGCGCGGAACGAACGCTCCCGCTACGATACAAGCTGAAACCTCTTCATCTCCCGACAAGGGAAAGACCATCATCGTCTTTGACGGCGATATGGATAAAGTGCTCGCTTCCTTTGTAATCGCCAACGGCGCTCTCGCTATGGGAAGACCGGTCACTATGTTCTTCACATTCTGGGGACTTACAGCCCTGCGCCGAGAGAACAAAGTCAAGCTGAAGAAAAGCTTTATGGAGAAGATGTTCGGCGTAATGCTGCCGCGCGGCTCTAAAAAGCTTAAGCTCTCCAAGATGAATATGGGCGGCATGGGCACAAAAATGATGAAGAAGATTATGAAGGACAAGAATATAGACTCGCTCGAGGATATGATGAAGAAGGCTATGGACAACGGCGTAAAGATTGTAGCCTGCTCCATGAGTATGGATGTTATGGGCATCCGTGCCGAAGAACTTATTGACGGCGTAGAAATCGGCGGCGTAGGCACCTACCTCGGCGACGCGGAAGAAAGCGACGTTAATCTCTTTATATAAAGCTCAAATAATTTCAAAAAACTACCGCTGGATTTTTTAGTTCAGCGGTAATATTTTTCATAAAAATCGAACGGAGGTTCTACGAAAGTATTGACTAATTTTTTGCGTATGGTATAATATTAATGGGGGTAAGGAAGGAAAATTTTGCGTAAATTTTTCTTAAATACGCGAACAAAAAAAGATTATTTTCAAATGATTTCTTTATCAATTTTGATTTAATAATCAAGCGTCCTTACAGGATTCGTTTTTTGTACAAATTCTATCAGCACAGCCAAGGGGCAAAACTACTTTTGAGGCTGATCAGAGTGAAACAAAAAATGAGTCCGTTTGATTTGAAAGAACAAAAAATCTAAAGAAAGGAGAAACAAGTGAATAAAAAATCTTACGATGAGATTCCGTTGTTCATTGACGTAAAAACTCTCGGAAGTATTTTGGGAATCAGCCGTGCGAGCACGTATGATTTAATGCACGAAGAAGGCTTCCCGACTCTGAGAATCGGCTCAAGACTGGTTGTCCCGAAAGATAAATTCCTTGAATGGGTTGACAAGAATGTCGCAAAATAGAGCGAACGAAAGCTCTGACTGCAAGATTGATTCAAAAGAGAAATTAGGAAACTTTTTCATGATCCCGAATGCAATTTTCTGTATCGGATTGAATCAATATGAAATTGCTATTTACTTTTATTTGATGAGATGTGAAAACAGAAAAACATATAAATGTTATCCGTCGTTCCGTACCATAGGCAAAGCAACAAAGATGAGCAGAACAACCGTAATGAAATATGTAAGATCGCTCGAAGATAAGTGTCTGATAACTACGGAACACACGACTGTGATAACGAAAGACGACGTAGCGAGAAACGGAACATTGATGTATCATATATTACCATTCCAGGATGCTATAGATGAATTTCACAGAAGACAGTTAGCGAATAACGGAATAAGAATGAAACATTAAAAACTGAATAACAATCGAATAATAACAAAATTTTAGGAGAAAACAAACGATAAATATCGTTCGAAATGTAAGCAGGAGAAAGAGCAGGCGCCTTTTCGGCGTTTGCTCGACTCACAACAGACGGCAACGCCGACTGTTAAGCCATTTTTTGGCATTACTGACCAGGCGCCTATTTTTGGCTGTTGGTGCAAATTTGCCGTCTCGATTGTCAAAATCAGCAGTTTTCCGCATTGTAATGCGGTTTGTAATGACACCTGATTTGATTAACACACAAATTAACAGAGTTTGGAGGTGAATTTGATGGGTTCATCGAAGATGAAAAGAGTCGGTTTGTATCTGAATGAAGACTTGATAAAACGAGCGGATGTATTGGTCTCTGAACTCGGTTACGGTTCAAGAAATGAGTTTTTCAGAAGAGCTGTTGAAGAATATATCACCAACTGTATTCTGAAAGAAGAAGAAAAACCGTTAAGCAAAAAAGTCGCGGGAGCAATCAAAAGTTACTCAAAAGATACAAACAGAACTATCGCCCAGGCGATGTTCAGATATGCGGTTCAGCTCGAAATGCTGACATATTTGGTGGGAAATAATAGTTCACTGAATGAATATGAGCTGAGCAGAATTCGCAAACAGGCAATCAAAAATGTAAAATCCACATACGGAGCCGTAGATTTTGATTGCATATTATACCAATCATATTTTGATAAATAAATAAAAGATTAGCTGGATATTAACAGAAAAGTATGGTATCTTGTTTTGCTGAAGGAGGTGTTGATTATGGCTGGAAAACGCCCCGACGGCGACGGTCTCGTCAGGAAAAGAAGTGACGGTCGCTGGGAAGGCAGAATCATTATCGGTCACAAGGAAAACAAGCTGCCTATCTTCAAAAGTGTGTTCGCGAACACACAAAAAGAACTTATGCCGAAGCTCCGTCAGGCACTTGAAGACTACAGGGATGTTGACCTTACGGAGAACAGCAGCATCACTCTCGACGAGTGGATGGACAAGTGGATCGAAGAATACGCCGAGCCAACGCTACGCTCAAGTACGGTGTACGGTTACCGAAGCGCCATAAAAAATCATATACGCCCCGCGCTCGGTGACAAACAAATACGCTTCATAACGCGCAAGGATATACAGAAATTCTACAACTCACTTAAGCGTAAAAAGGTTAATAAAAAGGGCAAAAACAAAACACTGTCAGACGCTACAATAAGAGGAGTTCATATGATCCTGCATGAGATAATGGACGCGGCGGTTTCGGTAAATCTGATATTCAAAAATCCGACTGAGGGCGCTAAGATTCCGAAAAGCAACTACGCGCCGAAAAGAATTCTAAACGAGGAACAGCTCGACATCTTTATGAAAGCGATTCTGAATGAACCGATGTGGCATGACTTCTTCTACACCGAAATCACAACAGGTCTGCGCCTCGGTGAAATCTGCGGATTGAAATGGACTGACCTTGACGAGACAACTGGTAAGCTGAAAATTCAGCGTTCGGTATCTCAGACCAACGGCGGCGGACTGACCATAGGAGAAACAAAAACCGAAAAAGGTAAACGGACAATACTGCTACCGAAAGGAACGCTGTATATACTTACGGAACGCAAAAAAGACGCGGTAACCGAATGGATATTCCCGAGTTTCATAGCTCCCGAAAAACCTATCGCTCCGAGCTCAGCGTATCAAAGGCTGAAAGTAATTCTGAAAGAAGCGGGACTGCCCGACATAAGATTCCACGACCTGCGACACACATTCGCGACTCACGCGCTGACAAGCGGAGTGGACGCGAAAACTCTTTCGGGAATTCTCGGTCACACCAACGCGAGCTTCACGCTCGACACATATACACATGTCACAACCGATATGCAAAAGAACGCTTCCGCGGTAGTCAGAGACTTTATGGAAGACCTGTTCGGAAAGGAGTTGAAGCCGTGGGAAGAAGACGAAAACCCGGAGACGGAACACTCCGCCTGAGAAAAGACGGACGCTGGGAAGGCAGAGTAGTTATTAATTACGATGATAACGGCAAACCGAAAACGAAAAGCGTTACATCAAAATCAAAAACCGAGTGCAAGAAAAAGCTCGAAGCCCTCAAGCAAAAGTGCGGTATAGTTTCAGGCAAGGTAAAGCCCGAAATGCCGTTCGGCGAATGGCTCGACTTATGGTACAAAACATTCTCAAAGCCGAACATCCGCATCACAACTCAGCTGTGTTACGAGGACAGAATCTACCTTCACATCATACCCGCGATAGGAGATATTCCGCTCAACAAGCTTCAGCAGAGTGACCTGCAAAAGTTCTACTCCGACCTGAAAAAGAGCGGGCGCAAAACTAAGGTGGAAATATACGGCGAGGGATTATCCGACAGAATGGTACGCTCGTGTCACACAACCTGCCGAACAGCCTTGCAGAAAGCGGTTGAAGAAAAGCTCATCAGAACCAACCCCGCGATAGGCTGTAAGCTCCCGCCGAAGAAGGCTAAAGAGATGCAGGTGCTGACTCACGACGAAATGCGCAGATTCTTGATACAGTCGAAACAGGATGACTTCTACGAGATAGCGCTGTTAGAGCTCGCGACAGGAATGAGGCGCGGTGAAATATGCGCGCTGAAATGGGATGACCTGAACTTCCGTACAGGCGAGCTTCATATACAAAGGCAGGCGTACCACGTCAACCACGGAGTAATAGTATCCGTACCGAAAACAAAAAACTCAGACAGAACAATCGTCCTGCCCGAGTCGGTGCTGAATGTACTAAAAGAATACCGCGAGGGAGTTGAATCCGAGTGGATATTCCCGTCGCCAGTAAAAGAAGGCGAGCCGATAGACCCGACGAGTGTCTACAAAAAGATGCGAAAAATACTTGACCGCGCCAAGTGCAAGCGTGTGCGATTCCACGACCTGCGCCACACCTTCGCAACCACAGCGCTCGAGCATGGCATGGATATAAAAACGCTGTCGGCGATAATCGGTCATGTATCCTCGGCTACGACGCTTGATATATACAGTCACATAACCGACGATATGCAGGTGAACGCAGCCAACAAGATTGAAAAACAGTTCGCCAAAAACGAGCCGTTTGAGCAGAGTGAGTACGAAAGCAAGAAAGTACCCGACAAAAGCGCAAACGCGCGGAATGCGCCGAAATTCGAGCCGTACAAAGGCAAAATCCGAAAGTCAGGCACAGGCGGAATTTACAAAATCAACAACAACCTCTATGAAGGTCGATACTCGCCGACAAACGCCTACGGCAAGCGCGAGGTGCACCGCGTCTACGCAAAGACGAAAGAGGAATGCGAAAGGCTCCTTGAGGAAATGATTCCGAAAGTCCGCGCCGAAATAAAGGCTGAGAAAGATAGGCTGAAAGATAATCAGTAACACCGCTTTGAATCACTGCGATTCAGACTATGATCTTAAATCGCTTACAAAGACAGTTACAATTACGATGAAATAAGACAATATAGAAAGAGAGGGGGCTGTCGCAAAATGAAGCGGCAGCCTCTCAGTATAAGTAGCAGATAAAGACTTGTAAAATATCATCACATTTCAACAGCAAGAAAACGACACTAATCAGAGGGTGGTGAAAACTCCATCCTCTCTTTGATTTTTGTGGAAAACTTTTAAGTTTACGCGGCTTGTTGATTGAATAACGACAGACCTAAACGTCCGTCAATTGTACGGTTCCATAACTTCTTGATGTTGAAAGCGAAAGCAAGCAGCAAGAATTGCGTTTCCGTCTTTGTTTTTCCGCGTGTTAAGAAGCGTCTGAAATCTCTGTCCTGCTTCAAAACGCCGAAGGCTCCCTCAACTTGAATTGAGCGGTTCTGTCGAAGAATATTTCCTTCATCGGCAGTAATTCGTTCGGTAGCTTCAGCTTTTTGTCTTGCCATAGTTTTAGAAAAAGAAACCTTACGATTTTCGTATTTGCCTTTGTAACATTTA
>JAILPC010000092.1 GCA_024690465.1 Ruminococcus sp.
GCCCTGATCGGTTGCGCCTATGTACGTGATGCCGCCTGTTTTTTCTTTTCTCACTTCAGCTGAGAAAGCGGGCAGCGTAAATGCCGACGCGAGCATTAATACCGTGAGTACTACACATAATACCTTTGTTTTTTTCATAAATCAACCTCCTGAAAACCGTTACTGTTTAAGATTCTGAAGCTTGCAAAAACGCGCCGTTTCCGACTTTGCCGAGGTTATCTGGCGCTTCGGACCTAAAGACAGCGGTATAGGCAAAAACGTGATGATTTTCCCGTCTTCATTCTCCATCCGCATTTCACAAAAATACAGAAACCTGCTCGTGTTTATTTTATCATATTTTCGTCTGTATTACTGCCCAAAAATGTTGGCGTTTCTTTATGCAAATTGCACAGAGAAACGGCACGCGAACTCCCATTCACATGCCGTTTTTGATATTTTTTTAACACAGTTGCGTTCTATATTAATCTGATATTCTCTTTCGGTACAAAGAGGACTCTCGCGCCGTATTCGTTCGCGACTCTGAGCACTCCCGTAATCTCAATTTGAGCGTCTTCGTGAGGGTAATCGTCGGGGTATTTTCCGCCTTCAACCTCCCACGAGCAGCCGAGCCTCAGGCTGCCGCCGTCCGAAATCATCACGGCGCAGTTTGAAATGCGCGTGGAATTAATTCCCTTAACTCTGATAACCTTGTTGTCGTACTCTCCGCCCCAGAACTTTGAGAGGAAGTCCTTCATCACCTCAAAGTCCTCGATTGTCAGATATATATCGTTATAATTTATATCCATATTAATCCTTTTCCTTTTTTCGTATATTTTTACCCGCTGACTTGAACGCCTTTGCGAAGGTTGAGAAAATCAGCTTGCGCTCTTCCTTGTCGAGCGTCACGAGCGAGCGCAGCATTTTGGCGTAGCTCTTGTACCACTGGCGCTGAAGTCCGTTGACAGTCTTTTTGTCGCTGCTCTCCATCACCTTGAAAACCGCGTCGATAAACTCGTTCATCTCGTTGGGAGTCATATCGTCCACAAGCGTGTTAAGCGTGTTGTTGATAAAGTAGCTCGAATTTGTCCTTTCGTCAAGGTAGAGGAAGTCCGTCGGCGCGACCTCCCAGCTGTAGATGTCGTGCTGCATAAAGCTCTTTTTTGAGCTCTTGATAATCGAGAACTCCTCGTCGTGCTCAAGCATCATTCCGAACACGGACGACTGAGGCACAAAGGTTTTGAGCTTATCCCTGACCGCGCCGAAGCTTTTGGATCTGATAACCTCCTCGTTTACACCCGGGCCGTCAAAGTTATAGACCGAGATGATTTTTCCGCGCGTTTCTTCGCTGCAGCTGACAGCGGAATATATCGCGAGGTTGCCGCCCTTGGAGTGTCCCGCGAGATAAAACTCGCCGCCGTAAGTTTCCGCTACGCTCTCGAGATACTCAAGCGCCTTATGCTGTGACGGCAGGGTGTCCAGGCTGTAATAGCTCAACCCTTCCTGCCAGCCGACAAGCGTATTGTCGGTACCCCTGAACGAGATACACCTTTTTCCGCCGCCGAGGTCAATCGTCAGCGCGTAGAACTGAATCATACTGTCGCGGTGCATATAGCACTTTGAAGCCGAGAGTCTGAGGTTTTTGAAGCGTTCGCTCTTACCGACAACCTTAAGGAACCCAGGGTCTTTTTTCCAGAACACGTCGTCCTGCATCTCGCGGATGTAGAACTCATAGGACGCTTCCTCAACGGAGATGCTCTCGTCAAAGCTCTTGGGAACAATCGTTTCGAGCGGCAGATAGCTCAGCCTAGCCAGAATGAGCATATCGAGGTTATTGAGCCCGTCCTGTTCAAAGCTGAGGTCGCCTCTCCACTTTATATAATCAATAATATTGCTCACAAAATCACCCTTTATAATGACTATACATTTATTATATATATACATCACAGTCTTGACAATAGACATTTTCGTCTCTTTGACGGCGATTTTTGATTATTTTTGCTCATTTTTATTCAGCAGTTTTGTTAAATAATCAAACTTTTTTATATTTTTTGAATATTTTTGAACATTTTTGATTATTTTCTATTGACATTGTCTGATTACGTGTTATAATACAATCAAGGAGTGATTAAAGTTGCTCAGTCAAGAAAGATATAATCTTATTCAAAACATTATTAATGAGAGAACTACCGTTACCGTAGCGGAGCTTGCCGAGGCGCTGGAAACGTCGGAGTCAACCATCAGGCGTGATTTGACGGCGCTTGACGAACTCGGAAAAATCAAGAAGTTTTTCGGCGGCGCTACCAAGGTCAAACATAACGAAGGATTCTTTGAAGCGGCGGTCAGCACTAAGGAAACCCTCATGAGCGAGGAAAAAACCGAAATCGCCCGCTACAGCGCGTCCCTGATAAACGACAACGACTTTGTGTATATTGACGCGGGCACAACAACCTCGCGGCTGATTGACTTTATAACAAACGACAAAGCAACCTACGTAACGAACGGTATCACCCACGCGCGAAAGCTTATTCACAAGGGACTTAACGCGTATATAATCGGCGGTAAAATAAAATCCCTGACAGAAGCTATCATAGGCGCGGAGGGAATCTCGAACCTCAGCAGTTTTAACTTTTCGAAAGCGTTTATGGGTACAAACGGCATTGATATTGAGGCGGGCTTTACAACGCCCGACATCGAGGAAGCCATGATTAAGGAGGCGGCGCTCAAGCACAGCTACACGGCGTTTGTGCTGGCTGACCGAACCAAGTTCAGAAAGGTCTTTCCCGTCACCTTCTCGGATATTGACAAGTGCTGTATCATCACAGACGTTCTGCCCGACAAAAAGTTTTTAGCCGAAACGATTATCAAGGAGGTTAACAAATGATTTATACAGTAACGCTTAACCCGTCAATCGACTACATCGTGAGAATGAGCGGACTGACGCTCGGTATCACAAACCGCTCGGACAGCGAGGAATATTATTTTGGCGGCAAGGGTATAAATGTATCGTGCGTACTCGCCGAGCTCGACATCGACAGCACCGCCCTCGGATTTACGGCGGGCTTCACGGGTGAGGCAATCGAAAACGGCATCAAAAACGACCGTATCACAACCGACTTTATAAGACTTGACAGCGGACTTTCACGAATCAACATCAAAATCAAGTCAGGCGAGGAAACCGAAATCAACGGTCAGGGCCCCGACATCAGCGAGGAGAAATTCAACGCTCTCATGTGCAAGCTCGACCATATCCAGAACGGCGACACACTCGTTCTCGCGGGCAGTATTCCCAAGACGATGCCCGACGACACCTATGAGCGTATGCTCGAGAAGATAAAGGACAAGGACGTCAGAATTGTTGTTGACGCGACCAAAAAGCTCCTTTTGAACTCGCTTAAATACAAACCGTTCTTAATCAAGCCGAACCGTCAGGAGCTTTCCGAAATCTTCGGCGTTGATGTTAAAACGGAAGAAGACACGGAAAAATACGCCAAGGAGCTCCAGAAGCTGGGAGCGAAGAACGTGCTCATCTCACTCGGCGGCGAAGGCGCGATGCTGATTGACGAGTTCGGAGAAAAGCACAAAATGGGCGTAGCAAAACAGAAAGTAATCAACACGGTAGGCTCGGGCGACTCGATGGTAGCGGGGTTCGTAGCGGGCTATGAAAAAGAAAAAAGCTACCCTTACGCACTGAAACTGGGCAGCGTCTGCGGTAACGCGACAGCGTTCCTGCCGGGCCTCGCCACAAAAGCAAAGATAGATGAACTGCTAAAAATTTTTTAAAGGAGGCTATTTATGCGTATCACTGATTTGCTGAAAAAACAAGGCATCTCACTCGGCGTCAAAGCAACTGACAAGAGTGACGCGATCGCACAGCTTATTGCTCTGCACGACAAGTGCGGAAACCTGAGCGACGCTGCCGCGTACAAGGAAGGTATTCTCAAGCGCGAAGAGATGGGAACTACCGCGATAGGAATGGAGGTTGCCATTCCGCACGCTAAGAGCGAAGCCGTTAAGGCTCCCGCTCTCACAGCTATTACGGTACCCGACGGCGTTGACTATGACGCTCCCGACGGCGCGCCCTGCAAGCTTATCTTTATGATAGCGGCTACACTCGACGGTGACGTTCACCTTGAGGTACTCGCGAGACTCATGCAGATGCTTATGCACGAGGACTTTACCGCTAAGTTAAAGGCTGCCAAAACTCCCGAAGAGTTCTTGAAGGCAATTGACGACCAGGAAGCTAAGCAATTCCCCGAGGAAGCAAAAGCTCCCGCAAAGGCTGAGGGCGGCTACCGTGTACTCGCCGTTACAGCCTGTCCCACAGGTATCGCCCACACCTACATGGCTGCCGAGGCTCTCGTTAAGGCAGGCGAAGAAATGGGCATAACCGTAAAGGTAGAAACAAACGGCTCAGGCGGCGCCAAGAACGTTCTCACAGCTAAGGAAATCGCTGAGTGCGACGGTATCATCATCGCGGCTGACAAGAGCGTTGAGACTGCTCGTTTCGACGGCAAACCCGTTATCTCAACAAAGGTTGCCGACGGTATCCACAAGCCCGAGGAGCTCATCAATAAAATCGTTAACGGCGAAGCTCCCGTATTCCATTCAGACAAAAAGGCTGAGGCTGAGTCAGACGCTGACGGCGAAGGATTCGGCAGAAAGCTCTATAAACACCTGATGAACGGCGTATCACATATGCTTCCGTTCGTTGTAGCAGGCGGTATCTTTATCGCTATCGCGTTCCTGATTGACGCGGCGTCAGGCGCTCCTCAGGACGGCAACTTCGGTTCATTCACGCCCGCAGCCGCATGGTTCAAGAGCATAGGCGGCGTAGCGTTCGGCTTCATGCTCCCGATTCTCGCGGGATTTATCGCAATGTCAATTGCTGACCGTCCCGGCTTACTCGTTGGTTTCGTAGGCGGCTCGCTCGCTTCCATAGGCGCGACATTCGGCGCTCCCGGCGGCGACAGCACTTCCGTATCGGGCTTCTTAGGCGCTCTGCTCGCGGGCTTCATCGCAGGCTGGCTTATAAAGATGCTCATGAAGGCTTGTGACCATCTGCCCCGCGCTCTTGAAGGCATCAAACCCGTACTTATCTATCCTCTCGCGGGCTTAGGTATCGTAGGCGTAATGATGTGCGCTGTCAACCCGATTATGGGTATCATCAACAAAGGTATGACAGACGGCGTAACAGCTATGGCTGCTAACCCCGCGTTGATTGTTCCTCTCTGCGCTCTGCTCGCGGGCATGATGGCAATCGATATGGGCGGCCCCTTCAACAAAGCTGCTTATGTAACTGCCGCAGGCTTACTCGCAAACTCACCCAACCACGCTACATATATGATTATGGCTGCTGTTATGATCGGCGGTATGGTACCCCCGATTGCAATCGCGCTTTCAACAACAATCTTCAGAAACAGATGGACTCCCGAAGAGAGAAAGAACGGTCCCGTTAACTACATCATGGGTCTCTCGTTCATCACAGAGGGCGCTATTCCTTACGCGGCGGGTCATCCGCTCCAGGTTATCCCGAGCTGTATCGTAGGCTCCGCGTGCGCAGGCGCTCTGTCCGCGCTGTTCGGATGTACTCTTATGGCTCCTCACGGCGGTATCTTTGTACTGCCCACAATCGGCAACCCGCTGATGTACTTCCTCGCTCTTATCATCGGTTCTGTAGTAGGTATGCTCTTACTCGCGGTTCTTATGAAGAAGAGAAAATAATCAGATAATATCTAAACAACAAATTAAAACCGCCCGGCTGCGGTCGGGCGGTATAACATAAAAAAAGGAGAACCAACCATGGTATCAAAAAAACTGACAATCGTAAACGCTCAGGGCTTCCATATGCGCCCCGCGTCAGCCTTCGCGACAGCTATGGGAAAATACGGCTGCGACGTAGTTCTTAAGCACAACGGCAAGGACGTTAACGCGAAGAGCCTTATGAACATTATCGCCGCCTGCATCAAGTGCGGCAACGAAATTGAGGTTGTAGCTACAGGCGCCGATGAAGAGGCTGCTCTGGCTGAAGCCGTTGAAATGATCGAGAGCGGATTCGGCGAATAATTCACCCGATTCAACTCCGAACTAACGAGGTGAACAATATGTTAAAAGGTATAGCCGCTTCCGAAGGTATCGGTATCGGTAAAGTAATGATAATCGCGGAGAAAAAACTCGAGTACGTTCCCAAGGAAGTAACCGACGTTGAAGAGGAACTCAAGCGCTATCACGGCGCGGTTGACTCGTTCTGCGACCTGACTGTAGAGCAGGCAGACGCTATCCGCAAATCAACAGGCGAAAAGGAAGCCGAAATCCTTATGGGTCACATTTCAATTATACGCGACCCGTTTATGAACGGCGAGATTGAGAACTTAATCAAAGCCGAACAGTGCGCCGAAAAAGCCGTTGAACAGGTTTGTCAGATGTTCATAGATATGTTCATGGCTACGGGCGACGAAGTAACAATGCAGAGAGCGACAGACGTCAAGGATATCCGCGACGGCATTATCTCGATTTTAATCGGAATTCAGGAGGTTAAAATCAGCGACGCTCCCGCAAACACCGTGCTCGTTGTAAAGGAGCTTACTCCTTCTATGACAGCAGGCATCAAGAAAGAAAACATCGTAGGTATTATCACCGAAACAGGCAGTCAGACCTCACACTCCGCAATTCTGGCGAGGGCTCTCGAAATCCCCGCCGTACTCAGCGTTGAGGGAGCTGTGTCAAAGCTCTCGAGCGACGAGCAGATTATAGTGGACGGCAGCGACGGCGAGGTTATCACCGCTCCGAGCGAGGCTGAAATCCAGGAATATACGGCAAAGCGCGACAGCTTCCTGCGCGACAAGCGCGAGCTCGAAAACTACCGCGGCAAAAAGACCGTATCGGCAAGCGGCACGGAGTATGAGCTGTTCTGCAACATAGGAACTCCTAAGGACGCCACAAAAGCTATGGCGGCGGACGGCGAAGGCGTCGGACTGTTCAGAACCGAGTTCCTGTTTATGGACAGAAACGCTCTGCCCACCGAGGACGAGCAGTTTGAGGCTTACAAGCAGGCTTCAATCATCATGAAGGGAGCTCCCGTTATCATCAGAACGCTCGATATCGGCGGCGACAAGGAAATTCCCTACCTCGGTCTCGAGAAAGAGGAAAATCCGTTTATGGGCTTCAGGGCTATCCGCTACTGCCTCAAGAACCGCGATATGTTCAAGTCGCAGATTAAGGCTATCCTCAGGGCTTCCGCTTTCGGCGATATCCGCATTATGTTCCCGCTTATCACAGCGGTCGAAGAGCTCAGAGCCGGCAAAGAGCTTGTTGAGGAGGCTAAGGCTGACCTCAGAGCTTCAAACATAGACTTTGACGAGAATATTCAGGTCGGCGTTATGACAGAGACGGCGGCTTCGGGCGTTATAGCTCATCTGCTCGCCAAAGAAGCCGATTTCTTCAGCATAGGCACAAACGACCTCACGGGCTACACAATGGCGGCAGACAGAGGCAACAGCGACGTAGCGTACCTCTATTCACCGTTCCAGCCCAGCGTACTGATAATGATAAAACGCATCATTGAGTGCGGCAGAAAAGAAGGCATATCGGTAGGAATGTGCGGCGAGGCAGCCGCCAACCCGATGATGATTCCGCTGCTCATTTCGTTCGGACTCACCGAGTTCAGCGTATCGGCTCCGTCCGTCCTCAAGGTAAGAAAAAATATCGCAATGTGGACAAAGGAAGAAGCCGACAAGGTAGCCGAAAAGGTTATGGCTATGGCTACGGAGCAGGAAATCCTCGAATATTTAAAGTCAGTAGTATAATTTAAAGGGGCTGCCGCTAAGCGGCAGCCCTAAGTGGTAAGCAGTAAGTGGGAGGTAGGAAGAAAACCGCCCCTCAAACCTCTACTCTATAAAAAAGGATTGATAACAATGGTAAAAATAACTCTCGGCGTTGACGGTATGATGTGCAATATGTGCGAGGCTCATACAAACGACGCTATACGCAACAGCTTCAAAGTAAAAAAAGTCAGCTCGTCCCACAAGGACAAAAAGACAGAAATCATAGCTCACGAGGAAATCCCGAAGGAAGAACTCGAAAAGGTGATTTCCGAGACAGGCTACAAGCTGACTTCCTACAGCTGCGAACCTTACGAGAAAAAAGGTTTATTCAAACATTAAAAAAGCGATGAGCAAAGCCCATCGCTTTTTTTCAATGACATTTACCGCTCAGCGGACAGTTTGCGCAGCCGCCCGTACAGACGGCTTTGCCCGCCTTTTTATTTTTAAAATGCTTTGCTATTATCAGCGCGGCTATCGCGAACACAACCGCCGCGACAATAATCGTGCCGATGTTATTCATTAACCAAGCCATAGATTACTCCTTTCTATTTTATGCTCAGCCTCTGCGCTTCCTTGTAGGGTTTGGCAAGCATAAATACCACAAACACTATAACGGCTGCCGCGAAGATTAAACCGACTACATTCAGATTGCCCGTGAAGATTGAGCCTATCTGGAATATGCACAGCGATACGGCATACGCAAGTACACACTGATAAGCTACGGCGAACAGCGTCCACTTAGCCGAGTTCATCTCACGCCTTATAGCTCCTATCGCGGCAAAGCACGGAGCGCAGAGCAGGTTGAACGCAAGGAACGAATAAGCCGCCAGAGCCGTGAGTCCCGCGAAGTCGATTACGCCGAACACACCGACAACCTCTTCCTTGGCGACAAGTCCCATAACCGTGGCTATAGTCGCCCTTGTATCGGCAAATCCGAGAGGCGCGAATATCCACTTGATGCCGTTGCCGATTGCGCCGAGAATACTGTTCTCGAGCTCTAAATCGGCGTTGAAACCGAAGCTCGTGCCGTACCAGCCGAACTTTGAGCCGGCCCAGATGAGTATGGACGAAAGCAGGATAATCGTGCCCGCCTTTTTAACAAAGCTCCAGCCTCTCTCCCACATTGAGCGGAGGACATTGCCCACTGTCGGGAGATGATAGGCGGGCAGCTCCATAACGAACGGAGCGGGGTCTCCCGCGAACATCTTGGTCTTTTTGAGCATAATACCCGATATTACGATAGCCGCCATTCCCATAAAGTACGCGCTGGGAGCTACCCACCACGCTCCGCCGAACAGCGCCGTAGAAATCATCGCGATAATCGGCAGCTTCGCTCCGCAGGGAATGAAAGTTGTTGTCATTATAGTCATACGGCGGTCACGCTCGTTCTCAATCGTGCGCGAAGCCATAATACCCGGAACACCGCAGCCCGTGCCGATAAGCATTGGGATAAAACTCTTGCCCGAAAGCCCGAACTTGCGGAAAATTCTGTCCATAACGAATGCTATTCGAGCCATATATCCGCAGCTTTCGAGTATGGCGAGGAAGATAAACAGCACAAGCATCTGCGGCAGGAAGCCGAGCACAGCTCCCACACCCGCTACAATGCCGTCGAGCACCAGACTCTTGAGCCACTCGGCGCAGTTAACCGCGTCAAGCCCCTGTTCGACGAGCGACGGTATGCTCGGAATCCACACTCCGTAGTCGGAGAACTCGACGGGATTATCAAGCTCACCCTCGTCGTCAAGCGGCAGATATTCATCGATGTTATAGGTCTTGCCCGACTTTGAGCCCTCATAAAACTCGTCGTGATACGCTCCGTACGCTTCCTCAAACGCACCGTAGTCCTTATCCTCATACGCTCCGAGAACCTCATCGGCGCCCTTGATGTCGCTGTCCTTTGAGGCTTCTTCGAGCACAGCGCCGAGGTCTTTGCTTTGAAAAATCTCCTTATCCGCCCACACGTCGACAGCTTCGTTATACTGACTGTCGCCGATAGTGAACAGATGCCATCCGTCATCGCCGAACACACCGTCGTTAACCCAGTCGGTGAACGCTGTGCCGACGGTCGTAATCGAAACATAATAAACGATAATCATAATTAAGGCGAATATCGGCAGAGCGGCAAAACGGTTGGTCACAACCTTGTCGATTTTATCCGAGACGGTCAGCCCGCCCTTGTCTTTCTTTCTGTAACACGCCTTTATAACCGACGCTATGTATACATAACGCTCGTTCGTGATGATACTCTCGGAGTCGTCGTCAAGCTCCTTTTCAGCCGCCTGAATATCCTTTTCGATATGCTCCAGCTTATCCTTCGGGATATTCAGCTTTTCGAGCACTTTTTCGTCGCGCTCAAAAATCTTTACGGCATACCAGCGCTGCTGTTCCTCGGGCATATCGTGGAGGAATGTCCCCTCCTCAATATGAGCCAGAGCATGCTCCACAACGCCCGAAAAGCTGTGCTGCGGAATGGTCTTTTCGCCTGTTGCCGCGGCTACGGCGGCGTCAGCGGCTTCTGTTATTCCCGTACCCTTGAGCGCCGAAATCTCGACAACCTTACAGCCTAACTGTCGGGAGAGCTCTTCGGTATTGATTTTGTCGCCGTTCTTTCTGACAACGTCCATCATATTGACTGCCGCCACAACGGGAATACCGAGCTCTGTCAGCTGGGTTGTGAGATAAAGGTTGCGCTCAAGATTGGTGCCGTCAATTATGTTGAGGATTACGTCGGGACGTTCCTCGATAAGAAAGTTTCGCGCTACAACCTCCTCGAGCGTATAGGGCGACAGCGAATAGATTCCGGGCAAGTCGGTGATTACAACGCCGCTGTGTTTCTTCAGCTTGCCTTCCTTTTTTTCCACTGTTACTCCGGGCCAGTTCCCTACGAACTGGTTTGAACCCGTGAGCGCGTTGAACAGCGTGGTCTTGCCGCTGTTCGGGTTGCCCGCAAGGGCTATTTTGATACTCATATTTTTCCCTCCAATGAATTACAAATCGGGTGCGGGCAGTGCCCGCCGTTTACTAATCACTGTTATTTACTCAATCTCAATAATCTCGGCGTCGGCTTTTCTGAGCGAAAGCTCATATCCGCGCACCGTAACCTCAATCGGGTCGCCGAGCGGTGCAACCTTGCGGATATAGATTTCAACATTCTTTGTGATACCCATATCCATAATTCTGCGCTTTACAGCGCCCTGACCGCTGAGCTTGACTACCCTGACGGTTTCGCCGATTTTGGCGTCTCTGAGAGTTTTCATTTTCTTCCCTCCTGTTAAATTAATTAAACAAAAATTTTTTGAGCCAGCTCTTTGCTTATCGCTACACGGGAATCCTTGACGTTTATGATGACGTCTCCGCCGATAGCCGACACAACGCACACGTCGGCTCCCGCGACAAAGCCCAGGCTCTCGAGGTGTCGGCGCGCCTCGGGCAAACCGCCGACTCGTTTTATAATGTTTGATTCGCCCGTCGGGACGAGTGTCAAAGGCATCATATTAAACACCTCCATTGATGTTAGTTAAAACTAACCTTTACTCCTCAAAAATTGTTAGTTATAGCTAACTTATATTTCATAAAATATAGTTAGCCGCCACTAACCTATTTGAATTATACGACTGTTCCGCGGAAATGTCAATAGTTTTTGCGATTATTTTTTCACCGTAAAGGTTTACAACACCGCAAAATTGTGCTAAAATATCTTCGTTAAAGTGAGGTGATTTAAGTGACAAGCAGTGACAGTTGCCACTCAGACAGGCGTAACAGTAAGAATATCAGAGAAAAGCAACAGTCAGTCTACTGCGTTGCTTAATTTTGTTTTTGATATTTTTACCTCTGTCTGAAAGCAGAGGTATTTTTGCGCCCTTTTTTACACTGAAACGAAAGGGATGTTAAAATGAAAGACGAAAAAACCATTACCGTTCCCGAGAGAACGGACGAGAATATTTCTACTATGCCCGACTACGAGAGCGAAATTATTAAAATCATAAGGAGCAACTCCTCGCCCAGAGCTATTCAGGACAAGCTGGAGGACTATCACGGAAACGACATAGCCCAGGTAATGGACGACCTGAGTGTAAGCGAGCGCAAAAAGCTCTACCGCATATGCTCTCCCGAAATGCTTGCCGAGGCTTTTGAACACCTTGACGAGGACGATGCCAGCGTATACATCAACGAGATGGACATCAAGAAGTCCGCGCTGGTTATTTCGGAGCTTGAGACAGACACCGCCGCCGATATCCTCCACGAAATCGAAAAGAACAAGCGTCTGCTCATTATCGACGCTCTCGACCCCGAGACCAGAAGCGAGGTTAACCTTATCGCTTCGTTTGACGAGGACGAAATCGGCAGCCGTATGACAACGAACTTCATCGTTGTGGACAAAAACCTGTCTGTCAAAGAGGCTATGAGCGAGCTCGTGAGACAGGCTGAGGACAACGACAATATCTCGACAATCTTCTCGGTTGACGAGCGCGGCGAGTTCTACGGCGCTATTGATTTGAAGGACCTTATTACCGCTCGAAGCACCTCGGAGCTCGACGATATCACAGCTACATCCTTCCCCTATGTTTACGCTCACGAAACCATCGACGAATGTATCGAAAAGCTCAAAGACTATTCCGAGGACTCCGTGCCTGTGCTCGACAACAGCAACCGAATTCTCGGTGTAATTACCGCAAAGAGCGTTATCGAGGTTGTTGACGACGAAATGGGCGAAGACTACGCCAAGCTGGCAGGTCTTATCGCGGAGGAAGATTTGAAGGAACCTCTGCGCGAGAGCATGAAGAAGCGTCTGCCCTGGCTTATCGCTCTGCTCGGACTCGGAATTATTGTTTCGGGCGTTGTGGGAGCCTTTGAAAAGGTTGTAGCGTCGCTGACAATCATCATGGCGTTCCAGTCGCTGATACTCGATATGGCAGGTAACGTCGGCACGCAGTCGCTCGCGGTTACAATCCGTGTGCTCACCGACGAGAACCTGACATTAAGGCAGAAATTCCACCTTGTTACAAAGGAAACGCGTGTGGGACTGTTCAACGGACTGCTGCTCGGTATTGTGTCGTTCATCCTTGTCGGACTGTATATTATGCTGTTCAAGGGCAAAACCTTCATCTTCGCCTACGCGGTGTCGGGATGTATCGGAATATCTCTGCTGCTCGCTATGATAATCTCGAGCGCGGTGGGTACTCTCATTCCGCTGTTCTTCAAAAAGATTAAGATTGACCCCGCGGTAGCTTCAGGTCCGCTGATTACGACAGTAAACGACCTGGTCGCCGTTGTCACATACTACGGCATAAGCTGGATTTTGCTTTTGAATATTCTTCATTTGGGATAATCTTAAATATTTAAGGCTGTTTTTATGACAGCCTTTTATTTTTGTCTGAAATTGTGAATTTGATGTTGCTATTTCGTACTGTCATATGGTACAATAAAATTAAGAATTTGTCCCTGGCTAAACGGGATAAAAAGCAAGGAGGAACCGCTATGAAAATTACCAACGATATCCGCTATGTCGGAGTTAACGACCACAAGGTTGACCTGTTTGAGGGACAGTACATTGTGCCGAACGGAATGGCTTACAATTCCTATGTAATCCTCGACAGCAAAATCGCCGTTATGGACACTGTGGATAAAAACTTTACCGACAAATGGCTCGGCAACATCGACAACGTGCTCGGCGACAAAGTTCCCGACTATCTCGTTGTTCAGCATATGGAGCCCGACCACTCGGCGAACATCGTGAACTTTATGAACAAGTATCCCTCGGCAACAATCGTTTCGAGCCAGAAGGCGTTTACAATGATGGGCAACTTCTTCAAGACAGAGTTTGAGGACAGACGCGTCGTTGTTAAAGAAGGAGACACTCTCGAGCTCGGCGCTCACACTCTCAACTTCGTAGGCGCTCCTATGGTTCACTGGCCTGAGGTTCTTATGACATACGACAGCACCGACAAGGTTCTCTTTTCGGCTGACGGCTTCGGCAAATTCGGAGCTCTTGACGTTGAGGAAGACTGGGCGTGCGAGGCGAGACGCTACTACATCGGTATCGTCGGCAAGTACGGCGCTCAGGTTCAGGCGGTTCTCAAAAAAGCGGCAGGTCTCGACATTCAGATTATCTGCCCGCTCCACGGTCCCGTTCTCACCGAGAACCTCGGCTACTACCTCGACCTGTACAACACATGGTCATCCTACGGCGTAGAGTCCGAGGGCATTATGATTGCTTATACATCTGTTTACGGCAACACAAAGAAAGCCGCGGAGCTGCTCAGAGACAAGCTCATCGAAAAAGGCTGTCCCAAGGTCGCGCTCAACGATCTCGCCCGCGAGGATATGGCAGAGTGTGTTGAGGACGCGTTCCGCTACGGCAGAATCGTTCTCGCGACTACTACTTACAACGCCGACATCTTCCCCTTTATGCGTGAGTTTATCGAGCACCTGACAGAGCGCAACTTCCAGAACAGAACAGTCGCGTTCATCGAGAACGGCTCATGGGCGCCGCTCGCTATGAAGACAATGAAGAAGATGCTCGAAGGCTGCAAGAACCTCTCCTACACCGACACCAACATCACAATCAAGTCAGCTCTCAGCGACGAAAATATCGAGGACATCGACAAGCTCGCCGACGAACTCTGTAAGGATTACCTTGCTCAGCATGAGGAAACAGCGAACAAGAACGACCTCACGGCTCTGTTCAACATCGGCTACGGTCTTTATGTTGTCACATCGAACGACGGCAAAAAGCACAACGGTCTTATCGTTAACACCGTTACTCAGGTTACAAACACGCCCAACCGCGTTGCCGTTACAATCAACAAGCAGAACTACTCGCATGACGTTATCAAGAACACAGGCAAGATGAACGTCAACTGCCTCAGCGTTGAAGCGCCGTTCAAGGTGTTTGAGCACTTCGGATTCCAGAGCGGCAGGGACGTTGACAAGTTTGCGACAGGCAATCCCCTCTATTCCGACAACGGCCTTATCTTCCTGCCCAAGTACATCAACTCGTTTATGTCGCTCGAAACAGAGCAGTACATCGACCTCGGCACACACGGAATGTTCATCTGTAAGGTTACAGAGGCACGTGTAACATCCGACAAGGAAACAATGACATACACCTACTATCAGAACAACGTTAAGCCGAAGCCTCAGGCAGAGGGCAAGAAGGGCTTTGTATGTAAAGTTTGCGGATACATCTATGAGGGCGACGAGCTCCCCGAGGACTTCATCTGTCCGCTCTGTAAGCACGGCGCAGCTGACTTCGAACCGATAGAATAACAGCGGTCAGTGATTAGTGATTAGAGATGGTCGTGGAGAGACGTTTCATCTTCCGCAACGTTCTCCCAGTACAAAAATATAGTCGTTACGCGGACAGCTTGGAGCGCAGTCCTTTAACTCCTTATTTTTGCACAGCGCTTTTGCTCCCTTAATCCGCCACAGGCGGCGGTCGCAACGCTACCCGATTGTATAAATAATGATATAAACTATTTAAGCCCAAAGGTTAGCAAGTTAATGCAGCCTTTGGGCTAATCTTTATAGTAATTATATGTTTTACAAATAGTTCGGGATTAAAAGGGTTGTATCAAGGTAACCTTTGTTCTCGACATTCACTGACCACTAGCCACTAATCACTAAATATGCTTTTTGCACAAAAATCAATATCTATTTTTGTGCTATATTACCCCCCAATCTGTTAGCAAAGAATAGTGACAAAAAGCTTTGAATATTATATAATTAATGTGTATAATTTTAATCCGAAAGGAGTTATTAATTATGGGATTAATTAAAGCCGGCTTAGGTGCTTTAGGCGGCACCCTTGCCGATCAGTGGAAAGAATACTTTTACTGCGAAAGTATTGACAAGGACACACTCGTTGTAAAAGGTCAGAAGAGAACCTCGGGACGTTCCTCCAACACAAGAGGCAGCGACAACATCATTTCCAACGGCTCCGTAATCGCGGTTGCCGACGGTCAGTGTATGATTATCGTTGAGCAGGGAAAAATCGTTGAGGTCTGCGCTGAACCCGGCGAGTTTACATACGACACTTCAACAGAGCCGAGCATCTTCGCAGGCAGCCTCGGTCAGAGCATAAAGGACACATTCAAAACCATCGGTAAGCGCTTTACCTTCGGCGGCGACACAGGTAAAGACCAGAGGGTTTATTACTTCAACACAAAGGAAATTATCGACAACAAGTTCGGCACTCAGAACCCGATTATGTTCAGAGTTGTTGACAGAAACATCGGGCTCGATGTGGACGTAAGCATCCGCTGCAGCGGCGTTTATTCCTACAAGGTTACAAACCCGCTCCTGTTCTATACAAACGTATGCGGCAACGTTGAGGCTGACTACAAGCGCTCTGAGCTCGACGGTCAGCTCAAAACAGAGTTCATCAGCGCGCTTCAGCCCGCTTTCGGCAAGCTCAGCGATATGGAGCTCCGCCCGAACCAGATTGTAAGCCACGCTTCCGACCTTGAAGCAGCTATGAACGAGGCTCTCACAGCCAAGTGGTCTGAGCTCAGAGGTCTGAGCGTAGTATCAATCGCTCTCAACCCGATTAACCTGCCCGAGGAAGACGCCAAGATGATTAAGGACGCTCAGCGCTCAGGTATGCTTCGCGACCCGTCAATGGCAGGCGCTACTCTCGTTGGCGCTCAGGCTGAGGCTATGAAAGCGGCAGCCGCTAACGAAGGCGGAGCTATGAACGGCTTTATCGGCATGGGTATGGCTATGAACGCGGGCGGCGGAATGAACGCTCAGAACTTCTACAATATGGCTCAGCAGAATCAGCAACAGCAATATCAGCAGCCTCAGCAGCAGGCTCCTCAGCAGCAAGCTCCCGCACAGGGCGGATGGAAATGTCCCTCATGCGGAGCGCAGGCGCAGGGCAAGTTCTGTCCCGAATGCGGCACAAAGAAGCCCGAGGAAAAGAAGGGCTGGACATGCACGTGCGGCGCTGTAAACCTCGGCAAGTTCTGCCAGGAATGCGGCTCCAAGAAACCCGCTGACGCTCCTCTCTACAGATGCGACAAGTGCGGCTGGGAACCCAAGGATCCCAAGAATCCGCCGAAATTCTGCCCCGAGTGCGGCGACCCGTTCGATGATAACGACATAATATAGTTTAGTGGTCAGTGGTTAGTGACTAGTGATCAGTTATGGGCGGGCTCTGCCCGCACCCGATTTATATAGTCGTAACCTTACCCCTAAAAAGAGGAAAAGATATGGCTGAAATTTTTGAATACAAATGCCCGTGCTGCGGTGGAGCGATAAGCTTTGACGCGGGCGCGCAAAAAATGAAATGCCCCTACTGCGACAGCGAGTTCGACCCGCAGGCGTTCATAAACCAGGACGAACGCCTCAAAGGTCAGGCCCCCGATGAGTTCAACTGGGGCGGCAGCGCAGGACAGGAATGGGACGAAGGCGAAACAGCGAATATGAACGTCTTTGTCTGCAAATCCTGCGCAGGTGAAATCGTGTGCGACGAGAACACAGCGGCTACCGAGTGTCCCTACTGCGGCAATCCCGTAGTGCTCAGCGGACGTCTTTCGGGTATGCTCAAGCCCGACTATGTTATCCCGTTCAGACATGACAAAAACTCCGCCAAGGAGACACTCAAAAAATACGTTAACTCCAAGAAGTTTGCCCCGGGAGCGTTCAAATCAGAGAACAAGCTCGAGGAAATCAAGGGAATTTATGTTCCGTTCTGGCTGTTCGATTCTGACACCGACGCGGCAGTAAACTACGTTGCTACAACTGTACACACCTGGTCCGATTCGGAGTATAACTACACCGAGACGAGCTTCTTTGATGTTTTCCGCGAAGGCTCAATGAGCTTCGCGAACATCCCTGTTGACGGTTCAACACAGATGCCCGACGACCTTATGGAAAGCATCGAGCCGTTTGATTTCGGCGGAGCGGTTGACTTTCAGACAGCGTATCTCGCGGGTTATCTCGCCGACAAGTACGACGTCACAATGGAGGACAGCATCGACAGAGCAAACAACAGAGTCAAATCCAGCGCGGAGGACGTTCTCCGCTCGACTATTGACTTTCCGTATGCTACAGTCACTCCGAAATCGAGCTCAATACAGGTTAATAACGGCAAGGCTAAATATGCCCTCTACCCCGTCTGGCTTCTCAACACCGATTACCGCGGCACAAAGTATTCGTTCGCGATGAACGGTCAGACAGGCAAATTCACAGGCAACCTGCCCGTAAGCGGAGCAAAGCTCGCGGCGCTTTTCGGCGGTCTTACGGTAGGAATCGGCGCAATTGTCTACGTTGTAGGCACATTGCTCGGTCTGCTTTAAGGAGGTGCCGTTATGAAAAAAGTTTTATCAATCGCTTGTGTGATTCTGATTATCGCGGCGCTGCTTATGCCTGTTGTATCAGCTGACAGCAAATATATTATTGACTCCGCCTCACTTTTGAACGACAGTGAGACTGCAGAGGTTGACGACGCGCTCGCTGGCGTAAGCGGCAAGTACGGCATCGACGTTATGGTGTTCACGTTAAGTGATTATCAGCAGTTCTTCGAAGAGAACTACAACGAAAACTTCTCCACTATCGACGACGCCGCTGAGTTCGTATGCAAGGATTTGCTCCAGAACCCCGATAACGTTATCCTGATGATAAGTATGTCAGGCCGCGACTGGTGCATAGCCTCCAACGAAAAGGGACACGACGCCTTCACAGCCTACGGCAGAGAGTATATAGGCGACGCGATTAATGATGACCTTCACGACGGTGATTACAAGAAAGCTTTCATCAAGTTCGCGAATCTCGCCGATGATTTTATTGCCGAGTACGAAAAAGGCACTCCCTACGACACCAACCACAAGAAGATGACAATGACGGATTATTTATTCCGCTTTGGTATTCCGCTCGGCGCGGGACTTATAATTTCTCTTATTGTTGTAATCGCTATCCGCTCCAAGTATAAGCCCGTTCGCCTCAAGGCTGAGGCTAACGACTACCTCATCCAGGGCAGCCTGCAGGTTCACCAGGCGTACGACCGCTTTATTTACACGAGCGTATCGCGCACGAGAAAAGCCAAGTCAAGCTCATCGTCAAGCCACGACAGCGGCTCCTTCGGCAGCACCAGCGGCAAGTTTTAAGTCCGCCTAATACAACGTTTAGATTATTATAAACGTTGATAAACGGCGGGGCTGAAGCTCGGTTTAATCCTAACCGTTGCCTCCCAAGGTGAACAATATATAAAAATGTAAACGGTTGCTAAATATCAGCAACCGTTTTAACTTACCACTTTCTGCTTACCACTAAAAAAGAGCCAACGCAAAGCGTTGACTCTTTTTGATTAAATAAATTATTCGTTGATAGCGATAACTGCGCCTGAACCTACTGTACGGCCGCCTTCACGGATAGCGAAACGGAGACCTACTTCGATAGCGATAGGAGTGATAAGCTCAACGTCCATCTCTACGTTATCACCGGGCATACACATCTCTACGCCCTCGGGGAGAGAGATTGTACCTGTAACGTCAGTTGTTCTGAAATAGAACTGGGGACGATAGTTGTTGAAGAAAGGTGTGTGACGGCCGCCCTCGTCCTTAGTAAGAACGTAAACCTGACCGCGGAACTTTGTGTGGGGATGAATTGAGCCGGGCTTAGCAAGAACCTGACCTCTTTCGATCTCTGTTCTCTGAACACCACGGAGGAGCGCGCCTACGTTGTCGCCTGCCTCAGCATAGTCAAGAGTCTTTCTGAACATCTCAAGACCTGTAACAACAACTTTTCTCTTCTCTTCTGTAAGACCAACGATTTCAACTTCGTCGTTAGTGTTGATTGTACCTCTCTCAACTCTACCTGTAGCAACTGTACCACGGCCTGTGATTGTGAATACGTCCTCAACAGGCATAAGGAAGGGAAGGTCTGACTTTCTCTCGGGAGTAGGAATATACTCGTCAACAGCGTCCATAAGCTCGTGAATGCACTTATACTCAGGAGCGTTGGGGTCTGTAGATGTGCTTGTGAGAGCAACATAAGCTGAACCCTGGATGATAGGTGTATCGTCGCCGGGGAACTCATACTCGTTGAGGATATCACGGATTTCCATCTCTACGAGCTCGAGAAGCTCGGGATCGTCAACCTGGTCAGTCTTGTTCATGAATACAACGATGTAAGGAACGCCAACCTGACGGGAAAGAAGGATATGCTCTCTTGTCTGAGGCATAGGACCGTCAGCAGCGGAAACTACGAGGATAGCGCCGTCCATCTGAGCAGCACCTGTGATCATGTTCTTAACGTAGTCAGCATGTCCGGGGCAGTCAACGTGAGCATAGTGACGCTTAGCTGTCTGATACTCAACGTGAGCTGTGTTGATTGTGATACCACGCTCTCTCTCTTCGGGAGCCTTATCGATGTTAGCGTAGTCAACGAAGTCAGCAGCGTTAGGATCAGCCATAGCCAATACCTTAGTGATAGCAGCTGTCAGAGTTGTTTTACCATGGTCAACGTGACCGATAGTACCAATGTTTACATGCGGTTTATTTCTTTCAAACTTTTCTCTAGCCATTTGAAAAAATCCTCCTTTTTTAAATAAAAATATTTACCATAGCTATTTTAGCAACTTCTTATGAAAATTGCAATAGTTTTGTTTGAATAAAATTAAAAAGTTAGAAAAGTTAAAATATTAAAAAATTTCGATTATATTTCATCTTTTCATTTTTAATTCTTCATTTCAAGAAAGGCTTTAGTCTTTCTTCTTATCGTTCATAATCTGCTCGGCGATGCTTCTGGGAACCTCCTGATATGTGTCGGGCTCCATTACATACTGGCCTCTGCCCTGTGTGATGGAACGCATATCTGTAGCGTATCCGAACATCTCGCTGAGCGGAACCTGAGCTGTGATTCTGTCTGTGCCGTTTTCGGATTCGGTACCCTGTACCATACCTCTGCGGCTGTTGAGGTCGCCGATAACTCCGCCCATATATTCGTCGGGTACAATTACGGTAACCTTCATGAGCGGTTCGAGAAGAACCGGATCTGCCTTCTTCATAGCGTCCTTGAACGCCATAGAACCTGCAATCTTGAACGCCATTTCGGACGAGTCAACCTCGTGGAACGAACCGTCATACAGCTCAACCCTGCAGTCAACAACG
>JAILPC010000125.1 GCA_024690465.1 Ruminococcus sp.
GTCTGGAATTCCGCATCTCATCGTAGGTGCGACAATAGTCGGCTTTGCCACATCTTTACCCGAAATAATCGTTTCGGTTATTGCCGCGGCAGGCGGCGACGTCGAAATGGCTACAGGCAACGCGATAGGCTCGGTAACCGCCAACACAGGTCTGATTCTCGGAATCAGCCTGCTGTTTATGCCCATGGCGATAAAGCTCAGGGAGTATCTTCCTCAGATATTGCTTCTTATTGTTTCGATTGCGGCTATCTGGCTGTTCGGATTGTCGGGCGAGATTACAATAATCGCGTCAATTGTGCTGGTTGTTCTGTTCGCGGTATTTGTTTATACAAATGTTAAGAATGCAAAAAAGCATATAGCTGTCAATGCCGAGGAAGCTGCAGTCAGCAGGGAAGACGTTACAAAGGCTATTGTAGCGAAAAAGATTATTCTTTTTATTCTCGGCTGCGCGGGAATTGTCGGCGGCTCTGAGCTGCTCGTAAATTACGGATCGGCAATCGCGGCTTCACTCGGTGTGCCGTCAAGAATCATCAGTATCTCGGCTGTCGCTATCGGCACGTCACTGCCTGAGCTTGTCACAACAATTACGGCAATAACAAAGAAACAGGCGTCGCTCTCGGTCGGAAATATTCTCGGTTCAAATATTATTGACCTGACTTTTATTCTTCCTCCCTGCGCGCTCGCCTACGGCGGAGGTCTGCCCGTATCCCACGGTACGCTCTATGTCGACTTGCCCGTTCTGTTTTTTCTGTCAATGCTGTGCTTTGTGCCCAGCTTCTTCACCAAGAAGTTCGCGCGCTGGCAGGGTGTCGTGCTCCTGCTTCTGTATATCGGGTATATCGTATACACGTTTATCTTCCACTGACAGGCAAAAAATTAAGCTCCCGCTTCGGGAGCTTTTCTTCTTTTACATGAACTCTTCGCCCATCTCTTCCTCAATCTTCTTGATGAGCTTGCTGGGCTTTGTTTTAAGCGCGTACGAAAGCCTGAAGAATGTCTCAAGCGTGGGTGTGCGTTTACCGCGTTCGATTGCGCTGAGATGAGTTCGCCCGATATCGGCGAAACTGCTCGCAACTTCCTGCGACAAACCTTTTTCTTGTCTCTTTTGTTGTAGGATTCTTCCTATAAGTTTTGAGTCGAGCATAGTATTCCTCCGTCTATCAGTTTATTGTGTTAATATGTTAAAATTTTGTACAACCCATTATAATAAATTTATATTATTGTTGTGAATACATTTGTTTACAATGTTCAAAAAAACTGGCGTTATTTTCCCTTACGGGCACTTAATTATGCCGAACGGCTCCCGTTCGGGAGCCGTTTTCAGTTAAAAATTTATGTTAGTTTTCGGCTTCCGCTCTGTTAATGGCGTTGAGCACACCTAGGATTGACGCGAAGTTTACGTTTGAGTCGATACCTACGCCGAAAATTGTTTCGCCGTCGGGCTTTCTGAGCTCAATGTAGGACACAGCCTTACTGTCACTGCCCTCTGAGATTGCGTGCTGACTGTAGTTGACAAATCTGTACCTGTACATATTTATCGGCTTAAGAGCGTTGAAGAACGCGTCGATCGGGCCGTTGCCGACGCCCTTGAGATTGACAACAGAACCATCGTTGATTTGCATCTTGCCTTTGAAGTGAACGTAGTCCTTGCCGTTTTCGCTCTCCTCATAAACCTTATGGCTGATGAGCGTGTACTTCTCCTTGATGTTGAGGTAATTGTCCTCGAACACTTTGAGCACCTCTTTGGGTATAAGCTCACGACCGAGCTTTTCACATTCAGCCTGAACAAGATTATAGAACTCGCGATGCATTTTCTTGGGCAAGTCATAGCCGAAGTTGTTCTGCATAACAAACGCGGCGCCGCCCTTGCCGCTCTGTGAGTTGATACGCACGATAGGCTCGTACTCTCTGCCGACGTCGGCAGGGTCAATCGGCAGATAGGGGATTTCCCAGTAGTTTGTGCCGCTTTCCTTCATGTATTTGTGACCTTTGTTTATAGCGTCCTGATGTGAGCCCGAGAAAGCTGTGAATACAAGCTCGCCGATATAAGGCTGACGCGGGTCTATAGTCATATTTGTGCAGCGTTCATATATTTCCTTGAGCTTTGGCAGATTGCTGAAGTCGAGCTCGGGGTCTACACCCTGAGTGTACATATTCAATCCTACGGTTACCATATCGAGGTTGCCTGTACGTTCGCCGTTGCCGAACAATGTGCCTTCAACTCTCTCAGCGCCTGCTAATAATGCGAGCTCGGCAGCCGCTACGCCGCAGCCTCTGTCGTTATGAGGATGAATACTGATGATGGCAGCCTCACGGTTTTTGAGGTGCTTGATAAAGTACTCAATCTGGTCTGCGTATGTGTTAGGCGTGCACATCTCAACAGTATTGGGCAGGTTGAGGATAACAGGGTTCTCTTTGGTCGAACCCAGAGCGTCCATTACTTCCTCACAGATCTTTACAGCGTTGTCCATTTCGGTGCCGCTGAAGCTTTCGGGAGAATACTCAAAGCGGATGTTTGTGTCGCCCTCAAACTCCTCGGTGAGCTGCTTTATGAGCTTAGCGCCGTCAACAGCGATGTCGATTACGCCCTGCATATCTGTTTTGAAAACAACCTTGCGCTGCAGGGTAGAGGTGGAGTTGTAGAAGTGTACTATAACATTCTTGGCGCCCTTGATAGCCTCGAACGTGCTTCTGATAAGATGTTCTCTCGCCTGAACGAGTACCTGGATTGTTACGTCGTCGGGAATATGTCCTCCCTCGATGAGCTCGCGGCAGATTTTATATTCCGTGTCGGAAGCTGAGGGGAAACCAATCTCAATCTCCTTGATGCCCATATCCACAAGAGCGTGGAAGAACTCGAGCTTTTCCTCGAGATTCATCGGGTCGATGAGCGCCTGGTTGCCGTCGCGCAGGTCAACGCTGCACCAGATGGGAGCTTTTGTTATTGTTTTGTTCGGCCATTCTCTGTCAGGCAGGTCAATCTGCTTAAAGGGAATGTACTTTTTGTAACCTTCGTACATAGTGATTACCTCCATTCTTATTTACACAAAAAAACCGCCCCTAAAACTTAGGGACGAATTGAAATTCGCGGTACCACCCATTTTTAAGCGCGCCTCACGACACACTCCTTAAAGACTTCCAACAAAGTCTCGGCATTTAACGCTGCCATACGTCCCAACCTACATATCGGCGGGGAAACTCCGGGATGAGCTATACATATAACCTCTGCCGCCGATTTACACCACCCATCGGCTCTCTTTGCGCTTCGGATTATATCTTGTTCCCTTCAAAGTTTTTAGAGGGATTTTATTGTTCCTATACATTATATAAACAAGCAACATTTTTGTCAAGTATATTCGCGGAAAATATTTTTTAAAAAAGTAGCAAAAAGGTATTGACATTTAGGGCGTGATAAAGTATAATTCTAATGTTCGCCGCGCGAAAGTGTCGGCGGATGAGAACCTTGAAAAAAGAACAACGAAAGTAAAGAAACCCGAGATTTTTTTGAGTTGAGAAACTTGAA
>JAILPC010000113.1 GCA_024690465.1 Ruminococcus sp.
ATTATTGACAAAACACCGTAAAAATGGTAAAATATTTATAATTATAATTATATGTAAAAGTATAATAATGATTAAAAAATAATGAGGTGATAGTTTTGAAATTCGCAGGTAAAAAATTTATTTCAATAGTGCTCGTCACAATGCTTTTGCTATCGACTTTAATTGTCGGCAGCATGTCCGCGGCGAGCGCGGTAAACAACGCGTTTGAAGCGGGCAGCAAGCTGTATCTAAAACCGAACGCAGATTGGCTTGCGGCTAACGCAAAATTCGCCGCGTACTTCTTTAACAGTGAAAACGGCGAAACCCAGAAAGAGTGGGTAAATATGACACAGGTAGACAATGATTCATCCGCCTACGAAGTCACAGTTCCTGCTACTTATACATATGACAGGGTTAATTTTGCACGATTCGACCCGAGCGCGACAGTCGCCTGGAATAACCAGTGGAATCAGACCATTCCTCAGGGCAAAGCTGACGGCAATATGTGTGTCATTACCGACACAAAGGCAGAAAACAGCAACGACTATGCGCCGTACTGGAAAAATTATATTAACCTGGCAAGTAACACATACGTTTATTTTGACAACAGTACAACTACATGGACTAACAGCAGAACTTTTTTATTAATCGCAACAGATAATAATGTATATTCATCATCATCTATTAACACCCAAGCAATAGAAAATACATTTGGCTCTACAGGTACTAACAGAAGACTGCTGTATCGTAATGTTACCGGTAGTTCAAGTGACTTTTCCGCATTGACAAACAATTGGTCTGATGTAAATTTTATAGCTTTTGTTGAGGCAGCTGGCGCCAGCACAATAGAAGGTAAACATACATACACTTATAGCGAGATTTTCAATCAGGACGGAAGCTTTGTAACGGAAAAAATCAGCAATTGTTCCGCTAAATATGAGGGAGATTTGGTTACATCATCTAGTGATAGCCTGGTGATTATCCCCGACACAGATTTGCAAATCATTAATAACGGAGCAAACTACGCTAACTTCAACCAGGATATTCAGATTAAAACAGACGGAACGTCAGTAAGTAACGGTAACTCGGTTTCAGCTTCGTATTATACAATGACAGGTATTTCAAGCGTCGGTGCCCAGACAACATTACCTGTCAACGCCTGCCACCTTACACATGTTACACTTACAGCAACAGCCAACAGCGGTTATCATTTCGTAGGCTGGTATTCGGACAGCGCGTTAACAAATCAGCTTTCTATAGCTAATCCCTATCCTCACACTGTTAACGGCTCCTCGACAATCTACGCCGCTTTCGAGGCAGGCGATCCATTACCTGTCTACAATCAGACCGCCAACGCGTATACTGTCGGCGGAGACGACGGCGGCACTGCTACTGTATCAGCCGCGAGCGCTGAACAAGGCTCAAACGTTAAATTCACGGCAATACCAAACCCGAACTATCAGTTCGACGGCTGGTTTGCGGCCTCGGATTGCAGCGGCACGGCTGCGTCAACTGATGACCCCTATACAATCGAAAACGTAAATTCCGCCAATACATTATACGCAAAATTCAGCCCGATTCAGGTTGAAGCGGAAACTACCTCTCCGATTGACCCGACAGCTCCGAGCGAAACAACTCCTCCCGCCGAGAAAAAGAATACCGCGCGCAGAGATGTAAACTCGACTCAGTTAAGTACACAGGCTCAATCATATTACCAGCAAAAGGTAAAAGATAAAATCACAGACGCAAAAGTTTATCAGACTTTTGTTGATTTAGCGGATAATCAGAATAACTCGGGCGTAGATTCATATGAAGCTGCCGAAGGCGCTCCCAACGGTAATGATTTGTACACCACGCTTTACAACATTATGAAGGACACCCACACTCACGAGGTTTCCTACCCCGCTTACGGCAAGAATTCTCTGGCTTACTATTGGCTGACTACGGATACCTCTTATGCCAACAGAAACGATGGCCGCGGAGTTTATACATTCTTCTATTCCGACGTTGACTGTTTTAACCACGAAGACATGCAGCGTGAGCATATCTGGCCAAAGAGTAAGGCTTCATACCTTATGAAAACAGGTCTCGGCGGCTCTGACCTGCACCATCTGCGCCCCGCGTACGGCAAGATTAACAACATCAAATCCAACTGGGGTTTTGCCGACATCCACGACAGCAGCGGCAACTTCAAATCAGGCTGGAAAAACAAACGAACAGTCATGTGGCCCGCAAGCGGCGAAAACGCCAAGGTTTCGCTCTGGAGAGCGGATGACGCAAGCGGTGTAACCTTCTGCGATTATAATACCAATGTACACGGCGACATCGCTCGTATTCTCCTCTATATTTATACCAGATGGAAACAGCCCAATCTTTACTCCGACATCGTCGACGCGGACGGAAACCCCGACACAAGCAGACTTCCCGAGCTCGATCCCGATGACAGCAAGGATACGGGTGAAAGGATTATTTATGACCTTCCCACACTTCTCAAATGGATGAAGGAAGACCCCGTAAGCGAATGGGAAATGAAACGTAACGACCTCACCGAGGATATTCAGGGCAACCGTAATGTGTTTATCGATTATCCCGAGCTTGCGTGGCTGCTGTTTGACGAAACCGTTCCCAACGATATGGACACACCATCGGGTATGGCAAGACATCAAAACGACGATTCATATGATATCGCAAAATCATCGGAACCGCCTGTTTCCAACCCCGTTACAATCGTTCTGGACACTTCATCAAACAACGGCGCGGCGGATATCACCGCATATGATTACACAACCAAAAAAGCTGTTCATAACGGCGACCAGGTTTCAAGAGGCGATATAATAACA
>JAILPC010000122.1 GCA_024690465.1 Ruminococcus sp.
GGTTGTTAATCCAGCCGTGGAGATAGCAGTCGGAGAGCTGAACGCTGCTCGAACCCGCTGAAGCCGCTACAGGATATACGCCCGGAGCTACGGAGCCCGAAAGCTTGCCGCCGCTTACGGTGAATGATGTGCTATGGGCTAAATCCCTGTATGTGCCGTTTGACATACTTGTATCAACGCTTACGTTGATATTCGAGGAGCCCGTGTTGATGAAGCATATACCCTTATTTTCGCGCGCGATTACGAGGAGCTGGTTGTTATTGTTGTAGTTGTAAATAGCGGAAACGCCCGTGCCCTTACACGCGTTATGGAACTTGTTGACGCCTGTAACCTCGGAGTCGAAGTAATCGCCGTTACCGCCGTCGTATGTATTGTTAGAGCCTGTCATACTGGAAGTTGAGCTGCCGTAAGGACGAGCCATATACATAACATTGAGGCCCTGAGCCGCGAGAGCAGCCCACGCGCGTGTAACCTGATACTTAGGCATAGCGTAGTTGCCGCCCTGATAGTTGTCGTGAGACTCTACCCAGCATACAAGATTCTCGCCGCCGAGACCTGCCTTGTAGTCCTGAAGGTCGCTCGCGTTGAGAACATCGTTTGAAATGTTGTTGCGAACGGTATCGCTGTAGGCTGAGCCTGAGACGTTCATATACTTGGCGTAGCCTGTGAGAGGACAGTTCTGTCCCGCGAGAACCTCGCCGTAGCTGAACTTATCGCCGAGATTGTTGAGCACTGTCGGCCAGTAGTTGGAAGTCGGACAACCAGAAATCTCATCGCCTGATGGAAGCTCAATGTGCTTAGCCGCGTCAAAACGGAAGCCGTCAGCGCCCGCGTTAATTATATTCTGAAGTAAGGTCCTTGCCTTGCTCTGAATGGTTGAGTTCTCAGTCTGGAGGTCGGGCATACCCGTGATATCCTTCTGAGTCTGCTGCCAGCGGTCGTCCCAGTTAGAAATACCGCCGTTGCCGTGGTAAAGCTTGAGCGAGCTGTCAACACTTGAGCTGTCGGAAGTATGGTTGAGAGCCACGTCTACGATTACCTTAAGACCGAGAGCGTGAGCTTCATTGCAGAGGCTTGTAAACTCAGCCTGTGTACAAATCTTGTTGCCGATATTGTAGTTAATCGGCTGATAGAACTGATACCAGTTGGATACGGTATTGTCCGCTGTGTTGTTGCCGCTGCCCACGATTCCGTTAATCGTAGATGTCTGAACGGCTGTGTAGCCCGCTTCGGCAATCTCGTTGAGCTTTGAACGGATTACACTTACAGGCCAGTTCCAGCACTGAAGGATAACTTCCTCTGTACTGTACTTGGTGTTGCCGCCTGTGGATGCCTTATTTGTACTTGCCGCCGAAGTACGGACTATATTCATAGCCGCGAAACTCGAAAAAATCAGCGCAAGACAAAGAAGGATCGAGATAAAACTTCTTTTTGTCTTCATAATTTCCTCCTGAAATTACGGGATTTTTCACATAAAACCCCAAGATATGGATATTTTAACATATTTCGTGTTAATAATCAACAATTTAATGTAAATTTTTCTAAAGATTTTTAGATATAAAGTTACTCTTGCAAATACATCGGCGTTAATCTATAATACTAATTATGATTTATGTAGAAAAACTTCGCAAAGAATTTAAAAAGGCTATTAAAGAACCCGGCTTAAAAGGGAGCTTAAAGTCTTTTATCAAACCGAAAAACGAAATAATAACTGCGGTTGACGACATCACATTTCACGTTCCCAAAGGCGAGATCCTGGGCTTTATCGGCCCGAACGGCGCGGGAAAATCCACCGTAATCAAAATGCTGACGGGAATACTGACGCCCACCTCGGGAAAATGCGAAATCAACGGTCAGATTCCATACAAAAACCGCAAAAACTACGTTAAGGAAATCGGAGTTGTGTTCGGACAGCGCACACAGCTCTGGTGGGATTTAGCCCTGCGCGAAACCTACACGGTACTCAAGGAAATCTACGAGGTAGACGACGAGCAGTACAAAAAGCGCATGTCGTTTCTCAATGAGGTTCTCGACCTCGAAAGCTTTATCACGAGTCCCGTGCGCACGCTCTCGCTCGGTCAGCGTATGCGCGCGGATATTGCCGCGTCGCTTCTGCACAGTCCGAAGGTGCTTTTCCTTGACGAACCCACCATAGGGCTTGACGTTGTCGTAAAGGACAATATCCGAAACGCGATAAAGCAAATCAACGAGAACGAACAAACCACCGTAATCCTCACAACCCACGACCTGCAGGACGTTGAAAACCTCTGCGACAGGATTGTTATGATTGACAAGGGCAAAAAGGTGTTTGACGGAGCGATTGACTCTCTTAAGGAGCGCTACGGTCAGTCGCGCGAGCTTAAGTTTATTCCCGTTAACTTTGACATCGCCGCTAATCTTGACTACGAGCGCGAATTCAATCTGAGCGACAACGATATTTTTGTCGAGAACGATGGTCACTCAATCAGCGTTAAGTTCAACAGCGATAAGGTTTCTGTCGAAAAAATGCTCAGCTATACCCTGTCCGTTACCCACGTCAAGGACATCAACGTCGGCGACGCGGATATCGAGGAGATTATTAAGGATATCTACAAAAGCGGGGTGGATATCGGTGGGTAAAATTCTGAGAATTTACAAGCCGTTCACCCACGCGGGATTCCTGCTCGCGGCGCAGTACAGAATAAACTTCGTGTTCTTTGTGCTCGGCGATATACTGAGGTGCTTTATCACCTTTTTCCTGTGGCACGCCGTGTTCACCTCGGGCGGGGCAACAACCTTTATGGGCTTTTCCGAGACGGATATGACGGTCTATATCTTCATAAGCTTTCTGACAGGAGCTGTCGCGTATTCCGACGGTTCATACATCGTAGGCGAGGAAATCCGCGACGGCAATATTGCTATGCGTATGATTAAGCCTATCCGCTTCGAAACGGCTCTGATGTTTCAGGAGCTCGGCGAACGAACAATTTCCGCGGTTATGATATTTATACCGCTCGCGGCAGGCGTTGAAATCTACAAGTTTGTTGTTACGGGTACGCTGGGATTCAACATCTGGTTCTTCCTGCTCTATCTCGTGAGCCTTGTTTTGTCGTATCTGATTAACTTTTACTTTAATATCTGCTACGGCTACTCGGCGTTTGTGCTCAAAAATCTATGGGGCTCAAACCTGCTCAAGGAATGCATCGTAAGCTTTCTCTCGGGCGCGATTGTTCCGCTGGCATTTATGCCCGCGGGACTCGGATTTGTGCTCAACCTTCTCCCCTTCGCCTCGCTCACATACATTCCCGTTATGATTTACCTCGGAATGTATGACGTGCCGACAATCCTGATGAGCTTCGGTCTGCAGATTTTCTGGCTGGTGTTCTTTATTTTCCTTCAAAGAATTATATGGAGCGCCTGCGTGCGCCGTATGAGCGTACAGGGAGGTTAAATATGAGGATAATAAAAAAGATTCACCGAACATTTAAGCTCCACCGAATATTCATAAAACAGGACTTAAAAAGACTTATGGAATATAAGGTTGACTTCCTGACGGGTGCTGTGGGAATGCTGCTCGCTCAGGCGATTAATCTGTTCTTCCTGTCGGTTATCTTCTCGCAGATTCCGAGTCTGAACGGCTACACCTTTGAGCAGATTATATTCATCTACGGCTTCGCGCTTCTGCCGAAAGCCATTGACCACCTGTTCTTTGACAACCTCTGGTCTATAGGCTACTTTATCATCAGAAAAGGCGATTTTGACAAATACCTTACGCGCCCTGTCAGCACGCTGTTCGCTGTCACTGTGGAAAAATTCCAGGTTGACGCTTTCGGCGAGCTTATCGTCGGAATAACCTTTCTCTGTGTGAGCATACCGCAGATTGACATCAGCATAAACTTTATTAATATCCTGTTATTCATTATCGCCGTGTTATTCTCGACGTTCATTTATACGGGAATAAAGCTCATAACCTCGTCGATTGCTTTCTGGACAAAGCGCAGCGGACACGTTATGTATATGTTCTATATGGTCAATGAGTTCGCCAAATACCCGACAACAATCTATAACAAGGTTGTAGCAAGCATCATTACATACATAATCCCGTTCGCGTTCACCGCGTTCTTCCCAGCAAGCTACTTCCTCGTCGGAGGAAACCCGCTGTTCAATATCGGCGGTACAATTGTTATGGCAGCCGCGCTTATGGCGCTGGGGATTTTTGTATGGAACAAGGGCGTGAGCGCATACGAAAGCGCAGGAAGTTAAAAACTAAATTCGCTGACGTTTGAAAGGAGCACCAAGCTTTCCCCTGGGGGAAAGTGGCTGAGCGAAGCGAAGTCGATAGAGGGTCCGCTTGCTAACGCACTTACTATCTAACGTTTGATATAACGAGCATTTTAATAATGGACCCTATTCCGACTCCCGTTGGTCGGCACCCTCCCCCAAGGGAGGGCTTGTTTCTTCTTTTAAAGCAAGGATATAATTATGAATAATGAGTTAACTATCCGCTCCCGCGCCGAGCAGAGCATAACAAAAAAATACCGCAAAACTATCTGGGCGCCGTTTATCCGCGCCGTAAAGCAATATGAGCTGATACAGGAGGGCGACAGAATCGCCGTGTGTATCTCGGGCGGCAAGGACAGTATGCTCCTCGCTGTGCTCATAAGGCTGCTCAAAAAGTACACCGAGGTGCCGTTCGAGGCGAAATACCTTGTTATGGACCCCGGCTACAACGAAGTTAACCGCGAAAAAATCGAGAGCAACGCAAAACTGCTCGGCATACCGATTGAAGTCTTTGAGACCGATATTTTTGAAATCACCGACAAGATCGAAAAATACCCCTGTTACCTGTGCGCCAAAATGAGGCGCGGTCACCTCTACAAAAAGGCAAAACAGCTCGGCTGCAACAAGATAGCGCTGGGGCATCATTTCTCGGACGTAATTGAAACAACCGTTATGGCGATGTACTACGGATCGCAGCTTCAGGGCATGATACCAAAGCTGCACAGCCTCAACTACGAGGGTATGGAGCTTATACGTCCGCTGTACTGCGTTCATGAGGACGACATCATAAAATGGTCGAAATATAACGGTCTGGAGTTTATTCAGTGCGCGTGCCGCGTCACCGACAAAAGCAGCGATATCGACAGCAAGCGCAAGGAAACAAAAGAACTTATCAAAGAACTGAAAAAGACAAACCCGAATATTGAGAAGAGTATTTTTAACAGTATACACGCGGTCAACATCGAGACCTTCCCCGCTTATAAAGCGGACGGAGAAACGCACAGCTTTCTTGAACATTATAACGACACAATCGAGTAGGGTGAAATTTCTCCGCCCTCTCACACCACCGTACGTGCCGTTCGGCATACGGCGGTTCAATTCAATTTCAAAGTATGCTGTCTAAGATAGTATTCTAACGGACTGACCAAGCCTCGCTTGGTCAGTTTCT
>JAILPC010000157.1 GCA_024690465.1 Ruminococcus sp.
AGTCCCGTATATAAGAAATATATGAATGAACTCTCGCCGTAATAAAGCCCTATGAGCGTTGAGAACTGCATCGAAATGCCTTCGATAAACAGTACCCAGCCGAGAATATAGACAATAGTACGTTTATTCACAATTGCCTCCAAAAAGTATTATCTGATGAATGAAAAATTTACTTTAATATATCTTTTAAATCGAACAATCCTGTATGTTTGGTAACTATAATAACGCTGTCACCGAGCTCTATGCTGTCTTTACCGCTCGGGATAATGATTTTACCGTTGCGCATAATGCAGACAACCTGCAATTCTGATTTCAGACTAAGCATAGCGAGCGGCACGCCGATTACAAGGCTTTCCTCTCTCGCCTTGAACTCCAGAGCCTCCGCCTGGTCGTTGCAGATTGAATACAGTGTTTCAATATTGCTGCCGACGGAGTTCTGCATAGCGCGTACATACTGTATAATATACTGACCCGTGAGATGCTTGGGATGAATAACACTGTCGAGCGGCAGACTGTCGATTATGCTGAAGCTGAGATTATCAATCTCGGTAATAATCTTGGCGTCGGGATTAACATCCTTGGCGAACAGAGAAACAATAATATTCTCCTCGTCAGTATCCATAAGCGCTACGATTGCGTCAGCGTGTTCGATACCTTCGGACATCAGAAGCTCCTGGTTCATAGCGTTGCCGTGAATGATTACTACATCGTTGAGCAGGTCGGCAAGTTCCTCGCAGCGCGAGAGGTTATTCTCGATAATCTTAACCTTGATGCCTGTTTCGGACAGTGATTTCGCAAGATAATAAGCAATCTTACTGCCGCCGAGAATCATCGCGTGACGGCTTCTGGAGTTAATAACACCGAGATTCTTAAAAAGTCTTGCCGCGGCGTTGCTCTCGGAAATAATCGAGATAACGTCGCCTGCTTTGATCTCAAAATTACCGTTCGGGATAAAGCACTCTTTTTTACGCTCAACCGTACAGATACGCAGACCTTCCTTAAACAGCGAAGCGCAGTCCACTACCTTGCGGTCGGCAAGAACGGAATCGGGTTTAATCTTAACCTTGATTAAGTCAACAATTCCCTTGGCAAAGCTGTCGATTTCAACCGCTCCCGGGAATTTTATCAGACGACTGAGCTCGCGCGCGCAGGTCTGCTCGGGATTGATTGCAAGCGAAAGCTTAAGCTCGTCCTTAATCCTCGGAACATCATTAGTGTACTCGGGGTTACGCACACGCGCGATTGTATGGGGAGCTCCCGCGTTTTTGGCAACAAGACAAGCGTAAAGGTTGAGCTCGTCAGACGCGGTAACAGCAATCATAATATCACAGTCAGCAACACCTGCGTCCAGAAGCGTACTGAAAGTCGCTCCGTTGCCCTCAATAGCCATAACGTTCTGAGCGCCTGCTATTGACTGTAAAGCTCCGGCATCTGTATCAATAATTGTTATGCTGTGACCTTCCTTTTCAAGCTGGCGTACAATTGTACGTCCTACACGTCCGCAGCCGGCAATAATAATTTTCATACAAATTACCTCACAAACAGTAAGTTTATTTAAAAGTCCAATTATAATAATTTTACTATATTCAAGGTGTAAAATCAATATGTAATAAACAAAATTTTGAGTTAATTAAACTTTATGCTCGGACACAACCGCAAAATAACACAGCGGCTCTGTTTCGCTGTTATTTATGAGAGAATGAGAGTGTCCCATCGGACAATAATGACAGTCGCCTGCTTTGAGGTGTTCGGCACCGTCATCATAGAGACATTTTGCCTGCCCGCTGACAATCAGGATGATTTCGCTGTTGTTTTCGTGCATATGATATCCTATGGAACAGCCGACGTCGAGAGTCCCTCTCATGATTTTGTTGACACCGTCAAAAAAATTCTTTGTCTTTGTAACTCCGGTGCCTCCTTTAAACTCAGGCAACACGGATATTTCAATCTTGTCGAAATCAATAAACATAGTATAACTCCTCAGCATTTCGGAATGAATACATTATACTCCAAACAATTTACTATTTCAAGACAAACCAAAAGCCCGCGGCATAAACGCCGCGGGCGAACTAACTAGAACATTGGACTATCTCCATATATAACTAAAAATTATTATGTGCGAACAGTTATAAACAAATCATGGGACTATCCCCTATCTATAAAAAATTTAAATTCAAATCTATAATTAAATGTACATCGGACCAGTTCTCCGTAAAACTAATTTAATTTTTTATAAACGTATGATTGTTGAGTTTTTGAGATATTCCTGAAGGGAGCCGTTTCCGGCTTTATGAGTTAGGTGGAAAACTCCGCTTGAGGTCTTTAATCGAAATCTTAAATGGTCTTTGTAACATCTCTAAAACCTCCTGTTTCTTTTTTGTTGTACATATTATATAATAGTTTTTCTCAATTGTCAATACTTTTATTAAAAATTTTTTAAAAAAATTTAATTACAGTATTGTAACGGGTATTGTAAACAAAATCGTAGTGTAAGGTTGACAATACGCGCCCGTTACTATATAATATTTCAGGATAAGGAGAGAGAATATGAGAAAAGGAATTTTCAGTCCTGCCAGAATGACAATCATTGCTGTATTTGCAGCGTTGATGTGCGTTTGCGCATGGATTACAATACCAAACCCGATCTCAGGCGTACCGTTTACGCTCCAGTCCTTCGCGGTTGTTATGGCGGGTTTGATGCTCAACCCCACAGAAGCCTGTATCGCGGGATTTGTTTATCTGCTGCTCGGCATATCAGGTCTCCCCGTCTTCTCGGGTTTCAACACATTATACACAAATCTGTTCAGTCCGACAGGCGGATACATAATCGGCTTTATTATCGCGCCATTCCTGATTTCGCTTATTCGCACAGGACTTATGAAACTGACAAAACGCACAGACAAGATATTTATTCAGAATCTTTTGGTTGCTGTTATATTCGGTATACTCGTTATTGATATCCCGGGAGTAATTGTTCTGATGTTTGTAACTAACATAGACTTTGTTACGGCGAGCGTTTCGGGAGCGCTGCTGTTTATGCCTACCGATATAATGAAATGTGTGCTCGCGACAATAGTCGCTACGTCATTAAAACAGCCGCTGAGCAAAATCACACAATAAGTTATCACGCAAGAACGTTTTGACAAGCGTTCTTGTGTTTTTTTGAAACAATAAGGTTTTGCATAGACTTGCAGTATTCAAAAAAATTTGTTAAAATACATATAAGAATTGAGGTGACAGTATGATACCTGAAATTACGGTTTTCGGAGCTTCCATTAATCTGTACGGAATG
>JAILPC010000128.1 GCA_024690465.1 Ruminococcus sp.
CAACGATGCTTGCATTCATGTTCTGAGTGATTTCAACGGACTTTTTGTAATCCTCGGAATAACTGGCAGCGATAAATCCGAAAAACATCAAGCCGACCGGTACTGAAATAAGGCATATGAGTCCCATTCTCCAGTCCATAGTCATCATATAGACCCAAACAGCTATGGCACCGACGATATTTGATGTCAATTCGGGGATCATATGTGCTATGGGACGTTCCATCCGCTCCACTTCATCGACAATGATCTGCTTGAGTTTGCCGCTGGAAGTATCGATGATAGTACCGAGAGGCATTCTCGGAAGTTTGGAAAAGATCTGCTTACGTATCTCTCCAAGCAAAGAAAAGGTCGCCCTATGACTGACGCTCAGTCCCATTGCGTAAAAAATGCTCTTAAAAGCAAAGCCCGCAAAGGCAACAGCAACGAATACAAGATAATAACTCCATTCTCTGTTTCCGGATATCATTCCTGAAATGATCTTGGCTGCGGAAACAAAAGGAACGACACCGGATACAACGCCAAGAATAGACAATACGACGGATAGCAGCAGCCTGCCGTGTTCAGGCTTTGCGATTTCCCAGAGCCTTGCCATGGAATTTTGTTTTTGTTTTTTCAATTAAATGCACCTCCTGCTGGTTAGTTTAAACTAACCGCTAGTTGTATAATGACGCCTTTCTGTTAAGGAAAGGCGTTAAAATCCGAAAAATTATCTCCGCGCCCGAGAGAAAAAACTGTCCGGAGTGTCTGCGTAATGCATAGCATCCTCACATGTGTAGCTATGCTCTACAGCTTGAAACACTGCGCTTATGTTTGCCGTTGTCAGAAGATTAAACAACTTTATTAATGATAAAAGAAAAAGCATTTTTATTTATTCCGCGCCTTTGAGCGCTTCAACCATATCTATCTTTTTGTTTTTGCGGGATACCATAAAACCAACAAGCATAGACACGCCGAAGGTCAGAAGAATTGAAACCGTATAAGTTAACAATCCGAGCATAAGCTTCATTTCGTACTCTCCCGCAAGGGCTGTCAGGAGCCATTGCAGCACTCCCACACCCGCAGGCAAGCCGACAACTATTCCTATTACCGTCAGCCAGATATTCTGCGAGATCAACAGCTTTCCTATAGCACGGTTACGGAAACCGAGGACTTTTAATGTTGCAAGCTCGCGCGAACGCTCAACATAGCTCATCAGTCCCAAATTGTATAGAACTACAATGCCGAGGATTACCGCGGCGATAACGAGGATGATAACCATACTGTCCATAATCTGCACGAAGCTGTCGAAGGTATCCATAAGCTGAGCCTTGTCCTGCTTGCCTGAGATAAGGTCGTTGCTTTTGATTTTGCCTGTTGCCTTATCTGTATATATCGAGGAAATCGTGCAGTCAATTTTCAACTTGTCGGCGAGTCTGTCGCTCATAGTGACGCTCTCGGTCATAACGGAGCGGTTATAGCCGATTACCTTTGCCTTATAAGTTTTCTTTGAGCCGTAGGGTGAGAATTCAATTTCATCGCCGATATTCGCTCTGTCCTTTAAACGCAGGCATAGGTACACTCCGTCGTCACCAAGCTTGATTCTGTTGTTGTACTCGTCAATAATGTTGAACAGATTGTTCGGGTTATGAACGATGTCAAGAGAAATCGTGTCGCCGTCAAGGCTGATACCGCTCAGGCTCTCCCAGTCGCCGTCGAGTTCGGCAGCAAGCTCTTTTGCTTCCTTCATATCAGCGTTTTCAACGAGGTTCACCTTTGTCGTGTAAGCTGAGATATCGTTATCGAGCAAATCAAGAAAACCCGACATCGTGTCGCGCATTCCCAAACCGCCGACCATAAGAATCATACAGCCGATAATACCGACCAAGGTCATAGCTGAGCGGCTCTTGTGACGGCTGAGGTCACGGATGTTCCATTTTGTGCCGAAGTGAAGCTTGTTCCAGAATTTGAAGCGTTCAAAAAACACCTTCCGCATTTTCTTGGGAGTATAAGGTCTGAGCGCGTCTGCAGCCGTACCCTTTAACTGTTGTCTTACCGAAAGATAGCTTATGAGAGCGAGCATAAGAATAGTGCCTATCATAACAGGATAACAGAACTCGGGAATCGCCGCGCTCCAGTCGGGCATATCGAAGTAGGTTCCCATCATTCCGTTTTCGCTCATAATGAGCTTGCAGACGAAATACCCGAGTCCCATTCCGAGCCCTGTTCCGACTAAACCGATAAAGAAACCGTATGAGGTGTAGTGCCTGAGTATTCTGCGGTTTTTGAAGCCTAGGGCTTTTAATGTGCCGATTTGCAGCTTCTCCTTTGTGGCGATTCGGTGCATAGTCGTGACCATTGTGAGAATCGCAATCGCGAGGAACAGCACGGGAAGTACAGAGCCCATTGTCTTGCCTTCCTCAGCCTCGCCCTGCGATTCCTTATATACGACGTGGTCTTCCTTCGGCGTAACCATAATCGTGCGACCAAGCTTTTTCTTTACTCTGTCCTCTAAGGTCTTTTTATCTAAGCCTGAAATAACGTTGACTTGAGCGTATGCCTGATCGAGAGCCTCGTCAACCATATCATCGGTGACGATAAGCGCCTTTAAGCTGTCATCAAAGAACTCTTTTGGAACGAGCGTGTTTTTCATTTCCTGCGCGTAAGTGTTTTTTATCTTTTCTTTAATAACGCTCCTGAGCTTCTTCGGCGTGATATACGCAAAACCGAAGGTAGTGTAGTCGGGCATCATCTGGTTTTTATCAGCGACGCAAATCATATGCTCGCCCGACTTTATCAAGCCGACGATTTCGCCCTTGATTTCAACGCCTTGAAATTTGAGCGTCAGGCTGTCGCCGAGCTTGTAATTGTTGGCGGCGGCAAATTTATCCGACAGCCAGAAGCCGTCAGTATTTTTGTTGTATTCCTTGCCGCTCATAACCGTAAACGTGGATACGTTATAATCCTCGCTCACATCAAGAGCGAGACTTTTGTTCTTTTTTCCCTTTATATCGAGATTGACAGAGAGATAGCGCGTTGCCTTATCAACGCCCTTGATATTCTTAATTTCCTTAATATCATCCTCTGTAAAACCCTTCTCAGAGTACAGGCGGTAGTCGGCATAGTTTGTCTGTTCAAAGAAGTTGAAGGTATCAACCTCAATCGTTTTCCACTCCATATTGAAGCCGAGGAACATACCCATACCGAGCGTTATCATTATTATCATCGAGATAAACTGCGCCTTGTAGCTCCAAGCGGTTCTCAGTAATTTGCGCGTCAGCATTACCACTCCACCTCGTCTGCCGAGAGCGGCTCAGCCTGCTCCTTGATACTGCGGATTTTACCGTTCTTTACTCGGATAACAACGTCCGCCATCTTTGCAATGCTCTGGTTATGAGTTACGATTACGATGGTCTTGCCGTAGCTTTTTGCCATTTTCAAGAGGAGTTTCAGAACCATAACTCCCGTTTCGGAATCGAGAGCGCCTGTAGGCTCATCACATAACAGAATCTTAGGATTCTTAGCGAGCGCTCTTGCGATAGAAATTCTCTGCTGCTCGCCGCCCGAAAGCTCGGACGGGAAGTTTTTGAGGTGGTCTGTAAGTCCGACTTCTGCAATCATTTCTTTAGCGTCCAGCGCTTCGGGAGAAATCTGCGACACAAGCTCCACATTCTCATACACCGTCAACGTGGGAATCAGGTTATAAAACTGAAACACAAATCCGACGGTAGCCGCGCGGTAGTCGGCAAGTTCATTGTCGGACAGCGTGGAGATATCCTTTCCGCTGACCTTGATCGTACCGCTTGTGGGACTGTCAAGTCCGCCGAGCATATTAAGCAGGGTGCTTTTGCCCGCTCCCGACGGTCCAAGGATAACGACAAACTTACCCTCGTCGAGTGTAAAACTCACATCATCAAGAGCCTTCAGCTCGTGTTCTCCGCTTGTATATATCTTCGTAACATTTTCAAATTCTACTATAGACATATTTACCTCCCTTAATAATTATCCTAAAGCCACGTCCAGAATCATCATCAGCGTAAAGCCGACAGCAAACATAATGACTCCGACGTTGGAATGCTCTCCCTGTGACATTTCGGGGATAAGCTCCTCCACAACGACATAAATCATCGCACCTGCCGCAAAGCTAAGTAAATACGGCATTACGGGAACCATCAACCCTGAAATCATAATCGTTATTATTGCTCCAATCGGTTCTACCGCTCCCGACAAAACACCGCCGAAGAACGAAAACGGCTTGCTCTTCCCCTGTGCGTGAAGCGGCATAGAGATAATTGCTCCCTCGGGAACATTTTGTATCGCTATTCCGAGAGCGAGCGCCAATGCTCCGCCTGAGGATATTTCGGCTGAGCCTGAGATTAAGCCTGCGTATATTACGCCTACCGCCATTCCTTCGGGAATATTATGCAGCGTTACCGCAAGCAAAAGCATTGTGGTTTTAGCCAGTTTACTTTTGTGTCCTTCAGATTTATCGGCGAACATATGAAGGTGCGGTATTGTTTTATCCAGCACAAGCAAAAACAGCGTTCCTATCCAGAATCCGACAACGGCGGGTACAAACGAAAGCACTCCCATTGAACTGCTCTGCTCTATGGCAGGGATCAGCAGGCTCCAGACGGAAGCCGCCGTCATAACGCCTGCCGCAAAGCCCGTTAAGGCGCGCTGAACGCTTCGCTCGAGCTGCTTTTTCATAAAGAACACAAACGCCGCGCCTAAAGACGTGCCGATAAACGGTATTAGAATACCGATCGTTACAGATAAACCCATCTTTTTCTCCGGTTATTTAATGATGATTGCCACCGCGCAGGGAAGGCGACCTTGTATTAACGTCGTTTTTATAT
>JAILPC010000160.1 GCA_024690465.1 Ruminococcus sp.
ACACATTTAATCCCGAAAAGAACATCAAACTCGCCACATACGCGTCACGCTGTATTGAGAACGAAATATTGATGTTCCTCAGAAAAAGCAGTCAGCTGAAAAATGAAGTCAGCATTGACGAACCGCTCAACACGGACTGGGACGGAAACGAACTTCTTCTTTGTGATGTTCTGGGCTCTGACCCTGATATTATCAACCGCGATATTGAAAACGAAATAGAATGCAATCAGCTGCTTAAAGCCGTATCAAAGCTCAACACACGAGAAAGCATGATAATGGAATTGAGATTCGGTCTCAACGGCAAAAAAGAGCATACGCAAAAAGAAGTTGCGGATTATTTGGGAATATCGCAATCATATATATCACGTCTTGAAAAAAAGATAATCAAAAAGCTCAAGCGTGATTTAGAAAAAGCAATATAAGAAATCGTACACTGTCGTACTGCTATCTCTCATAGAAAAAAGGGCGTCTCTTCTGAGACGCTCTTCTTAATTATCGCTTACATTTCCATCGTCGTTTGTTTCGTCGTTAATATCGCCGTCTGTATTATCCATCATATCTTTTGCCGCTTCCGACATACTCTCTGATGCGTCAGTCACAAGGTCGCCTGCTTCTTTTGCCGCGTCGCCGACATTACCGCAGCCCGCGAACGAGAATAACGAGATTATGGAAATCATAATAACAGCTATCAGTTTCTTCACATTAATCACCTTAAAATAAAAAAATTACCGTCCCAACGGAACGGTAATATTATTTGCGTATATTCAATTTTTATTCATCGGACAAATTGTTGAGCAAATCATCAATTTTATACGAAGCGATTACCTTGTCATCCTTGAACTCGGAAACAATAAATGAACCGTCATCATCGAGTGTTATGCCTTTGCCCTGCTTTTTGCCGTCGAAGTAACTGCCGAGGAAGATGAAGTTACCGTCCTTATCAAAACGCGCTCCCACACCTTCGGGCTGATTATTGCTCCATTTTCCGATATGAACAGAACCGTCGGAACCTCTGAATCCTACTCCGAATCCGTTGCGTGAGTTCTTTATCCAGTTACCGACATAATTAATTCTGCCGTCTTTATAATAGAACGCGCCGAATCCGTCTCGTTTGTCGTCACTGTACTCACCCTCATACGCGGTCAGTCCATCGGAAGTTACGGTTCTGCCATAGCCGTCGCGCTTGCGGCTTTCACTGAGCTGTCCGTAGTAACGATAACTTTCGCCTGAGCTTTCGATTGTGATATCAGGCTCTTCGTCCTGATTATCAAAAACCTTTATATCTTCGTCATCATGCTTTTCGTCAAACTCGCTCTTAACTTCGTTAAACGGAGCGTTTGTTTCAACATAAACAGGATTACCGTTTTCCTCGGTCAGATATTCAGCCGTACTGATATCAAACGTGGTATTCAGATTTCGATTGAGATTGAAATCTACAGCGTCAAAGTCAAAACCGCCGAGATTGCTTACCGAAGTATCGTGAATAAGCGTTTTTGAAATAAACTTATCGTTGGGAACAGAATTAAAATACACAAAACCCTTGTCAGAATAAGCGAGCAGTGAATAATCACCGTCTTCGGGCACCTCTGTTTTGGGATAAAGATATGATTTTACATTGGTTTCAAAAGCATTGTGAATCTTTACGATAACAGGATTGTCGTCAATTACGGACGGATAGAGAACATATTCGGGATAATCTCCGACCTTAAAAAGGTACTCGGACTTAATCCAGATGTGCTCAAAGTTAAAATACTCACGTTTGAATATCCTGCCGCTCTTGTTGTAGGTGTTAACACGGTAGGTATCGGAATTGACTGTCTCGGCATTCTGATAGAGCTCATCATTCTTGTTGGACTTCCAGCTGAGCGCCTGTCCTTTAACGATATTGTACATAAAAAAGTACTTATTCTCGCCTATATACTGAACACAGCGGTCAGACTGAGGTTCAAAATTGCTGTTGAAGAAGTTTGCTCTCACACCTGCTAAAAAATCATCGGTAAAATCAAGAATATCAAATTTTTCAAATGTTATTCCAAAATAAGTGAAGTTTTCCATACTAAACCTTTTACTTTTATAAATAAAGCACGCGCAGACTGCGCGCGCTTATATTTTAAATTGAAAGTGTCTTGGCTATATTGTACAGGTTCTCATCAAATACTCTCGGCATACTGAGAGCCTCTGTAATATCATAGTCCACAATCTCTCCGTTATGCATAGCTACTACGCGGTTGCCCTTGCCTTCATAAAGAAGATCAACAGCCTTATGACCCATAAGCGAAGCCACAACTCTGTCACGGAGCGTAGGAGAACCGCCTCTCTGTACGTGACCGAGGATAGTTGCACGTGTCTCGATACCTAAACGCTGCTCAATATACTTAGCCATATCAACAACGCCTCCGATACCCTCGGCAACAATGACAATGAAGTGCTGTTTGCCTGTTTTCTGAGTAAATATTATACGCTCAATAACGTCTTTTTCGATGTTGTACTTTACTTCGGGAACGAGAATAGCTGTAGCTCCGCAGGCAATACCAACCTGAAGAGCGATATCACCGCAGCGCCTGCCCATAACTTCAACGATAGAGCAGCGGTCGTGTGACTGAGCTGTATCACGGATTTTATCTATCATCTGGATAGCGGTATTCATAGCGGTATCAAAACCGATTGTATATTCTGAACAAGCAATATCATTATCGATGGTACCCGGGACGCCGATACAGTTTACACCCGCATTGGTAAGCGCTCTTGCTCCTGCAAAGGAACCGTCGCCGCCGATTACAACAACACCCGAAATGCCGAGTTCCTGGCAATGCTTCGCTGCCTTCTTCTGACCTTCGAGCGTCTTGAACTCCTCGCTGCGCGCTGTATAAAGCATAGTACCGCCGTTGCCGATAATATCAGACACCGAACGAAGGTTCATCTGTTCGACATCGCCGTTTAAAAGTCCGTTATATCCTCTGTATACACCGTAAACGTCCATACCCTTGGATATAGCCGAACGAACTACAGCACGCACTGCCGCGTTCATACCCGGAGCGTCGCCGCCGCTCGTTAATACTGCAATCTTCTTTTTACTCATATTATAGCCCTCCTGTGGAAAACCTTAAAATCATAATAATTATAATACAATTCGACAACAAATACAATAGAATAATAAAATTTTATTATCTAAAATACATATAAACCTGACATTCGAGCATACCGTTATATAATTTTCTGCGTTTGTCGGCTTTGCGTCCGAACACCCTCTCGAAATCATCATCGGGGCTGATAATAGTATACGACTTGCCCTTATCGCGGATAAACTTGTCTCCCATTGTTTTGTAGAGCTTTTCAGCCGCGTCGATATCAAGAAGTCTTTCGCCGTAAGGTGGATTGACAATCACTGTCTCATAGTCGTTATCAAAGCTGAAATCATTAATATCGCGTTTAATGAATTCCAGCCCGTCGGCAACTCCTGCAATCTTAGCGTTATTTTTAGCAATTAAAAGAGCGTTTTCATCGATATCGTACCCTATAGCCTTAAAGGCACAGTCGCGATTAATCAAAGACTTTGCCTCTTCCCTCTGATTCTGCCAGATATTCTCGGGAATCTGAGACCATCTTTCAGCTGAAAAGCTTCTGTTTAGACCGGGAGCGATTTTAAACGCCTTCATTGCCGCTTCAATTAGTATAGTGCCGCTTCCGCACATCGGGTCAACAACGAAGTGATTCGGACGGACACGAGCAAGATCAACCATAGCGGCGGCTAACGTCTCTTTTATAGGAGCGTCATTTGAATCCGCTCTGTAACCTCTTTTGTGAAGTCCTTCGCCCGAAGTGTCGAGCATAATACTCAGTTTATCATTGATAATAAGGAATCTGATACGATGGACAGCGCCGCTTTCCTCAAACCAGCTTATACCGTATTTCCACGAAAGTCTGTCGGCAACAGCCTTCTTAATAATCTTCTGACAATCCGAAACAGAATGCAGCTTTGAGCCTAGACATCTGCCGAGAACGGGAAAAGCGTCATCCTTGCAAAGCCACTGTTCCCAAGGAATGCTTTTGATACCTTCAAACAAATCGTCAAAACTGTATACATTAAACTCAGACAGCAATAACGTTATGCGTTCAGCGTAACGCGAAATAATATTTGCTTTAGCTAACGCGTTCAAATCTCCGCTGAAAGTAACTCTGCCGTTTTCGGTTTTAACATCATCAAAACCGTTGAATTTAAGTTCGTTCGCGCAAATGCCCTCGAGTCCGAAAAGGCAGGGCGCCGCGAATTTTAAGCTGTTCATAATACCACCAACTTCCGCCTATTACGTCAGGGTTATTGCCCGATTTGTTATAAAAGGGTTGCCGCAGGCAACCCTCAATTTACTTTTTAGAACCGTGTCCCCTTCTGCTGTAGCCTCGGGACTCACCTGTAGAACGTTTAAGGTCAGAAAACTTGTCCTCGCTTCTTCTCTTAAAAGATGACATCATATCCTCAAATGAGGACGGCTCATTATTATAATCACTCTGCCATTCATAATCTCCCGGGCTTGTAACGGGAGGCGCAGCCTTATACGGCTGCCGTTTGGGCTTTTCTTTCGGAGCGCGCTCGGGTTTAGGCTGTGTCTGTTTGATTGACAGAGCAATCTTTCCGTTTTCAGCGGAAATAACCTTTGCGCTAACTGTGTCTCCGATTTTTAAAATATCGTTGATATCATTAACAAAGTTGCGTGAAACCTCGGATATATGTACAAGACCCGTCTGTCCGTCCTGCAACTCTATAAAAGCTCCGAACTTTGTGATTCCCGAAACTTTGCCTTCAACAATTGAATTCACTTTTAATTCTTTAACATTACCCATTATCAATCTCCGGAGATATTTATAAATACCCTTTCTCCGTTTTTAACATAATCAAGTTTTTCACGCGCTATATTCTCAATATAATCGCTCAAATCATCATCAGAATAGTTTTCAACCTCGTTCTGATACTCAATTTCGATTTCTTTGATTTCAATTTGATGGTTGATATCAGCAAGCTGCTCGCGTTTTGAATTGAGCTCCACGCTCTGGTTGATTATTGCGTAAGAAGCGTAAACCAGAAATGCGAATACCGCAATATAGAGCAAGAAGTACTTCTTGTTACGTTTTTTCTTTATAGGTCTTATTTCCTGAACGCTTTCGTATCCTTTTTGTCGGATAACCTTTTCTCGCTTTTTTCTTCCAAACATATTCATTTACCTTAAGTGCTATATTTTTGTACAAAGTTCTACATAATACATATATATTATACATTACTTTTCGAGTGTTTTTCAATAGCATAAACGTAAATTTTTTTGAAATTTTAATCACAGGGTCATATATTTTGTCCAAAATCCGACGAATTGTATAGTAAAACAAAAAAAATCCAAAAACTTCGCCTGCTATAATGAACAGCCTAACGCAGCCCTCAATGAGCACAAGACAGACAAAATATGTTATAAACGCACAGATTATCATAAACAAAAAATCAGTTATGAAATAATGCGCGGACTTTGCAAACCCCAGTTTGTGAAAAATTCTGAAGGGTTCATACAAAACTGCCAGTCCGATCCCGACAACGACAGAGACGCCAAACGCTCTTACAAGCTCGAGCAGAGTAAACTCCATTAACTGAAAAGCCTTTGCATAAATGATTTGGATTTTTTCGATTCCGAGTATTGCATAAAATCTATTTTCCCTTCAACCTCTACCTCACCGCTGTCGAGGTTCAGCTTGGTAATGTGCAGAGATGAACCGCGAATTATTAAATCTCCGAGTGATGTGCACACACTGACGGCTTCTTCGTTAAACCCGGTAACGTCCTCAGCTCCGGTTATACAAAGCTTTTTTCGGTTATCGAGAATAATGCTGTTAGGTTTTTTAATTATATTTTCAGACATAAAAATCCCCTCCGTATTCAATTAAGTATATGGAGAGGATTTTGATATTATGTTGTTGTAATATACATTTCAGAAGCGTTGTCTTTAGTCGCGTGCTCGTTGAGCATAGTTACCTTTACTTTTAATTCACGCGAACCGAAGCTTATTACAATAATGTCGCCTATTTTCACATTATAGGAAGCTCTGGCTACATTACCGTTGACGGTTACACGTCCCGCGTCGCACGCCTCGTTAGCGACTGTGCGGCGTTTAATTATTCTGGATACCTTTAAGTATTTGTCAAGTCTCATATTATCACCTGAATAAAGGAAAAAGAGCTGCTCGAAAGAACAGCTCTAAAAAACAAATTTGATTATTTGTTAACAGCGTCCTTGAAAGCCTTACCAGCTTTGAAAGCAGGAACCTTAGAAGCAGCAATCTCAATCTTGTTGCCGGTTCTGGGATCAACACCTGTGCGAGCGTTTCTCTGACGCTGCTCAAATGTACCAAAGCCTACGAGCTGAACCTTGTCACCGTTAGCGATAGCCTCAACGATTGTATCAACTGTAGCGGAAACAGCCTTTTCAGCGTCTTTCTTAGAAATACCAGTAGCTTCTGCAACTGCAGCAATTAATTCTGTTTTGTTCATAGTTTTATTCCTCCAAAAAATTTATTTAACTTCATCCCAAAGGGAATTAAGTTCATCAATATCTGCCGTTTTAATATCTATACCTCTCTTTAAAGCTAAATCTTCAAGAGATTTAAAACGGACAGTAAACTTATCACATGCGTCATAAAGAGCCTTTTCGCTGTCAACGTTCAAAAACCTTGAAACATTAACAACAGAGAAAAGCAAATCTCCGAGTTCTTCGGAAATATCTTCCTGATCGCCTGAGGCAACAGCCTCTTTGAGTTCGTCGAACTCCTCGGGAATCTTATCCATAGCGTCCTCGGCTTTATCCCAGTCAAAACCGACCTTAGCTGCTTTTTTCTGAATCTTTGCCGCTCTCATCAAAGACGGCAGCGCTTTGGACACGCTGTCCATAGCCTCGCTCTGACGCTTCTGTGATTTAGTTTTCATCTTGACGTCATCCCAGCTCTTTAAAGCTTCGTCGCTGTTCTCGGCTTTTACGTCACCAAAAACATGAGGATGACGGATAACAAGCTTTTTGCAAAGCTCATTAATGACATCATTAATATCGAAAGCGTCTTCTTCAGCCGCCATCTCGCTGTGGAAAACCACCTGCAAAAGCACGTCGCCCAATTCTTCTTTCATCAGCTCGTTATCTTTATTGTCGATAGCCTCGATTACCTCATAGGTTTCTTCAATCATATTCGAGCGGATACTCTCGTGCGTCTGTACCCTGTCCCAAGGACATCCATCAGGAGCTCTGAGAAATTTCATAATTTCAACTAAATCATAAAAATCGTAAGATTTTTTATTTATGAAATCCAAAGCAAATTCTCCTCTCGGACGTCGCAGTTCCCATCAGCATTGAGTATTTTACCCTATAAGATGGTATTTTTCAAGTAAAGTTACAATTTTTTCACCTTTTGGCAAGAATTTAAGCTCATTTCGGGTGAATGTCTTTAAAATTAACAAGAATGTAACATATATAATTCCCGCAAGTAAAATTGAAATCATGGTCGCGAATAATACAGGCATAAATTTTGAGAATAAAATATACCCAAAATACGCCGCCGCGGCACATAAAGCAGCAGAAATCGCGGGTTTTATTACAGTCGAAACAAAGTTCGGCATAACGCCCGAATGTTTAACGAGCAGGTACATAGCAGCAACCAGCATAAAAGCGTGCGACACAAGCGACCCGACTGAACCGCCCTGAATGTTAACGGACGGAATACGAACAAACAGCCATGTTGAAACGACCTTGATTATAATACCAACGCTGAACAGATATAACGGCAGACGAACCTTGCCGATACCCTGAAGCATAGAGCACAAAGGTGTGAGACATGCGATTACGAGAGCCGCAAAACCCATTACCTTCAATACCTGCGCCCCGATTATAGCCTGGGTGTTGCTTACATACACAATATCCATAATCGGATTAGCTAAAGCCACAAGTCCGAAAGACGCGGGCAACGCAAACAGCATAGTAAGCCTCAATACGCTTTCTATGGAAGTTTTGAGTTCTTCTTTGTTGCCCTTTGTCCACGCGCTTGTTACGTTTGGCATTGCGGAAGTACCGAACACCTGTGTAACCGCGGTTACAAGCTGCATAAGCGGTGTTGCCGCTCCGTAGCAGCCCCAAAGAGTTGTGTGCATTGTATCCTGCTTTAGCGCATCGGATAACCCGACGCCCATAGCCTTGTACTGGTTAACTATCTCCTGTCCGTTTGTCAGCGACAAACTATGTAATACATTCTGAATGATAAGCGAGTCAAAGAATGTACCGATATTCATTACAAGAGCTGTAAGACCAATAGGAATTGCTGTTTTTACTATACGAATAAAAGTATCTTTTTTTGTGCGAGCGTCAACGGATAAATCATAGTATTGCTTTGGGATACCGTCTCCCCTGACT
>JAILPC010000165.1 GCA_024690465.1 Ruminococcus sp.
TATCTACTTCCTCGAGAAAGCTTGCGCTATTTCGGGATATGTGCTCGGAGTAAATCCGTTTAACCAGCCCGGTGTTGAGAGCTACAAGAAGAATATGTTCGCTCTTCTCGGTAAGCCGGGTTACGAGGACGCCAAGGCTGAGCTCGAGGCAAGACTTAAGTAATTTCCAAATAACAAAAAGGAGGAGTATAAGTATGGTTACTTTACTTATCGGAAAAAAAGGTTCAGGAAAAACAAAGAAGCTGATTCAGCTCGCTAACGAGGCTGTGGCGGCATCTCAGGGCAATGTAGTTGTTATCGAAAAGGGAGCGAAGCTCACCTATGATATAACTTCAAAGGCAAGACTTATTGATACCGACCAGTACGCTATTAAGGGCTATGATATGCTCTTTGGCTTTATAAGCGGAATATGCGCGGGCAATTATGATGTTACTGACATTCTTATTGATTCCACATTCAAGATTGCTCCCGAAGCTATTGACGGAATTGAGGAGTTCACTAAAAAGCTCCAGACACTCAGCGATTATTCAGGCGCTAACATTGTTGTGCTGATTTCAGCGGCTGAGGAAGATTTGCCCGGCGATATCAACGCTGTGTGCGAAGTAATCTGATTGTAATACAGAAATGAATATTGCGGAGCATTTCGGTGAAATGTTCCGCATTTTTTGTCTGTCGGATTCATTATGGGAATCTTTTGACTTGAATATTGAATACTATTGTGGTAAAATCAACTTACAGATTATTTGGAGCGAAAAGCATGAAGAAGTTAATCTCAATTACAGCTGCGTTTATTATCGCGGCGATGTCTGTGATATCCGCGGGGGCGTTTGTTCACCCCGATTATCCCGGCATAGAATTAGCAAATGATTTTGACGATAACCTAAGTGTAACAGGCTATTCGGGCACTGACCCTGTGCTTGTTGTGCCCGAGACTGTCTATAATAAGCCCGTTACACGCTTTGAAGAGAAGGCGCTCAGGGAAAATACGGTTATCAGAAGCGTTATTATGCACGACAATATGACAAACGTCAGACAGAGGGCGATGTATCAGTGTAAAAACCTGTCGTACGTTTATTATTCAAAGAAGCTTGAGGTTATCGGCAAATACGCCTTTGCGTATAATAGCAGTCTGACGAGCGCGTTTCTGCGAAACACATCAATCCGAGAGCTATATGACGACGTGTATCTCAGCTGCGCAAACCTCGAGTATGTCTCGCTGCCAGATACGCTTACTCAGATTGACGGAGCCGTGTTTGAGAAAACGGCAGTCAGAAAAATTGTAATCCCGAACGGCGTCACGTTTATCGGTTCGCGCTGTTTTGCCGATGCTTTAAAGCTTGAGAAGATTTATGTTCCCGCCTCCGTTGAGGTTATCAACACGGGCGTTCTGGCAAACGCCGCCAACGTTACCGTCTACACTCCCGAGGGCAGCGCGATGCAGACATATTGCGAGGAGAACAACATCAGGTTTGAGAATCTCAGCGAGGATAAATTCCCGTCACGACTGCTCGGCGACACAAACGGCGACCGCGAGCTTGACATCAACGATGTAACGTTTATCCAGCGTGAAATCGCGGGTTATAAGACCGATTTTTATCCCGATAACTGCGACTTCAACGGCGACTGCAAGCTCAATATCAATGACGCTACGGATATTCAGCTCAGACTCGTCGGGCTTAAATGATTTTTATAATTACAGAGCCGCTTGCGCGGCTCTTTTTTTGTGCAAAAAGCGACAATCGGGGTTGAGCCTTATTATCTTTTATGAACAATGCGGAGAATTTCCGCATTTTAATTGACTTTAGTATGATGATGTGCTAATATAATAGGGCTTTGATTAAGTAAATTTATATGAGGTGAAAATTATGAAAAGAATTATTGCTTTAGCTCTCGTAGCTGTTATGGCTGTTTGCGTATTCGCAGGCTGCGGCTCGGGCAACACAAATTCAAGTTCAAACTCAAAGGCGTCAGCCGATAAGACAACATTCACAGTTGGTTTTGACGCTGAATTCCCGCCTTATGGTTACAAAGACGATAAGACAGGCGAGTACACAGGCTTTGACCTTGACCTTGCTCAGGCAGTTTGCGACGATTTAGGCTGGGAGCTCAAAAAGCAGCCCATTGACTGGGACAGCAAGGACAACGAGCTCAACTCAGGTACAATCGATTGTATCTGGAACGGATTCACAATCAACGGCAGAGAAGACGACTACACATGGTCTGTTCCTTATGTTGACAACTCCCAGGTAGTTGTTGTTAAGAAGGACTCCGAGATTGCTGAATTAGCCGACTTAAAAGGCAAGGTTGTGGCTGTTCAGGCTGACTCATCAGCTCTTGCCGCTCTCCAGGGTGAGGACGCTACAGACGAAAATAAGAAGTTAGCCGCTTCTTTTGCTGAGCTTCAGCAGATCGGCAACTACAACGACGCTCTCATGAACCTTGAGGCAGGTGCTGTTGACGCTGTTTGTATGGATATCGGCGTAGCAAGCTACAATGTCAGCAATAAGAAAGATAAGTATAAGATTCTTGACGACCAGATTTCTACAGAGCAGTACGGTATCGGCTTTAAGAAGGGCAATACAGAGCTCAAGGATAAGGTTGAAAATGCTCTTATGAAGCTTGTTGACAACGGCAAGTTTGCTGAAATCGCTAAGAAATATAAGCTTGAGGACGCAATTTGCCTCGGTAAGGACTAATACGTTAATTGTTACGGGCTGTCTCCTTTTCGGGGACAGCCTTTTTTCCGGATTATGAGGAACAATATGAAGAAAAAAACAATCATCGCTGCCGTTGTTCTTGCGGCTATGCTTGTTCCCGCCGTAATAGCGGGATGTAATATCGCTACGGACACAGGCAACGCATTTTTAGACAAAGTAACGGGAATTGTAGGTCAGCTCTCGGAAGGAATATGGGCATCTCTCGTTCTGTTCGCGCTTACGCTTATTTTTTCGATGCCAATCGGACTTCTTGTGACCTTCGCGCGCCGTTCACGCTTCAAGGTCGTTGAGCTGATAACAAAGTTCTATATCTCTATTATGCGCGGAACTCCACTTATGCTTCAGCTGATTGTGGTATATTTCGCGCCTTATTATCTGTTTAAGATTCCGCTCAGCTCAGACTATCGTTTTTACGCGGCGGTTATCGGTTTTTCGCTAAACTACGCGGCTTATTTTGCCGAGATTTACCGCAGCGGTATTGAGGCGGTACCCAAGGGACACTACGAGGCGGCTAAGGTTCTGGGATACTCACGTCAGCAGACATTTATGAAGATAGTATTCCCCCAGATGGTGCGCCACGTTCTGCCTCCTGTTACAAACGAGGTTATCACTCTCGTTAAGGATACGTCACTTGCCTACGCGATTGCTTATATTGAGATGTTCACGCTCGCGAAGCAGGTTGCGGCGGCTCAGAGCAGTATTCTTGCTCTGTTTGTAGCGGGCTTGTTCTACTATGTTTTCAATCTTCTTGTCGCCTTCGTTATGGGTAAGATAGAAAAGAAGATGAATTATTACTCAAAGTAGGAGGCGCGTATATGAAACTGTTAGAGATAAATAATATAAAAAAGACCTTCGACGATTTAGAGGTGCTCAAGGATATCTCGATTTCGGTTGAAGAGGGCGAGGTGGTCTCGATTCTCGGTCCTTCGGGTTCGGGCAAATCGACGCTGCTCCGCTGCGCGACGCTCCTCGAAACAATGGACGCGGGAAGTATGAGCTACTGCGGCGAAGAGACGGTAAGGGACGTTGACGGAAAATCCGTCTATGCTTCAAAGTCTGACTTAAAGAGGATACAGAACTATTTCGGCCTTGTGTTCCAGAACTTTAATCTTTTTCCGCATTACACGGTTTTAAAGAATATCATCGACGCGCCGATTCATGTTCAGAAGCGTGACAAAAAGGAAGTCGAGGAGGAAGCTATGAAGCTGCTCGAGCAGATGGGTATAGCCGACAAAAAGGATTATTATCCCTGTCAGCTCTCAGGCGGACAGCAGCAGCGTGTGGCTATCGCCAGAGCGCTCGCTATGAATCCGAAAATCCTCTTTTTTGACGAGCCTACTTCGGCGCTTGACCCTGAGCTCACTTCGGAAATTCTCAAGGTTCTGCGTGTTCTCGCGGCTGAAAAGATGACTATGGTTATCGTTACTCACGAGATTGATTTCGCGCGCAACGTGTCTGACAGAGTAATCTTTATGGACGACGGTTATATCATAGAACAGGGCGCTCCCGAGGACGTTATCGACAATCCCGACAGCGACAGGGTAAAGGCGTTCCTAGCTAAGGTTAAAGGCTGATTTTAGTTTTATGAAAAAGATTTTAATTCTAATACAGAATATAAAAAGCGTATTGAATAAGAACACAGAGGATAATGTGTC
>JAILPC010000196.1 GCA_024690465.1 Ruminococcus sp.
CAATTATAGAGATAATATAAATGACTTCAGACTTTGGCTCAAACAAAAACGCGTTAAGCATAGAAAAACTTCATAAAGAATTTACATAAGCCGCCCTCCTTCATTTTAAGACACGTCTGTTTTTTTATGATTTTTCGCAAAAAATCATATTTTCCCTATTTTTACTATATCATAATACGTAATCATTGAAAAATCATTGAAAAAAAGGCTCCTGAAACAATAATTCAGAAGCCTTTAAATAATTATTTAAATTCTACCGTAAAGCAAGTTTTGACACCTTCCTCGCTTTGAACGTATATTTTTCCGCTGTTTCGTGTCGCGACAGCTTTAGCGATAGGCAATCCCAAACCGAAGTTATTGTCGCTTCTTGAAGCGTCCGCTATATAAAATCGCTCGAAAAGATGAGGAATATCATCGGGAGATATGCCTTTGCCTGTATTCTCTACAGAAAGCTTTATCACCCCTGAGTTCTCCGACAACGATATATTGATTGTGTTTCCCGAATCGGTATGCTTTATGGCGTTGTCTATCAAAACCGCCGTCAGACGCCTGATATCATCCTCGTTCGCGTAAAAACTGATGTTGTCGGATATATCATAGTTGTAAGCTATATTTTTATCATAAGCCACGCTTTCATAGGTCAGGACCGTTTCTTCGATACAGGAAGAAAGCGAAAAAGTATTCTTTTGCACCTCTTCCTTTTCGTCCAGCTTTGACAGCACCAGCAAGCGTTCTATAAGACGGTTCATTCGTTGTGATTCCGAAAGTATATTGCGGATATACTTATTATCTTTATCTTTGGTTCTTAACGCCTGAGCGTTGATGCTGATTGCTCCGATCGGCGTTTTCAGCTCATGGCTCGCGTCGGATATAAATTGCTTTTCCCTCTGCATGGCGTCTTTAGCGGGTTTCGTTACAAACCTTGACAAAAAAACTGTTATTAAAAGCAGAAGTAAAAAGCCTATAATAATGAGCACCAAAAACGTCGCAATCCTTATAAACGAAAATAAATCGTCCGTTGTATCTATCATTACAATGAACTTACGATTATCCGAAAGCTGTTTTATGTCATAGACATATGAACCTGCCTTCCATTGTTTATTGCCCTGAGATAATATCTGATGAATCATATCTTCGGAAATGGAAATCTTGTCGGATTTAATTATGTAATTTGCATTGATTTTGTCGCCGTCTTCAGATACAATCATAGCTATTATAGAATCATACTCAAAAGTATTTTCTATCATTTCAATGCCTATGTCCGCGTTTTTCTCGTTTATCAAAATATTGCTTTGCGTAAACCACCTGACCATTTGCCGGGTATCCTGTTCCAACAAATAGATTCGATAGCAATGGTTCGCGATGTAAAAAGCGCCTAATAACAGACACATCAGCGACATGGTAATTATGACAAATTTTTTTCGCAGTTCTTTTACCATTACTCTCTGTCCTCCAATGAGAAACCGACGCCCTTAGCGGCAACAATTGAAGCTCTTGACTCCACAAACCTCAGTTTTTTTCTTACAAAAGATATGTATACATCGAGTTGATTGTATTTGGATTCGTCATCATATCCCCAAATTTTCGCGATTAATGTCTCGCGGGGAATAATTTGCCCGTGATTAATTACCAGACATTCGAGAAGCTGGTATTCTTTAGGAGCCAGCTTTACCGATTTATCCTTTCCGAAAAGCTTTTGCGTTGCCTGGTCAAGACGGATATCCGCAAAAACCGTATTACGCGACAAAGTATAGTTCTTTCTTCTGAGCCTTGCTCTTATTCGCGCCAGCAGTTCCTCGGCGTCAAAGGGCTTTGTAAGATAATCGTCCGCTCCGCAATCAAGCCCCGATACTTTGTCCTCGATCTGAGAAAGCGCGGTCAGGAGTATCACGGGAGTGGCAACACGGTTTTGCCTCGCTTCGGACAGCAAATCAAGTCCGCTCTTCTTCGGCAGCAATATATCCACAAGCGCCAGGTCATATATTCCGCTCATAAGCTCATAAAAACCCGATTTCCCGTCAAATACAACCGTTGTCTGATAACCGTCAGATTCCAATATCGCGCTGATACCTTCGGCAATTTCAACCTCATCTTCGATTATAAGTATACGCATTAATCTCACCTCAAAAAATAATCTTTTTTTCCGTAATAAATCTTTTATATCATAATACACGTTAATAGTCAATCAAACGGTGTTCTCGGGATGATGCCGAAACAATACGGTTCAGTGACACTACTTTTTTCGCAAACATAGCCGCGGCGGATGCCGCGGCTATGAGCATAATATAAAATTATTTCGATTGTTTATAAACAGATTAAGGAATAGTTACATCATAAGGATCAGGGTTGTCAACTACTATCTGTCCCTCGGGATTCGTCTGCTCAGGAGTGCTGAGAAGGAGAATGTCCCTCTTTAACAGTTTTTCAATTGTTATTAAAGGTTTAATGTACTGTCTTTTCATATTGTTCCTCCTTAGTCATCGTCTGTTGAAGCGACTGAGTTTCCAATGTCGTACAGATAGAAGTAAACGGGATCTGTCAGCTGAACATTGCCTTCCGCGTCTACAACATAATAGTATGCTCTGAGTACTGTGTGACGCGCGTTTTCGGTGTTGTTGAAGCTGAGCGCCTTGTCCACCCTGTTCTTGTTGTTGTAGCTGTTATTGTTTACAGGAAGATTCAGAAGTGTCCTTGTATTCGGAATTGTCGGGCTATTACCTTTAATATAACTTATAATTGTGTTTTTGTCAACAGTATCATTAACAGGAAATACAACTTTTTCCTGATCTGTAAGCTTGTGTCCGGGTTCATCTTCCCTCTCGAGCTTAACCTCGCTGTCAAATTCAACTATAAGTCCCGAACGGTAGCCCTCAAGAGCCTCTACTCCCTCATTCGCCGCGGCTGATGCGTTGAACAGTCTTCCGGTTTCCTCCATGTACGAGAGTATGAAGTCAGCGAAAAGCTTGTCGGAAATATTTCCTCTGCCGTCGCTCGTCTGCTCTCTCGAGAAGATAGCGTCGCTCAGCGTGATTGACTTGGCTTTCTCGCCGTAGTAAGCAACTACGTCAATGTTTTCGGTTACACGCGAGTTGAACTGTCTTGAATAGCACTTCGTGATTTCCTTATCGGTTCCCGCTTTCTTTACAAGCCAGTAAGCGAACTTGCTG
>JAILPC010000197.1 GCA_024690465.1 Ruminococcus sp.
AGGCTCAAAAGGTTTGCTACTCCGCTTCCTCCCCCGTTTGCGTTACCACAAACGGCTTGCGGTTCACTACACTTGGCGGTAAATACCCGTGACTGGACTTTCACCAGCAAGATTAGTGTCGTGCCCGACACACAATACAAAAGGTGCAGCCGCAAAACGCGGCTGCACCTTCTTTTTTTATAAAACAGATAAAAATAAATAGTATGACATCGCTTTGTGTTCACACAAAAAATTGTTATTATATGTATAAAAATATTCTTTTGGATTGTCTATATTATAGAGTTAAATCAAAAATAAAAACAGGAACATAGCATGAGAGAAAAAAGAGAAAAAAGATTTGAAGAAATCTATATGGAGTATAAGGATACTGTATTTGCTATTTCGATTATGTATCTAAAGGACTATCAATTAGCTGAAGATGCCGCTCAGGAAGTATTTGTTAAAGTATTGAAAAAGTTAAACAGTCTTAAAGATAAATCGAAAACAAAAGCATGGATATCCAAAATAGCAATCAATGTATGCAGGAATAAACTCAAACATTCAAGCCGCAGAGAAATCCCTTACGACACATTGCCGCAAAACACGCAAAATGACATTATTTCAGATATTGATTTTGCTATAGACGAGGCATTGTCTGGTTTAAGTCCCGAGCTTAACGAGGTAGTTATTCTATACTACTATCAAGGTTTCACGCAAAAAGAAATTTCAAGTATTCTAAATATTCCTACTACAACTACAGCGTACAGATTGCGAACCGCAAAGTCACAACTTAAGAAATCGTTAAAGGAGTATTACAATGAATGAAATAAGCACATTAGTAAAAAACAGATTTAAAGATGTTTCTCTAGACGTTAAATCTGAAAAAATCGTTTCAATATATAAAAAAAGGAAGCACAGAAAGGTCGCTGCGCTCGCGGGAGCTTTGTCTTGCTTTGTAATTGCCGCAACCGTGTTAATTCAAGTTAATCCAAAATCTGTAGAGCGCATAACGATTGCTACAGAAAAATTTCTGAGCAATCTGTTTTCGGAATCCACTCCGATTAACGTTACTGCCGATTCTTCTGTTCCGACATCTCCACAAAGAGCAACAGAAAAAAACAAATCGACAAAGCCGTCAAAAAACGACATAACAACCTCAGGCAAAAACACCTCTTCTTATAATCAATTTATAGATTCTAAGAAACAAACCGAACCGACATACCATTCACAAAAAGTTTTGACAAAAAGTGATTCCTCTTCTAATCCAAAAGTGCAAACCACAAAAACAACCGAGCCCGCTAAACCTGCCGCCAAATCAAATTCTACGAGTAACTCAAATAACAATAACGCGACGGAACAAACCGATGCCTTAGAATCAGATGGAATCATATATACAAGCGACAATTACAAATACACTCTTTTTAATAACGGAACTGCTGAAATCCACGAATACTTTTGCAACTCAAAATCAAACATAAGTATCCCTGATAAATTGGACGGGCACATTGTAACAAGTATAGGTTATGCTGCTTTTTACTGTCATCCTGAACTTACCAACGTTACAATATCAGAGCACATAACAAACATTGGAGAAAGCGCGTTTGAATTTTGTTCTCATATCACAAACATTATCATTCCTGATAGCGTTACCAATATCGGAAAAAGCGCGTTTCAAGCATGCTCGAGACTTTCGAATATTAAAATCGGTAATGGATTAACCAAAATTGACGCTAACACATTCAAGTATTGCAAAGCATTAAAAACAGTTACAATTGGGAAAAACGTCAAAAGAATATGTGAAGGAGCATTTCAAAGCTGCAGGTATCTAACAAGAATCACAATCCCCGCAAATGTAACAACAATAGATAATTTTGCAATGGGGTATTATAAAAATAACAACACAAAAATCAAGGACTTTACCATTGTCGGTTATACAAAGACCGAAGCGGAACATTATGCTAACAACAATGGATTTGCTTTTATAGCAGTCACTTGATATAAAGAAAAAATATAGGGCAGCACAGCTGCCCTATAACTATATTAAACTTTCAGCTATTAAGATGTCATTCTGTGTTGTGAGTTTGATATTCTTCTCACTGCCGATTACGATTTTAACGCTCTCCCCTATGCTCTCAACGAGCTGGCAATCGTCGGTTATACCCTTGCTGCTGCCCTCTCGGAGCGCCTTGAGATAGAGCTTCTTCTCGAATACCTGCGGTGTCTGTACGGCTCTCAGCGTACTTCTGTCAGGGGTTGAGATAATATTGTTATTCTCATCAACAATCTTGATTGTATCGGTAACAAGCGTACCCAGCGCGGCGGCTTTGTATTTTATCGCCTCACTGACAACAGCCTTTATGTCATCATAAGAAACAAGCGGACGCGCGCCGTCGTGAATGGCAAAATGGGTGGTGCGCTCATCACAAGCCTGAACGCCGTTTTTAACGCTCCTGTCCCTCGTATCTCCGCCGTAAACCACAGCCTTGACCTTACCGAAACCGCCTTTTCTTATAACTGATTTTATTTCATTTTCATCCTGTTCGCGGCATACAACAACTACAGAATTAATAACGTCCGATATTTCAAACGCCCAGAGTGTATGCTTAATAACGGGCTCACCCTTTAGCTTGATAAACTGCTTGCTTTTATTAATTCCCATACGGGTTGAATCGCCCGCCGCGACAATAATCGCGGATACAAACGCACCCATTATACGTTGTCAATCGCCTGCTTAAGGTCAGCGATAATATCCTCAGCATTTTCGATACCAACCGAGAAACGAATCATATTCGGGCTGATTCCCGCCGCTTTAAGCTGCTCGTCGGTCATCTGGCGGTGGGTTGCGCTCGCGGGGTGCAGACAGCAGGTTCTCGCGTCGGCAACGTGTGTAACGATAGCCGCAAGTTTGAGTGAAGCCATCAGCTTCTCGGCAGCTTTTCTACCGCCCTTAACGCCGAACGAAACTACGCCGCAGGTGCCGTTGGGCATATACTTCTGAACTCTGTCGTAGTACTTGCTGCTCTTGAGGCTCGGGTAGTTAACCCACTCGATTTTGTCGTTGCTCTCAAGGAACTCGGCAACCTTCATGGCGTTTTCGCAGTGGCGCGGAATTCTGAGGAACAGCGTCTCGAGTCCGAGGTTAAGAAGGAAACCATTCATCGGTGACATCTGCGGTCCCATATCTCTCATAATATGAGTGCGAGCCTTTACGATAAACGCCGCTCTGCCGAACTGCTCGGTATATACCGTTCCGTGGTAGGTCTCGTCGGGAGTGCTGAGCATCGGGTACTTGCCGTTTGTCCAATCGAAGTTGCCGCTGTCGACAACACAGCCTCCGAGAGCGACAGCGTGACCGTCGAGGTACTTTGAAGTGGAGTGAACAACGATATCCGCTCCCCACTCAATCGGTCTGAAATTAATCGGTGTCGGGAAAGTATTGTCAACGCAGAGCGGAACACCGTGAGCGTGAGCGCACTTAGCGAACATCTCAACGTCGGCAACATCAAGCGACGGATTTGTTACAGACTCGGTAAATACAAGCCTTGTATTTTCTTTAAAAGAATTATTAAGCTCTTCCTCTGTCACGTCGGCAGAAACGAAAGTGCACTCGATTCCGAGGTCGGTGAGCGTCTTTGCAAAAAGATTAAAAGTTCCGCCGTAAACCGCCGCGGAACAGATTACGTGGTCGCCCGCCTTACAGATATTTGTAACAGTAGCGAGTGTAGCAGCCTGTCCCGACGAGGTGAGCATAGCGCCCACGCCACCCTCCAAGTCGGCGATTTTTTTCTCTACAAAGTCGAGAGTCGGGTTCGCGAGACGTGTATAAAAAAAGCCCTCGGCTTCCAAGTCGAACAGCGCGCCCATAGCCTCGCTTGTCTCATATTTAAAAGTTGTGCTCTGCACAATCGGGATTACTCTGGGCTCGCCGTTCTTCGGCTCATAGCCCGACTGAATACATTTTGTTTCAATATTTTTATAGCTCATTTTTATTTCCTCCGTTTATTTAAACAATTCGCTTATCCATTTTGTGATAAAGTCAGTGCCGTAAATCACGAGCGCCACAACAATAATCAGCAGTATTGCCGAAACAACCCTGACTGTTGTGCGCTTGGAACGTGACATCTCCTCGAGCGGATGAGGTTCAATCTCCTCAAAATTTTCGTCCTCAATAATCTCCTCACCCTCGAGCTTTATGGCGCCGATACCTACGGCGACGTCATACGCCTTTTCGTAAAGCTCAAACGGCACAAGTATATCGAAGCCGTCAAAATCCTGACCTGTAACAACCTGAGAATTCGCGGTCACGCCGTGACGAACATAAACGCTCGGCACACCGCTGTCCTCAAGCGCCGCCCGAACTCTGTCGCGCTCGATAACATCGCCCGAACAGAGATAAACGGACTCTTTTTCGTCCTCAACAGGCTTGAGCGCCTTGCCCTTGCAATCCTCTCGAGCGCAGGCTGTGTCTTCGTCATTATACATTCGTTTACACTTGGGACAATATTTCATATGAAAAACCCTCCTTAGGTACAAAAACAAGTATACCAAAGGAGGGCAATTTTTTCAAGTATTATATTCTCAGTAGTCCGCAGTCAGTGGTCAGCAGTCAGTTAAACGTTAACAAAAGATAAATAATTTCAGCAGAACATCTCTCGGGAGAAGTCCTGCTGTTTCTTTCTGTCAATCTTTATTCGCGAAGATTACTGATCAATGAACACTGATCACTAATCACTTCTCCTTAAGGAGCTTATTGAGCTCTTCCATAAATGTGTTGATATCCTTGAAAGAACGGTAGACGGACGCAAAACGCACATAGCTTACTTCGTCTATGTTCTTTAGTTCGTTCATAGCAAGCTCGCCGATCTGCTCAGTGGTAATCTCGCGGTCGAGGCTCGATTGAACCTTGCTTTCGATATTGTTTACAATACCCTCAATCTGCTCAATAGATACAGGACGTTTTTCACACGCTCTGAGCAGACCGTTTGTCAGCTTGTTGCGGTCGAAGCTCTCGCGGCTTTTGTCACGCTTTACAACAATCACGGGTACAGTTTCGATAATCTCGTGAGTAGTAAAACGCTTGCCGCATTTGAGGCACTCGCGTCTGCGGCGGATACGCTCATTATCATCGGCTGAACGCGAATCAATAACCTTACTTTCAACAAAACCGCAATACGGACATTTCATAATTCCAACACCCCTATATCTTGTGTTATAATTCATTAATCGCATTATAACACATATATTTAGATTTTGCAAGTGAAATTTTTAACTCATCAGCGACTCTATTCCGCGGTACATCATACTCTCTAAAATCTCCGAGAACACTGCGCACCAATACGATAAATCGTGAGCGCCGTTTTCGTCGTAATGATACACGAGTTTGTCGTCGGGATACCCGAGTTTTTTCAATCCGTCTTAAAAATACAGCGTATGGCTGGTATCCTCTTTCTTCTTTTCACTCTTTTTGCTGTCCGAGCCGCATGCCGTAAATGCCGCGACCGCAATTACCGGCGCAATAATTACAGAAAAAACCTCTTCATTTCAATCTCTCCTTCTGTGAAAAATAATATCAGAAAATGTGATATTTGTCCACAAAAAGCTGTCCGTTTCGTTGTTCCCGCATAGTATATACCGAAGCTTGCTTCAATACAACAATAGGAGATTTCAAAATTGGAAATAATTGATAAGGCTATGCGGGATTACGGCATATCTCCCCTGCCCTCGGACACGGCGGAAACCATGGCGTATATTCCCTATCAGCAGCAGAACTCAAAGACATACACACCTGCTCAGGCGCTTGAGTCAGGCACAATTTATCCTGTTTTAGACAAGCCGTTTTACGGCTCGAAATGCTCGGGAGGTAAGGATGACTGAACGTGAGATTTTAACCAAAAAACTGTCGTCCTATCAGTTTGCCGTCGCGGATATGAGGCTCTACCTCGATACCCATCCGAACGACAGCGAAACCATCAAAAAGATGAACGAATACACCGAAAAGATGAACGCCCTCAAAAAAACCTATGAGGAAAAATACGGTCCTCTCACAAAGGGCGGCACAACAGGCAGCAAATGGAAATGGATAAACTCACCCTGGCCCTGGGAAAGCGAGGAGGTAGACTGATGTTTGTATACGAAAAGAAATTACAGTACCCTGTCAATATAAAGAACCCGAACCCTAAGCTAGCTAAAATCGTAATGAGCCAGCTCGGCGGCGCTGATGGCGAAATCGGCGCGGCTCTGCGCTATCTTAACCAGCGCTACACAATGCCTTTGCCCGAGCTCAAGGCAACGCTGACGGACATCGGCGTTGAAGAATTGTCGCATATGGAAATGGTCGGCGCAATCCTCTATCAGCTCACAAAAGGCATGAGCGAAAAGGACATCAAAGCAGCAGGCATTGAGGATTATTCTGTTGACCATACGGCAGGTATTTATCCGCAGTCAGCCGCGGGCATACCGTTTTCCGCAGCGGCAATCGCTTCCAAAGGCGACGCAATCACCGACCTTCACGAAGATTTAGCCGCAGAGCAGAAAGCACGCACAACCTACGACAACATCCTTCGTCTCTGCGACGACCCGGATGTAAAGGACGCTATCCGCTTCCTAAGAGAACGCGAGGTAGTGCACTATCAGCGCTTCGGCGAGAACCTCCGCATCCTCACCGACAAGCTCGACTCTAAAAACTTCTACGCCTTCAATCCCGAATTTGATAAGAAGTGTTTTAAAAACCAGATGAAGAAGAAATAATTCTTTTCAAGAAATATAATCACCCTCCGACTTATCATCGGAGGGTTTTAACTATTTACCAATCATCATTATCGTCATCATCCCACCCGGAAACAATGTGCAATTCCCCCGAATCCAAATCCATCGCCATATTGTCGCCCATACGCATCATCATATGAACGTTGGAATCCATTGCCATATCATCGGAAAGTTGATAACCGTAATCTCCGTCATCATAATCGAAAAATATTTTTATTCCTCCTCGTCATAGTTTTCTAAAACATAATTAAGCATTTTTAACGCCGCTTTTTTCTTTGCTGTTTTCACTATATCACTACCGATTCATAATGTCAATTGTTTTATGTATTCACGGAAAACTACCGGCACAAACTCAGCCGATATCCCGTTTTTTGTTTTTCTCCTTGTATTTATTGCCTTGACTGTGACTATGTTTTACAAATCGGAGAATCGGTATTTGACATTTCATTTCCGTTAACATATAATTACCTTGTATTCATAAAGAAGGTGGACACTTTGGCAGAAAATAAAATTGACAAGCGTACTCTGAAAACACGCAGAGCTATTACCAACGCTCTCGCCGAGCTGCTGTCCGAAAAGGAGCTCAGGAGCATTACGGTTCAGGAGATAGCGGACATAGCCGACGTTAACCGCGTTACGTTCTACAAGCACTATCTCGACATATATGATTTGTACGATAGAATGGAGAACGATGTGCTCTCGGAACTCGGCATTCTGATTCTCGGCTATCAGGAGAACAACGCCGAAAACTTCGCTTCGGGTATGGCGGATTATATTTTTGCCAATCCCGAAATTTTCAGAATGATTTTCAGCGCTCACAACACAGGTGTTATGAGAAACAAATTCGAGAAAATGGTCGAGGGACTTTTCTGCGTGATACAGTCAGAAAAAGCGGGCACGGATTACAGCGACAGCCGCCTGAGTTATTACTGCGGATATCAGGCTAACGGCTGTATTGCTATACTTGAAAAATGGGTATGTGAATCTTTCAGCCAGCCGAAAGATTTTATCATCAAGACGATTACCGACCTTAACAGCAGGACAGATGAATATATCTCTGCTCAATTAAAATAAAAATTACCTCCCGAAATTCGCTTTCGGGAGGTTTTTTCTTTACGCTGTTCTCATTATATTTTTTTCGCTGTCTACGAAGAGCGTCATCTTAACGCTTGCCCACTTTGTATCTGAAGTCTTGTACTTGAGAGTGAAATGGTTGAGTCCGTAGCTTGTGCCTGTTATTTTGAATGTGTACTTGTGAGCTGTAAAGTCGTAGCTGCATTTTACCTTTACGTTGTTGCAGTCTGCTTTGTAGTCCCAGTCATAACCCTTTGAGGTTTTGCCTGTTGCCTTGAAAATATAGGACTTCGCGAATGTATTTAGCTTTGCTGTTTTTGCGGGGAGTTCCGTCTTCTGAGAAGCGTGAGCCTGAGCGGAACCGCTGTAGGTTGCGGCGTCTGCCTTAAAGCCTGCGATGAAGAAGGCGGCTGATGTGGCCATGATTAATGTGATGATTCCGGATACGAATGTGATTGCGATTTTCTTTGTGTTTGTCATTTTGATTACCTCTCTTTGAAAATTGTTTTTGGGGTTGTCCCCCTTGACTGTGACATTAATATAACACGACTTTTTATAATATACAATATTCAAAAAGCCCCAGATTTGTAGCCAAAACTACACCTAATAATCAGCGTGTAGCCAAATTTACAAATCGGGGGTAAATTGTAGTTTTATTAACTAAATCTTCAGAACAAGACGGGCAAAGCAAAAATATAGCCGCGGCAAAAGCCGCGGCTATGTTCAAAACAAAATATTTGTTTTTTAACAACTGTATGTTTAACCAAGATCTATGTTTTCGGGCGGACCGTCTATTACTATCGGTTTCTCGGTGCTTGTCGGAATGGTGGGGTCGCTCGACAGGAGAACATCTTGTTTTAACAGTTCTTCAATTGTAATTACAGGATTAATGTACTGTTTTTTCATTTTGTTCCTCCTCAGTATTTTTTACGCGACCGAATTTCCGATGTCATACAGATAGAAGTAAACGGGATCTGTCAGCTGAACATTGCCTTCCGCGTCCACAACGTAGTAGTACGCTCTGAGTACTGTGTGGCGCGCGTTTTCGGTGTTGGTGAAGCTGAGCGCCTTGTCTACTCTGTTCTTGTTGTTGTAGCTGTTGTTGTTAACGGGAAGATTCAGAAGTGTTCTTGTATTCGGAATTGTCGGGCTACTACCTTTAATATAACTTATAATTGTGTTTTTGTCAACAGTATCATTAACAGGAAATACAACTTTTTCCTGATCTGTAAGCTTATGTCCGGGTTCGTCTTCCCTCTCGAGCTTAATTGTGCTGTCAAATTCAACTATAAGTCCCGAACGGTAGCCCTCGAGAACCTCTACTCCCTCATTCGCGGCGGCTGAAGCGTTGAACAGTCTGCCTGTTTCATCCATGTATGAGAGTATGAAGTCAGCGAACAGCTTGTCGGAAATATTTCCTCTGCCGTCGCTCGTCTGCTCTCTCGAGAAGATAGCGTCGCTGAGTGTGATTGACTTGGCTTTCTCGCCGTAGTAAGCAACTACGTCAATGTTTTCGGTTACACGCGAGTTGAACTGTCTTGAATAGCACTTCGTGATTTCCTTATCGGTTCCCGCTTTCTTTACAAGCCAGTAAGCGAACTTGCTG
>JAILPC010000131.1 GCA_024690465.1 Ruminococcus sp.
CCGACGTATGAACGCACATAAAAAAGTTGGTGTCGATGACGCAGGGGGTCCACCCGTTCCCATACCGAACACGGAAGTTAAGCCCTGTAGTGCCGAAGATAGTTGGCTGGAGACGGCCTGTGAAAATAGGAAGATGCCAACCTCTTAAAGTGTCCACCCAATAGGGTGGGCGTTTTATTTTAATTAAGAATTAAGAATTGAAAAATGAGAATTTTTATTGAGAAGCTGACTTCTGTCTGGGATTTGCTGAGGAAGACCGACAAGCCGATTATCCTCTACGGAATGGGTGACGGCGCGGACAAGGTGCTCAGAGAGTTTGAAAAACTGAATATTGCGCCCGACGGAATTATGGCGAGCGACGACTTCGTCAGATACCAGCAGTTCCACGGCTTCACGGTCGAAAAGCTCAGCGATATAGAAGAGCGTTTCGATGACTTTATTATCGCTCTGTGCTTCGCGAGCCAGCTCCCCGACGTTACCGCCCATATCAGAGCGGTAGCCGCGCGTCATACTCTCGTTGTGCCGAGTGTGCCCGTGTTCGGCGACAACGTTTTTAACGAGAGCTTTTACAGAGCCAACGAGGAGAATTTTAACCGAGCGTATGAGCTGCTCGCTGACGAGCAGAGCCGACGTGTTTTTGAGGATATTATGCGCTTTCAGTATACGGGCGAGCTGAAGTACCTCGACAGCTGCACTACCGACAAGGACGAGGCTTTTAAAAATATACTGAAGCTATCCGAAAACGAGGATTACCTCGACCTAGGCGCGTACAACGGCGATACAATCGACGAGTTTCTCGGCTATACGGGCGGAGCCTACAGGAGCATAACCGCGCTCGAGCCGAATATGAAGAGCTTCAAAAAGCTTCAGGAGCACTGCGCCGATTTGGAGCGCGTGACGCTCTGGCAGCTCGGTTCGTACAACAGAAACACGGTGATTAATTTCAACACCAAGTCGGGCAGAAACTGCGCGATTGACAGCTCGGGTACGCCCGCGCACGTCGCGAGGGTTGACACAATCCTTTGTGGCAAGAAAATCACCTACGCAAAGCTCGACGTCGAGGGTGCGGAGCGCGAGACCCTTGAGGGTATGGAGACCACGCTCAGGCTGTTCAAGCCGAAGCTGAACGTTGCCGCGTACCACAGGAGCGAGGATTTGTCCGGGCTGATTCTTCAGCTCAGTGAGATAAATCCCGAGTACAAATTCTACCTCAGACACCACCCGTATATCCCGCATTGGGACACGAACCTGTATGTGATTAACGATTAGCAATTAACAATTAACAGTTGTGGTCGGGGAGAGACCTTCCATCTTCCGAAACATTTGCGACCCGATTGTATTAATTAAGAATTAAGAATTTTTGTAAACTAAATGAAGTCCAGAGGTTAAATTCAACCTTTGGACTTCTCTTTATAGTATAAGATAAATATAAATAGTTCGAGAACAGAAGTTTTGTATCAGCAGTATCTATGAACTCGACATAAACTGACTACTGACTACTGACTACTAACAACTAATCTGACCTTTGTTCCCGACATTAACTGTTAATTGTTAATAGCTAATTGTTAATTATTAAATGTTGACATCTTTCGACAGGCGTGGTATAATTCTTATTAAGAAATATCAGGAGGTGCGATATGGGTAATAATCTCAACCATAACAAGCCCGCTAATCCTGCGCCTCCGCTTAACGCGAAAAAAAGCCCCGAGGTAAAACACGAGGCTGACAAAGCGCCTGTCAGGCGTTCGGTCTATGACGAAATTGCCGAAAGACGCAAGCGCGAAAAACACAAAATCGGTGTGACTACGCACGAGAGCGTTGATGAAAAGCCGCGTTCAATTGACGAAATCGGCGATATTATCGACGAGTTCAAACAGAACAGGGAGGACGACGACGTAAAGGTCTATAATCCCGACAAGAAGCACGCTGAGAACATCAGCAGTCACAGCGAGCCTCAGAGTGTTGAGATAAGCGAGTTTACGAAAGACATCTACTCGGACGACGACGAACGCGAAAAAACCTTTGACGACGAGGAGAACTACGACGTTCCGCCTATTCCGAAAGCACCCAGACGCATAGGTTTGTGGGTTGCGCTCATCAGCGCGCTGAGTGTGCTGTGTGTGATTGCCGCGGGAGCGTACGGACTGGTCAACGGATATTTCGACGGCTTGATATCTATGCTGTAGTCAGCAAAAATAACAAATCATATAATTTCAGCGGAACATCTTTTTCGGATGTTCCGCTGTTTTGCGTTTTCCGCGTCTGTTTTACCGCGGAGAATTATTAAGTTTAAGCGAGCAGGTTGACATAATGTTCGCCGCCGCTGTCCTGCTGCAAATCGGCCTCCGCCGCGAACGCCTGAAACGTTCCTGCAGGTATTATTCCGACAATCAGAATAAGCGTCAGAACAATACTCATCAACTTAAAAACGTTCTTTTTCATATAATAATCGCCATAGCCTTTCCGCCCACTAATAGTTATTAATATTCTCTACAACCTTACCGTGGGCGGGTAAGGAGTAAAGTGGCGATTACAGTCATCGCCCGTTGCCGCTTTGCGGCAAACCGGGTGGACAAGATAAATCTTGACAGTGCGAATTTTCACACTATCCTCTCCTTGTTTTTTATGTTTTATATCATACATTATATTCGTGTGCAAATCAACGATTCGGGAACGAATGGTAGAAAAAAAGGTACAAGCGGTCATAAAAACGCGGAATCCGAATTTTTTTCAGCTTCCGCATCAATTATCTGATTATTTTACCTTGATTGAAAATGTTATTGTCTTTGTCGCGCCGCCGTAGGTTTTGTTGCCCTTGTCGGTTACTTTCACCTTAACCTTATAGGTTTTGCCCTTTGTCAAGCCTTTTTTGACAGTTATTTTTCCCGTGTTTTTATTAATGGAAATCTTTTTGTTGCCCGACTTTTTCTTAAAGACAATAGTACCCTTGGGGTTCTGAATTTTTATCGCCTTTGAGATAACGGTCTTTTTTTTGTGAGAAACTTTAATCTTTTTAATGTTCGCGATTATGGTGTTGGTCTTTTTGATTACGGTAATCTTCACGCTTTTCTTTACGCCGTTGTTAGTCACGGTGATTTTGGTCGTACCCACGCCTTTTCCCGTTACCTTGCCGTTCTTGTCAACGACGGCAACCTTGGCGTTGCCTGTGGTAAAGTCGGTTGTACCCGAGCCGTTCTCCACGTTAGGCTTAACTTTTGTTGATTCACCTACATGGATTTTCGACTTTCCGAGCTTGGGATCTACGGTTGTTTCGGGTTTGTTTTCCTTTACTTCGATTACCTTAGGATAATTGCCCTCTTCCTCAATGGTAAACGTGAACGGGTCGGAGAGTATATTAGTTCCGTTCGGGAACATTTCCTGAACGACTTGAGCAGGCATATTGCTTGTGTTAACAGCCGTTTCGTTCTGAATAGTGATCTGATCGCCGACCTTCACTCCGTTGACTTCGTCAAGATTTGTGCCGCCGTTATGTTCGACCGTCTGAGTCTCGTCTTTTTCAAGAAGCGGAAGGTTATATTTTATGACGCCCTGTCCGCCGCCCGTTTCGTAGGGCGTCCATTCCCAGCTCCACATATTGCTGTCAAGATCAACGTCGGGCTTGACCGGTCCCGGGAGTGTCATTCCGAGGCCTTTGATGCCTTCGGCTAATGTGCCGTTCGTGAGCTTCGCCTTAAGATAGCCCTCGAGGCAATAAACCATTTCACTGTTGCTCAAATCCTCAGCGGCGAAGAAATGTACGTCGACGGGAAGATATTTCTTGCCGTCGGTGCCTGTTATGGGCTTGCCTATGCTTATTTTTTTGATCTGTGCTTTAAAATTATCAGGGCTGAACGCCGATGCCGTAAACGGAACGCTCAGCGCTATTGACAAAACAAGCGTCAAAGCAAGTACAATTGATATTACTCTTTTCATAAGTTTTCCTCCTTAAATTTAGGGTGAATGATTAACCCATATGTTAATTTCCTGTGCCGCTCCGAAAAACACGGCTTAACCCTTAACGCGTCATCGGATTTGCCGCGTTGTTCGGAACGACATCGGAAATAATGAACTTGATTATTATTTGATTTCGTCCTTTGTTTTGTTCATAAGGTCGTTGAGCTCTCTAACCTGTTTTTTATAAATCAGATACATAATCAGCCAGATGATGAAGAACGCGACAAGCTGCATGGACGCTATAATCAGTATTTCAATTATATTGCTTACCCAGCCGAGAAGCAGGGCTATGGGGATAAACAGCAAAATTATAAGCGCGCAGTGCAGAGCCGTTGCCGCTGCTAAGGGCAGCCGCTCAACATCATAGAATGTCATTCCTCCGAAGCACACCGCTCCGTACAAGCCCGAGAACAGGCTCTGGAGTATCATCGCGACAACAGGGCTACCTCCCGCCATATTGAGCAGCTGTTTTGACGCGAATGTTATTCCGTCGGTTGCCGAAGTGCCCGTGAGCACGGCTATAAGATTGCCGACAAAAACGCCTATCAGGAAACCTATTCCCGCGCGTCTTAAAACAATCTTTAACATAAGTAACCCTCCTTTCCCGAGAGTCTTTGTTTTATCTGCGGAATATACCGCCTGGAGGCCCAGGTTTCCATTCCGTTTTTGAATTCAATACGGAGCGTGCCGCCTATTGTGAAATCATACTTGCTTACCATTTTAAGATTAACAAGCTCAAATCTGGATACTCTCAAAAAGTCGCGGCTCATAATCTGCTCAATATTTTGAAGCGACTGCTTCGCGCGGTAAACTCCGCTTTTCGCGGTTATGATTACCTGCTTGCCGTCGGCTGAGAGAAATACAATATCCTTTTCATCAACAACACGGAAGTTGCCGTTTTTGTCGAGCAGCGTGAGCTTCATATCGTCGCGGCGCGTGAGGCTTTCTATTATTTCTTTAACCTGAGCGGTTTCTTCACTCGCCCGTACAACTATTTCAATATCGCTGAGCGTTTCGTCCCGTTCAAAACGCAGGCTTAGCTTTTTCATAAGGCATCCTCTCCTTTCCTGATCCTAATCTTTTTCTCGGGTGCGTACACGAACCGTCTCTTTGCCGATAGTATCGGCAATCTTCACAGGATGGATTGGTAACTGAGTAAAACTCGCACCACTCCTGATGCTCCCAGCCGTATTTTGTACGGCAAACCCGACACACAAAAAGAGAGCAATTCCCGCGTATGGTATCTTCCGATATTATTGTGGCGCCGCGATTACGCAAGGGATCCTCTCCTTTTAATTTATTCTAGTTAAACCATACAATATATTGAATTTTAAGTCAACGATTTCGGAACAAGCGGTATTAAATAAGGTATAAGCGGTAACCGTAACGACAAAAACACCGCGCAGACATAAGTCCGCGCGGTGTTGAGTTGTTAAGTGTTTCAATCGGCCTTCTTCAGCCTGTTGCGGTTTTTATTTTTTTGCGACTACAATCTTAACTCTTACACTCTTGGCTTTGGCTCTGTAGACGCTGTTGCCCTGAGCTCTTACATTAACCTTAAGGATATAGGTCTTGCCCTTCTTGAGTCCATTCTTGATTGTAATCTTGCCCGACTTCTTGTTGATTGTGATCTTCTTGTCGCCGCCTGTCTTCTTGAATACAAGCTTGCCCTTTGCGCCTGTGATTTTGAGCGCCTTGGCTCTCTTGAGAACAATCTTCTTGCCGGGTTTAATTGTTACTTTCTTGCCCTTAACCTTAAGCGTGTTAATTTTCTTGATAACCTTGATAGTGACAGAAGCCTTAACGCCGCCGTTCATCGCTGTGATAGTAACAGAACCTGCCGACTTAGCTTTTACCTTGCCTGTAACAGCGTTAACTGTAGCAATCTTGCTGTTGTTTGACATGAAAGATGTCATGCCTGTGCCGTATTTAACGGTAGCCGTAACTGTTGTTGTGTCGCCTACATAAATCTTTTTCTTGGCTGCGTTAACTGTTACGACAGGCTTGGGAGCTGTAGCCTGTGTAGCCTGTGTAGCCTGAGTCGGCTGAGATGTAGCCTGAGTCGGCTGTGAAGTCGCCTGAGTGGGCTCGGATGTAGCCTGAGTCGGCTGAGATGTAGCCTGAGTGGGCTCGGATGTAGCCTGAGTGGGCTCGGATGTAGCCTGTGTGGGCTGAGATGTATCCTGAGTCGGCTCGGTTGTAGCCTGTGTGGCCTGTGTGGCCTGTGTGGCCTGTGTTTCGTCGCTCTGCTCAACAGAAATGTTCTGAACGCTGCCCATAAGAGCGGTAGCTTCTGCTGTGGGAACGCTGTCTGTGAAGTAAGCTGTGGAAACATCGTTCTCAAGAGCGTCGAGCTCTGTGATATTGAGGTTGATGTCGCCCGCACCTGCGGCTGCTGTTACATTAAATACAGCCTTAACGAGCACAGCGCCGCTCTTGAAGTCATAGACACCCGAATGTGTGCTCTGGTTAACGCCTGTGAAGTTGATGAAATAGGGGTTAGCGGAAAGCAGAGGTGATTTTGCGATGTTGCCTGTTGTGACAGCAGGTGTTGTAACCTCGGTTAATGTGAACTTGGTGTTGTCGTATGAGAGCGCGAGGTCGCCGTCTGTGATGAGCTTGGGAGCTGTGAGCGGGAATGTAACGGTCAACGACTTGCCTGTAACCTCAATATCCTTAACCTTGTAGTTGTTGATTTTGATGTTCGCTATGAGCTTGTCTGTCGGCTGAGACTCGGTTGACTGAGTAGACTGTGTGGGCTGAGCAGTAGCCTGAGTCGACTCAGTTGTAGCCTGTGTGGGTTCTGTAGCCTCTGTGGGCTGAGTTGTAGCCTGTGTGGGCTCGGTAACCTGTGTCGCCTGTGTAGCTTCTGTGGGCTGCTGATCGCCGTAAGACAATGTCAGAGTATCGTTGTTGTTTACAGAAAGATGAAGTGTCTGCTCGCCTTCGGGAATATACATTTTATTGAATACAGATGTAATGTTGTGTTCATTTACCAATGTTCCCGGATTAACCATAACCTCAGTTGCGCTGTCGATGCAGTACTGAATACCTGTGTCATAGTTGCGGACAAATACATATGAATCCTGTGTAAAGGTATATGTAAGAGTACCGTCGTTGTTGAATTCTGCAGCATAGTCGGCAACATCCGCGCCGTTGATATAACCGCTGAGGACATATTTGTTGGTTAATGTGCCGCCGCCCTGAGTTGACTGTGTAGCTTGTGTTGCCTCTGTTACGGGCTGTGTAGGTGTACTGCCGCCGCCAAACTTATAATGACCTTTGTCGTCTGTTTCGCTTAAAGGTGTGAATGTTGTGCCGCCGGAAAAATTGCCGTCTACTGTCTGCGTATTGCCGCCGTTTGTATTGAAAACAACGCCTACCGTGTCAGAAGGTACAGTATATGTATATGTCGAGCCTGAACCTGACATAGCAACACCGGGCCATGATGTGCCCTGCTCAGAGCTGTTCCAGTAATGAATATTTACGTCGCTCCAGCCGAGTGTGTTGTTGAATGTAACTGTGATGCCTTCGCCGCTCTGTGTTGCCTGTGTTGCCTGAGTAGCCTGTGTCGGGATTTCTCCGTTTATTGTGTAGGAGAGAGAAGCTGTGTCGTCGCCGTTGTCCGTGAATGAGAATGTAACCTCAACTCCGCCGGGCACCTCAAGTTTGTCTGCATTGCTGCCTAACTGATATTTGTTGGCGTCATAGAGTGTAGCGGAAGTAACGCCTACACCCGGGAAACCGTCTGCCATAAACCACTGGTTTGTGGTGAGATTCTTAACGCCTACATAAGCTTTTTCCGAGAAAGTAGTTGTAAGTGTGCCGCTTGAGATATCATACGCGGTGGGCTGGTTCCACTCTGTGTCGCCTGAACCGAAGTCAACTGTGCCGATAGTACCAAAGAGGTAGTAGCTGCCCGAGCCGCTCTGTGTTGCCTGGGTAGCCTGTGTTGCCTGAGTTGAATCACCACTGTAGCTTGACCATACGCCGCCCATGTTGCCTTTATTTCCGCCTGACCAGCTTGTGATAGTATAAAGCGTATTATCTACGGTAAGGTCTTCGGTTTGATTCCATTTGGAACTCCAACCCGCGCTGCCGTTAGGGTCACATCTTACG
>JAILPC010000202.1 GCA_024690465.1 Ruminococcus sp.
CTTAGCGCCTGTAGCGGGGTCACGTGTGAACGCAACGCCTGTGCCGCAATCGTCGCCCATGTTACCGAAAGCCATCATCTGTACGTTAACAGCGGTACCCCATGAATAAGGAATATCGTTGTCACGACGGTAAACGTTAGCGCGGGGGTTGTCCCATGAACGGAATACAGCCTTAACAGCCTCGATAAGCTGAACCTTAGGATCGGAGGGGAAGTCCTCGCCGATCTGAGCCTTATACTCAGCCTTGAACTGCTCAGCGAGAGTCTTAAGATCCTCGGCTGTGAGGTCTACGTCCTGAGTAACGCCTTTTTCAGCCTTCATCTTGTCGATGAGCTCTTCAAAATATTTCTTGCCGACTTCCATAACAACGTCGGAGAACATCTGGATAAATCTTCTGTAGCAGTCATAAGCCCAGCGAGCGTTGCCTGAAGCCTCTGCCATATACTCAACAACGTCCTCGTTAAGACCGAGGTTGAGGATTGTGTCCATCATACCGGGCATTGAAGCTCTCGCGCCTGAACGTACGGATACGAGAAGGGGATTCTCTTTATCACCGAACTTTTTGCCTGTGATGTCTTCCATCTTCTCGATGTATTCCATAATCTGACCCATAATCTCGTCGTTGATCTGACGACCGTCCTCATAATACTGAGTACAAGCCTCTGTTGAGATTGTGAAGCCCTGCGGAACAGGAAGACCTAAGTTAGTCATCTCAGCAAGGTTAGCGCCTTTACCGCCGAGAAGTTCACGCATTGAAGCGTCGCCCTCTGTAAACAAATAAACCCATTTGTTTGCCATAAAAAATTACCTCCTAAAATTAAGTAATCAAAGTTTGATACAGCATTACTATACCAATTATACCCATTATATCAAATAAAAAATCAAAATGGAATATGATTTTGAAAAAATTTGCAATAAATGTTATTTTTTTTTAACAAATATTATGTATAAAACAAATAAAATATAATTTTTTTACAAATTGGACTTGAAAAATTTTACAGTTGTGCGATAATATATTGTATGTATCTATGCGATATGGAGTATTTGCTTTAATCAATTTGAATAGGGGAGAGTACAAAATGAATTTTCACGGAAAAGATATTAAAATCTTCACAGGCAGTTCAAACGTACCTGTAGCACAGGGAATTGCAGGTTGCTTGGGTTTGCCGCTCGGCAAATGTACATGTCAGAAGTTCTCTGACGGAGAGATTTCGGTTACTATCAACGAATCTGTCCGCGGTTCGGAGTGCTTTATCGTTCAGTCTACCTGTACACCCGTTAATGACAACCTTATGGAAATGCTCATTATGATAGACGCTATGAAGCGCGCTTCGGCAGCCAGAATTACAGCTGTTATGCCTTATTTCGGCTATGCGCGTCAGGACCGCAAGGCTAAGCCCCGTGATCCGATTTCATCAAAGCTCTGCGCTGATATAATCACAGCGGCAGGCGCAGACAGACTTCTCACAATGGATCTTCATGCCAACCAGATTCAGGGCTTCTTCAATATTCCTGTTGACCACCTCAAGGGCGCGGGAATTCTCGCTGATCATATGAAAGAAAAAGTCGGCGACAACGCTGATGAATATGTAGTTGTTTCTCCCGATCTGGGTTCCGTTACAAGAGCCCGCAACTTCGCGAGCCGTATCGGTACAGCTCTCGCTATTATCGATAAGCGCCGTCCCAAGGCTAATGTTTCCGAGGTTATGAATATCATCGGTCACGTTGAGGGTAAAAAGGTAATTATCCTTGACGATATGATTGATACGGCAGGTACACTCTGCAACGGCGCAAGGGCTATAGTTGAGAAAGGCGGCGCTACCGAGGTTTACGCCTGCGCTACTCACGCCGTTCTCTCAGGTCCCGCTATTGAGAGAATCCAGAACTCGGTTATCAAGGAGCTTGTGCTTCTCGACACCGTTCCGCTCAGCGAGGAAAAGAAGATTGACAAGTTTACTGTTCTTCCCACAGCTCCCGTATTTGCTGAGGCTATCGCTCGTATCTATAACGACAAGCCCTTTACGGCGGCGTTCGACTAATTAAGTTATAAGTGATAAGTGGTAAGTGGAAAGTCGTTTTTTCACTTACCACTTTTAGGATGTTTTAAAATGTTCGGAAGAAAAAAATTTTCAAACAACTCAATAGAATACCTTGTAGTAGGACTCGGAAATCCCGACAGAAAGTACGAGAATACGCGTCACAACGCGGGTTTTCTGGCGCTTGACTATATTGCCGACGAGCTCGGCGTAAAGGTAAAAAGGCTCAAGTTCAAGTCCGCTGTGGGCGAAGCGAAAATCGATTCTCACAGGGTGCTTTTGATGAAGCCCTCAACTTTTATGAACAACAGCGGTCAGGCTGTGGTTGAGGCGATGAGTTTCTACAAAATTCCCGCGGAAAAAGTAGTAATATTACTTGACGACATCAACCTTGACGTCGGGAAAATGCGTATAAGAACAAAGGGCAGCGACGGCGGTCAGAACGGTATGAAGAATATTATTTATCTGAGTGGTTCGGATAAATTCCCGCGTATCAAAATCGGTATCGGCAAAAAGCCGAATCCCGAGTATGACCTTGCCGCGTGGGTGCTCTCGAAGTTCACAAAAGATGAGATTAAAGCTCTTGAACAGGTGCAAAAGAACTGTTATGAAGCTGTCAGACTTATCCTTGACGGCAAAATCGACAGAGCTATGAATCAATACAACTAAGGATAAAATGCAAAAAATGAAGTTTTTATCCGAGGTATTAAACAAAAGCTCGGCGTTTAATACCATTCTGAAATCCCTGAAACCCGGAGCGTCAGTGTGCGCCGCGGGACTCACGGAAATTCACAAAAGCATACTTATAAATTCGCTCTGCCGTTCTATGGATGTCAGAGCTTTCGTCGTTTCTCCCGATGAGCAGAAGGCGCGGACCTTGTGCAACGACCTGCAGGCTGAGGGGGTCAGGGCGTTTTTTTATCCCTCGCGTGACTTTATCTTCCGTGAAATAAGCGGAAAATCACGTGAATATGAGCATCAGAGACTCAACGTACTCTATAAAATGCTCAGAGGCGAATACGACGTTGTTGTTGCTTGTCCCGACGCCGCCTGTCAGTACACAATTCCTCCGAAACATCTGAGAGAAGCGGTTCTCGAAATTGAAGCAGGTATGGAGCTGAGCACAGAGCGGTGCGTCAAGGCGCTCACTCTGCTCGGATATCAGCGGTTTGACCAGGTTGACGGCAAGGGACAGTTTTCGCTAAGAGGCGGAATACTCGATTTCTTCATGCCTGACAGCGATAATCCCGTAAGAGCTGAGTTCTGGGGAGACGAGATTACCGACCTTAACTATTTTGATATCGAGACTCAGCGCAGAATCGAAAAGGCGGACAGGATTATTCTGACGCCGTCGGCTGAGATTATCATTGAGGATAAAGACGTTCTCGCTGACAGGATAATGAGGAAGGTTCTGCGCCTTAAGGACGACAGTCAGGTGAAGGCAAAAGAGATATTAATCAGCGAAGCGCAGAGAATCCGTGACGGTCTCAGAATAACTTCGATTGACAAGTTTATCGGCGACGTATACGACAATCCCGCAACTCTGCTCGATTATCTCGATAAAGAAACCATAGTTGTTGTTTCTGAGTATAAGACGGTTCGGGAAAGAGCAAGAGCCGATGAATTTCAGTTCAGTGAAAGCCTTGCGGATTACTTTAAGGACGGCACTTTGTGCCGCGGTTTTGAGACCTATTCGCTCTCTTTTAATTCTTTATCAGAAAAATTCAAAAGTTATCCCGCATTATTTGCCGACACTTTCGCAAGCAGCGGCTATGATTTTCCGCTGGACGAGTTTGTCTCATTTTCGGCAAAGCAGCTCGGGTTGTGGAACGGTTCAATAAAATATCTGACCGACGATCTGGACAGCTATCTTGAACAGAATTACACGGTTGTTGTTCTGTCCGGAACAGAAAAAGGAGCGGCAAACACCGCGGAAAACCTGAGGAAAGAAAACTATCCCGCGCAGCTTCTGAAAAATACCGATGTTCACCTGCCCGAGGGACTCTTCGTTATGCCCGGAGCGTTATCAGCGGGTTTTGAGTTCACGGGCGAAAAGTTCGCTCTGATTACTTTAGGGCTTACTAACGCGTATAAGCCGACAAAAAGGCTGAGAAAAAAGAACAGAAACGGACAGGAAATTTACAGCCTGTCAGAGCTCAGAAAAGGCGATTATGTTGTTCACAGCACTCACGGTATAGGCATTTTCGGCGGTGTTCAGAAGATGAGCGTGCACGGTATTACAAAGGACTATATCCGCATTGAGTACGCCAAGGGCGATGTGCTTTATGTGCCTGTAACCCAGCTCGACCTTGTCGCGAAATATATAGGTCCGCGTGAGGACAGCTCCGTCAGACTCAACCGCCTCGGCGGCACCGAGTGGCAGAAAACCAAGACGCGGGTAAAGAGCTCGGTTAAGGATATCGCCAAGGAGCTTATCCGTCTTTATTCCGAGCGTATGCAGTCAAAGGGCTACGCTTTTTCGGGCGATACGGAGTGGCAGCGTGATTTTGAGCTGAAATTTGAGTACGAGGAAACACCCGACCAGCTCAGGTGCTCCGAGGAAATCAAAAACGACATGACGCGTATTCAGCCAATGGACAGACTGCTTTGCGGCGACGTCGGCTTCGGCAAAACCGAGGTCGCGCTGCGCGCCGCGTTCCGATGTGTCAGCGATTCTAAGCAGTGCGCGCTGCTTTGTCCGACGACAATTCTTGCTTGGCAACATTTTCAGACGGTTACACGCCGATTTGAGGGCTATCCCGTAACAATAGAGCTGCTCTCGCGCTTCAGAACGCCCAAGCAGCAGAGAGAGATAATCGAAAAGCTCAAATCGGGCGAGATAGATATGGTTATCGGAACGCACAGGCTGGTTCAACAGGATGTTGTTTTCCACGACCTGGGACTTGCGATTATCGACGAGGAACAGCGATTCGGCGTTAAGCAGAAGGAACGTTTCAAGGAACTGAGAAAGAACGTTGATGTGCTCACGCTCTCGGCGACTCCGATTCCGCGTACGCTTAATATGGCTATGAGCGGTATACGCGATATGTCTGTAATCGAGGAGGCTCCGCGTGACAGATACCCTGTTCAGACTTATGTTCTCGAGCACGATAACGCCGTTATCAACGAGGCTATCCGCCGTGAGCTCAGACGCGGGGGACAGGTTTTCTATCTCTATAACCGCACAGACACGATTGAGGCAAAAGCAGCGGCAATCAGAGAGGCGATTCCCGACGCGAAAATTGCCGTAGCTCACGGCAGAATGGATGAAAAAGAACTCAGTTCAATCTGGCGTGATATGCTTGAACAGAACATCAATGTTCTTGTGTGTACAACAATAATAGAAACGGGCGTTGATTTGCCCAATGCAAACACGCTTATTATAGAAAACTCCGACCGAATGGGACTTTCGCAGCTCCACCAGATTCGCGGCAGGGTAGGACGTTCAAGCAGGAAGGCTTACGCGTATTTCACCTATCCCAGAATGAAAGTGCTGTCTGAGATTTCAGTAAAAAGGCTTAACGCGATACGCGAGTTCACCGAGTTCGGTTCGGGCTTCAAAATCGCTATGCGTGACCTGGAGCTCCGCGGGGCGGGCAATATCCTCGGCGCTCAGCAGCACGGACATCTGGAGAACGTCGGATATGATATGTACCTCAAGCTTCTTGCCGAGGCTGTCAGCGAGGAAAAGGGAGAAGAAAACAAAAACGTCGAAATCGATTGTATTATTGACGTGAATATTGAGGCGCATATTCCCGAAAAATATATTTATAATCTCTCCCAGAGGCTCGACGTATATCGCCGTATTGCCGATATCAGAAACAAATTGGACTGCGAGGATGTGC
>JAILPC010000212.1 GCA_024690465.1 Ruminococcus sp.
CCACAGTGTTCAGCATCATCGAAACGGCGAAGGAAAACAACCTCGATCCATACGAGTATCTCAGATATGTTTTCACAAAGGCGCCCAACCTGGAGGAAAGTGAATCCATAGATATCCTTCTGCCGTGGAACACACCGGGCGCCTGCCGCTCTAAATCGGCACCCTCAACTGAATAAACTATACCTGAATAGTCTCATCCGCCACGAATACCAGACCGGTATCTATGGCGGATGTTTCTTTACCTCATTTGACGCTTACATCACAACACAAAAAAGACGGGCTTATATCACTATAAACCCGCCTATATCGTATATTCTGTTTTTGCATAGCGAGACTATCTTAATTCCTTTTTCTATTAAGAAAATCTTTATTAATCGATAACTTTTATGTTGCGTTATATCGCCCGTAAAATACGCAGTATCATTATCAAAAAAGCTGCTTCCGCCAATAAAGCCGTAATCAACACCATCGAGGCCGATATCTCCGCTGTCTATAAGCAGCCCCTCTACCCCATTCGCTGTCAATACCTCAAAAATTCTTTTATCTGCGGTAATAAAATACTTGCATAAAACTGCCGCAGAACACTTTGTATAGCCCTGTTTAACGTTAATTAGTTTAATTCCGTGTTTTTTACAGTATTCCTTTACAATATCCGCAATTGATTCAATTTTGCAATACAGCTTATCTTTCATATACACAGCGTTCAAAAGCACGTTTTTAGGGTATTCAGACGAGATATCTTCTTCGGTTGTTATAACGTTTAAACCGAGAGAACGAAGCTTATTCTGAAGATTAACCGCTTCTTTAAGCACAAAGAACGTATCATTAATCCTCAGACACTGCATATCTGCGTGTCGTCTTTCGAACGGCAGCAGCTCATTAATCGTATCAGTCGGTATTATATTATACGTGAAGCTTATGCTTTCGTTAATGTCAGGCTTTTCATCCGACATTATTATATACTTCTTACTCACTTATAGCCTCAAAAGCCTGTCTCAGATTCTTCACACCAACAATCTCAGCGCCCATATTATCTATGGTTTTCGCGTTATGATACGGTAAAATAATCTTGTCAAAGCCCAATCTAACCGCTTCACTCACTCGCTGTTGAGCTTGCGATACCGAACGGATTTCTCCTGCTAAACCCACTTCGCCAAAAGCTACTGCGTTCTCAAGCACAGGAGTGTCCTTCAAGCTGCTTATAAGCGCCATACATATCGCGAGATCTACAGCAGGTTCGTCTATTCTGAGACCTCCTACGATGTTAACATATGCGTCCATATTGTTAAAGTAATAGCCTGCGCGTTTCTCGAGCACAGCCAGAAGCATAGACAGTCTGTTATAGTCAAATCCTGTTGACATTCTTCTCGGGTTTCCGTAGCTTGACTGAGTAGCCAAGCCCTGTATTTCGGTCAGAATTGGGCGTGTTCCTTCTAATGAACAGGTTACAACCGTACCCGAAACGCCTTTCGGTCTGCCCGACAGCATCATCTGAGACGGATTCGCTACTTCTTTAAGTCCCTTATCGGTCATTTCAAATACGCCGATTTCATTTGTTGAGCCAAAACGATTTTTGACAGCTCGCAGAATTCTGCACGACATCTGTTTGTCGCCCTCAAAATACAGGACAGTATCAACAATGTGCTCCAATACCTTCGGACCCGCTATAGAGCCTTCTTTGTTAACGTGCCCGACAACCATTACGGGAATATCAAAATCTTTTGCGGTATGCATTATAAGATTTGTTGATTCTCTTACCTGTGTAATGCTGCCCGCTGAGGAGCTGAGCTCCTTTATCATCATCGTTTGTATTGAATCTATCATTACAAGGTCAGGCTTTGAGCTTTTTATTTCCTCACAAACAATCTCAACATCGGTTTCGGTCATAATACGAAGATTGTCGTTGTTAACCTCCAGCCTGTCCGCCCTAAGCTTTAATTGGCGTTTGCTTTCCTCGCCTGATACATACAGGATATTCAGAGTCGATAAGCTCTTGCAAATTTGCATTAAAATAGTTGATTTACCGATTCCCGGGTCGCCGCCGAGCAGTACAAGGCTGCCCTTAACGATACCGCCTCCCAGAACTCTGTTGAGCTCGTTAAAACCCGTATCAAAGCGTTCTTCGTCTTCTGTGGAAATCTCACTGACTGTGACAGGCTTTGAGTAAATCGAACTGTGCTTTTTTATTGAAGCCGAGCCTTTTACAGTTTCTTTGATTTCTTCCTGCATTGTATTCCACTCACCGCAGCCAGGACATTTCCCGTACCATTTAGGACTTTCGTATCCGCAGTCCGAACAAACAAATACACTTTTAATTTTCGCCATAATTTTTTCCTCATTTATTATAATATTCTAAAAAACCAGAATAGACAGCAAACGCTATTTTGTTTTGATAATTGTTATCTTTTAGCTTCAAGGCTTCTTCCTCGTTAGAAATAAACCCGCATTCGACTAAAACAGCGGGGACATCGGCGTAATAAAGCAGATAAATATCACGCGTCGCTTTTTTGCATTCTCTGGAATTCTGCGGCTGTAGAAGATTGACTATATTTTTCCTTATTGCTTCAGAGAGATTTAAGCTGTCTTCATTGTTAGGAGAATAAAAAACTTGTGATCCGTTGTATTTTTCAATGTTGAATTTGTTTTGATGAATACTGATTACAACATTATTTCTGTTGTTATTGAACAGGTTGAGCCTGTGTTTCATATCACTGACTTTGCGTTCTCTCAGAGTAGAACCATCAGTGTTAAGCATAATATCGCTGTTTCTTGTGGTAACTACATTAAAGCCCGCTGTTTTGAATAACTCGCTGAGTTTTTTTGTAATTGAAAGGTTTATATCCTTTTCGGTCACATTATTCGCGACTGCTCCGCCGTCTTCTCCGCCGTGCCCCGCGTCAAGCACAATTGTAACTTCGTCGGTCTTTATAGCGCTGACTGCCGAGTAGTTTTCAAGGCTGTAAAACGCTATAATAATCAGCAGTACATAAACAGCGAACAACCCGAAAATCAGTATATATGTTGCTTTATCTTTCTTCATGAATCTCACCAATAAATTGTATGAGATAAATAAAGTTTTATTACAAGTCTATTTCAAGAGATACAGGACAATGGTCCGAACCCAAAACGTCGGTATATATATCTGTTTCGGTAATATTGTCCTTTAGTTTATCGGACAAAACAAAGTAATCAATACGCCAGCCCGCGTTATTCTTTCTCGCGTTAAAACGATACGACCACCAAGAGTAAACGCCTGTTGTTTCCGGGTGCTGATAACGCCAGGAATCAACAAACCCCGCTTCTAACAGCTCGGTAAACTTTCCGCGTTCTTCGTCCGAGAATCCCGCGTTTCCTCGGTTGGATTTGGGATTCTTGAGGTCAATCTCGGTATGCGCAACATTTAAATCACCGCAGAGAATTACAGGCTTGTTCTTGTCAAGCTCTGTCATATACGCTCTCAAATCGTCCTCAAATTCCATACGATAGTCGATTCTTTTGAGCTCGTTCTGAGCGTTTGGAGAATAACAGCAAATAAGATAAAACTTTTCAAATTCACAGGTGATTACTCTGCCTTCATCGTTATGCTTTTCGCCGATACCGTAATAAACAGTCAGCGGTTTTATTTTTGTGTAAACAGCCGTTCCGGAATATCCTTTCTTTATCGCACTGTAGAAATATTTTTCATATCCTTCGGGCGAATAATCAGCCTGTTCAGGCTGCATCTTGGTCTCCTGAATACAAAAAATATCAGCGTTAATATCGGCAAAAATATCAGCAAAACCCTTGTTTAAACAAGCTCTGAATCCGTTTACATTCCAAGACACAAGTTTCATATAAGTATACCTGCCATTTCCTTTTTGATTCTTTTATATTCGGGACAATAATGCGAAACTATATTATAAAAGTCCTTGCTGTGATTAGGAACGATAAGATGTGAAAACTCATGAATCAACACATAATCTATCTGTTCCTTTGTGCAATAAATCAGATTCGTGTTTATTGTAATAATGAACTTAACATAGTTACAGCTCCCCCACCTCGACTTCATTTTTCTGAATTTAAGCTGAGGTTTTTTTATTTTGTATTCAGTGAACAAATTGTATGTATCCGTAAATTTGTCAAAAACATACGTTCTGAATTCATCTTCGCTGTATTTCGGAGCCTTTTGAACTGACGTTTTTTTGTTGAACTCCTCAAAAGCTTTTAGAATAAAATCACCTTTTTTAATAACGAAACTGTCTATATATTTCTTTGAAACCCTGTAATTCGCCGAAACCTCAACAGTGCAGTCGGGCTTTATTCTCAGATTGATATTTTTGACACGTTTTGTTGTGAGATTGTATTTAATTATTGTTCCGTTATAATTGACTTCTCTTATCATTAAAGATTACTGCTTCTTTCGTATTTTCGACGTAAATTTTTAAGGGCTTTTGTTTCTATTCTGCTGATATACGAACGGCTTACACCGAGGATATCGGCAACCTCGCGTTGAGTTATAGGGTCGTCGCCGTTGAGACCGTATCTTAATATAATTACCTGCTTTTCCCTCGGGTCGAGTTCGGAATCAATATACTCATATATCTTTTTGAGATTCAGCTTTTTGTTGATGTTGTCAAGAATATTATCTTCGGTTGACAGCACGTCAAACAAGCTCAAAGGGTTGCCGTCTTTATCCATATCAATAGCTTCATTCAGCGAGATATCCTGTGATGATTTTTTTAAATTGCGAAAGTACATCAGTATTTCATTCTCGATACACCTTGAAGCGTAACTTGATAACTTGATATTTTTGTTGATGTCAAACGTGTTAACTGCCTTAATCAACCCTATTGTACCTATTGACACAAGATCGTCCTGGTCGTTCCTTGATGAATAATATTTTTTTATAATGTGAGCAACAAGACGAAGGTTGTGTTCTACGAGCTTGTTTCTGGCTTCAACATCACCGTCTTTAGCTTTGGTAAGAAATTCTTTTTCTTCTTTTGATGACAGCGGTTTCGGAAAAGTTCCGTTTCCGCAGACATGAAGCAAAAAAAAGCAAATATACTGTCCTAAAAAGCTTAATAAACCAAACATAATAAACCTCTCCCTAATAAGATAATTAATCTTATGAGAGAGTTATTATGTTTTTGCAAGTCCAAAAAAGTTATTTGAGCGATTTAGCGACCTGCATCATAATCGCGCATTCCATACGTTTTCTGAACAGCTTGCAGCCGTATTCATAAATGCCCGTAATTGAGCCTGTAGCGTGATACGCGTTAGCGGCACAGCCACCGCTGCAAAACAACTTAGCCCAACAGTCTTTGCACTCGGGTCGAGCGTATGCGTTGCAAAGTTTAAACTCGTTTTGCTTGTCCTTGTTTGTTACACCTTTCCAAATATCGCCCATCAGGTAGTTTTCATCGCCGACAAACTGGTGACAGGGATATAATTCTCCCCAGGGAGTAACAGCTAGATACTCAGTACCCGAACCGCAGCCGGAAATGCGTTTGTAAATACACGGGCCGCCCGTAAGGTCTATCATATAATGGTAGAATGTTATTGGTTTTCCCTCTTCCTCGCGTCTGAGCATATCTTTTGCGAGAATTTCGTATTGTTCATAAAGTTTCGGCAAATCGTCATATGTAAGCGCGTACGGGTCGTCGGGTGAGCATACGACGGGTTCCATAGAAAGCTCGGAAAATCCCAGATCAGCCATATGGAAAATATCATTTGTAAAATCCACGTTGTTATGTGTAAAAGTTCCTCTCACATAGTAGCCTTTGTTGCCGCGGCGTTCAACAAAATGCTGAAACTTCGGGACTATAATATCGTAGCTGCCGCTGCCGTTTATTGTTTTTCTTAGGTTGTCGTGAATTTCTTTTCTGCCGTCCAGACTCAATACTACGTTATGACACTCTTTGTTCGCGAAGTCAATTACATCGTCATCAACTAAAACGCCGTTTGTGGTAAGTGTAAATCGGAAGTTTTTGTTGTGCTGTTTCTCAATTGAGCGGGCATACTCAACAATACCTTTTACAACATCAAAATTCATTAAAGGTTCACCGCCAAAGAAATCCACTTCGAGATTCCTGCGGCTGCCGCTGTTTTCTATCAGAAAATCGATAGCTCTCTTCCCCACTTCAAGGCTCATTAACGCGCGCTCACCGTGGTACTTGCCCTGACTTGCGAAACAATACTCACAGTTAAGATTGCAGGTGTGAGCAATGTGCAGACAAAGAGCTTTTATTACTGTATTCTTCTTTTTGAAGTCAAAAGCCAGATCGGCATATTCGTCCTCAGTAAATAGCTTTCCGCATTCTTTGAGAGATTTTACGTCCTCAATGCACTCAATAACTTCATCTGAAGTAACTTCGGGATATTTTTTGATTATAGTCTTTATTATTTCGTCCCGGGTTGAGTTTTCAAACATCGAAATAATATCATACGCAACTTCGTCTACCGCATGTACAGCGCCGCTGAACACATCGAGAACAATGTTATAGCCGTTCAGTTTGAATTGATGTATCATAATTATCACCTGAAAAGGAAAAGCCGTTTAACGCGTCAGCGAAAAACGGCGATAGTCCTAAGTATTACTCTGTTTCCAAGCACTTTTCGCACTGCTGGTTAGCAACGCCGCATGATGTTTTGCAAGCTGACTGACAAGATGTCTGGCATTCGCCGCAGCCGCCGCTCTGTGTGCTCTTCTTTAAATCACGAGTTTCAATAGTCTGAATTCTTTTCATATCGAAAACCTCCATATAAATTATATTAAAATTTTATCATATCAAAGTTATATTGTCAATATTCATTCATAAAAAATGAGCCCTCTGTCGTATAAAACTAAGGGCGATTTTTTGTTTTAATAATGATGTACGCGATACGCGAATTCATTATCTTTATAATATTTCGCTTTTTCTTTATGCATCGCGGTATCGGCTACG
>JAILPC010000213.1 GCA_024690465.1 Ruminococcus sp.
TATCGTTAAGCACAACCGTTCCTTTAATGACTCCGTTGTCAACAAATGCTTCAGGCAGCGCGCAGAACCTTACAACTCCTGAAGACTGTGAAACAGGTATAGAAATGGTGTTGCCGTTTATCTTGTAGTTATCTATGCTTGCCCCGTTGAGAAGAACACCGTCCAATATTCTGAACTGTTTGGGGACCTCAAAGCTGACGCTCTTTGCCTGAACGTTATCATCTAAATTTTCAATCAAGGCATATGAACCGACAACCGAAACATAGTTGCCCATTGTCACATTAGTGGGATTGATATAGACAAACGAAGCGCTTTCCGAAACATAGCGGGCTTCCTTAAGGTTGAGCTTCGGTATTACAACATCCTTTACCTCGCTGCACTTGCCCGTGGTGACGGTTACTGTTTCGGTCACAAAGTCTTTTCCGTTTTCGAGTCCGTATGAAACAAGCTCTGAATAGGATCTGATATTGCTGAGCTTCTTGTCCGCGCCCATCATTACTACGGTGTAGTCGTCGCCGTCAAGATGTGAGCTTTTCTGGCTGCGGCTGAGATCAACCGTATCGGCATATTCACCGTCCGAGTCGAAAAGCAGCGCGATATTATCATCGTTTTCCGATAAATAAGAGAAGCTAATGTAACCTTTTTCTACAAGATTTACTTCTATCTTTTTGTTTGAGGATGAATAGTTGAATTTCTTTGACGCGGTCTTGTAAACACCGCTGCTGTCTTCAAAGGTCAGCTCGAGTTCGTCCCCCTCGGAAACAAGCGTATCGAGGATAGTAACCACTCCGTTTTCAATATAATAATCGGTTATTTCCTCACCTGTCGTCAGGTTTTTAACACCGAGTTCTAAGTCCTTGAGCAAAATTGTGGATTTTGAGCCGTCTGTTTTTTCACCCACGATATCGGGAATCAAATCTTTTCCGCTGAATCTGTTGAGTTTGATACTCAGACCGCTGCCGTCGGGAGTAAATGTCTTTGACGATTTTACATAACTGAATTTTGAGACTTTAACATCGGTAGGACTATTAGTTAACTCTAACGAAACCTCGCCGTTTTTGTCTGTTTTCAGACTGTACGTTTTGTTGTAATTATTCTCAAGCCTCTGAACAATATTGACGTCAGCGTCGCGAAGCGGATTGTCCATATTGTCGGTAACTGTTATTGTTGTTTTATATCTTTCTCTGGACTCAAGATCTCTATAATAACTAAAATTATTATTCTCGATTGTAGTTGTTATCGGCTCAGGCGTATAATAAAAATCAGTATATCTGTCTTCGAGAGTAACAACACACTTAACCTTATCGCCTTTTTTCAGATGGTCAATGCTGTGCTTAACATCCATTTCGGCAATATAATCCAAGTAATAGATGTATTGTTTTTCCTCAAATTGATCGTTAACATACCATTCCAGGGAATACGAATATACAGATTCTTCCATACGAAGATAAATGCGCCAAAGCCAATCGTTGAAGAACACACTGCAGGAATACGTTGGAACATCGATATTCACAAGAGTGCCGTTTGACTTCGCGATAACATCCTTTTTCTCAAAAATCTTCCTGCCTGTTTTGGTCATAACCGTAACAGTATATTTATCTGTTTTTGATAAGCCCGAAACAGTCCAGCTTGAATTGTCAGTATCATCGTTACTGTCATATACTATCTCGCGGCTGAAGCTTTCGGAATCCGAGGAGACTCTGACAATTGTGCCCTTCAAATTATATACATCATATTTTACATTGATTATTCCGTCATTCTTTTCTTCAGGAACGAAGTCGTAGCCGTTATCCTGAGCAAAGTAATACGCCTCGGTAAAAAGCGTTCCGCCGATTGTTAAATGTCCGCATCCGCTGAACGCTTCGTCGTCTATTTTGTTAATACCATCCGAGAAATTGACGGTTTTGAGGCTTGTACAGCCCTTAAACGCGCGCGCGCCGACTACACTGACTTTCGGCATGTCAATGCTTTTCAGCGAAGTGCAGTTCAGAAAGGCGTACGGAGAAACCATTACTACACTATTGGAAAGCTTTACGGTTTCCACATCGGAACAGCCCGCAAACGCGCTGCCGCCGATTGCGGTGATTTTTTTGCCGTTGATTCTTTCGGGTATAACAACGTTTTTCTCGGTACCCGTGTACCTTACGATAACTGAATTGTTATACCAGAAATCGCCGTACACCTGATATGAACCATAGCCGTTCAGAGGTTCGCCGCTGCTGTTATATATAGTTATTTTGGAACGCCATCCGTCCTCGAATTTTCCCATACGGATATCCGTCGTCGCGTCGTCATAAGGAATGTTGACAATGAAATTGCTGCCGTACTCAGTCAAAAACTGCTCCTGGCCTGAGCCAGCATGCGGTCTACCCTCTTCACTGCTGTCCCAGATAAAATCGTTGCCGTAATTCAAGGGGTCCCACGTTTTGTTCCACACGTATTTAAACTGGTAATTATCGCCTTTGGGCAAATCAAGGAACGCGATGTAGTTCATATCATCGGCAATCTTTGTCATAAGATTACTTTCCTCTGCGGGGTCCCATTTAGCGCCGTGCATCCAAATGTTGTTGCCGCACACGCTGCTTCCTTCGGTACCGCCGTTGCCAACTACAGACCATGTGCCTGTTGTGGGATCAATATCCTCGGCTGTGGGCTTAACGTCCGTGTCCGCCGCAAATACGGGCATGGCGGGGATTATCGCTGCAATCATAAGCAGTGAAAGCAAAATGCTGACCGCCTGTAAAGCTCTTTTCTTCATAAATTTCACCTCATATTCAGAATTTGAATACTATATTAGTTTAATTATAACAAAAACACATAATAAATGGAATTCCGTACAGTAATAATGTGAAAAAAATATTACACAAAAGTTGAACCGCATATTTGTGCACAAACACCAAGCAACCAGAAAAAAGCATAAAAGTAAGCTTTTTTTAGGAAAGGAACCTTGAAAATATCCGAAAAAACAAAAAGGCAAACAGGCAACCAATCGAAAGTAAAGACGGCTGTGTGCCTTTTACAGTATAAATCAAGCCCGATTTTTACACTGGTCCGTTACGAACACTCGCGCCAAGCAAAAAATGGCTTAAACATTACGTTTAAGCCATTTTTCTTTTATATTTTTCGCCAGCGCGCGGTCTATAAAACCGGCGCTTGATGCTCAAATAATGTCCGGAATGTTCGGTTTTTAATCTGTTTAAAGCAAATCAATAAAATCAAAGCTTGCCAGCGTATCCCAAACATCCTCAACTGTTCGGTTTTCGAGACGATCGTCAATTACGTCGGAAGCACAGAGAACATCAGCCTTGATGAGCTCTTCAGTTATAATTTGGGGTTTAAAGTATTTTTGTTTCATCAAAACTTACCTCCTTATGCTATCGAACCCGAAAGTCCGTTGTAGCTTGTTACACATCCCGAGTATGTATTGTTGTTTGTGGTGTAGTCGGCGTAATAAACCTTACCCGACCTGAATACCACATAGAAGCGTACAACAACACCGAGATCGGCGGGAACATCCTCAATCGCCATGGTCACGTACTTATACTTTGTAGTGACGGAGTTTCTGCCGTAGTCGCCGCAGAACGTGTTTTCGGTAGATAGGCAGCTGCGCGAGAAGGTGTTTTCCGCGTCGAGCTCTACCTTGGAAATGTAATTCTCGGTAGCTGACTCGGTAGTTGTTTTCTGAGTCTTAGCAGCTACAAAACCGTAGTCGACAACGTCGCCGTTTTTCTCTGCTGCCGAGCTGACAATACCCTCGTTGACTACAGCCACGAAACGCATATCATTTGTGTCGCCCGCCTTCTTCTGAACACCGAGAAGCTCGATGTTGCCAAAGCTCGAAACGCCGCTGAGTCCGAAGCTTGTATCGGATGAATCTCTTGTCATAGTCCCAATGAAAGGATTGTCGGCATAGCCGCTGCCTGTGTTGAGTCTCGTAATCATTGTAAACGAAATACTGTTGTCATCGGCGTATGTTTCCGCGGTAGAACCTGAGTAGCCGTAGATTACAAGATTATCACAATCTTTAAAGGTTGTCTCGTCCCCCATGTTCGTTCCTCTGTTCAAAACATACGCTGCTTCAAGATTGGTACAACCGTTAAAAGCGCCTGCTATGGTGGTAACGCCTCTGGGAATTGTTACGCTTGTAAGGCCTGTGCAGCCCTTAAACGCTGACGAACCTATGCTGGTTACGCTGTTGCCGAGCGTGAGACTTGTGATACCCGTGTTATTACTGAACGAGCTGCCTTCTATAACGCCGCCCTTGATTGTTACGTTCTCAAGCTTTGAGCAGCCGCTGAACGAGCTTGCCATCATAGTACCACCCGCGATAGTTACAGTCTCAAGATTAGGACAGCCGCTGAACGAGCCGCCGTTAAAGACTGTAGACGTACCTTTAGTTGTAAGAGTAGTGAGTCCCGTACAGCCCGAGAACGCGCCGCCTCCTATGCTTGTCATAGTCGAGGGGATTGTTAAGCTCGTGATGCCTGAACAGCCGCCGAACGCGCCGCCGTCAATAAGCGTAACACCCTCGCCGAGAGTCAGATTTTTGATGCTGCTGAGTCCCGAGAACGCGCCGCCGCCGATAGTACCGCCCTTGATTGTTACGTTCTCAAGCTTTGAGCAGCCGCCAAACGCGGTGTATATCATGGGCGAGCCCTCGATTGTTAAGTCTTTAAGATTTGTACAGCCGCTGAACGAGCCGCCGTCAATAAGCGTAACGCTGCTCGGGAGAGTTACACTGGTGAGCTTTGTGCAGCTGCTGAACGCGCCGGCATATATCTTTGAAACCTCGTCAATAAAGTAAATACTCTGAAGCTCGGAACAACTACTGAACAAGCCGTATGTAACAGCCGTTCCTCTTAGCTCTAAAAGCGTGACTGACGACTTCGGGATATTAGGCAAATACTTCTCGGAATTCATCTGGAGATAGGTGACGTTATTACAGTCCTTAAACGCGTCGCTGCCGACGTTTATAACACTGTCGGGGATAATGACGCCTGTCATCTGAGTACATCCTTCAAAAGCGCTTGTCGCGATAGTCGTTGTACCGCTTTCAATTGTAGCAAATGTCAGAGTGGGCAGAGCTTTAATCAGGTAATTACCTATGTATAACACCTTTTGACCGTCAGACCAGTTGCTGCCCGTATTATAATAGGCTGTGTTATAGAACGCGTTCTTTCCAATATTGCCAATTCCGTCGGGGAGCGTTATTGAGGAAAGATTTGTACAGCTGTTAAAGGCGTTATCATAAATACCTGTAACTCCTTCGGGAACAGTTACGCTTGTGACGCTTGTTTTGTTATAAAAAGCTGACGCGCCTATAAGTTTGACGGGATATTCCTCTATTGTGGAAGGAATTGTAACGGAAGAATCCGTTCCGTGATACTTGGTAATCGTAACCTGTTCGTATTGGATTGTGTATTCATAGGTTTGTATTAAGGCAAAGGTTGCGTTGCTGTTGTTATCTGCGTAGGTTTTGGCATAGGAACCGCTGTAGCCGTAGAGCGTTATGCCCGTTGACTTGGTGTTTGCAAACGCATTGGAGTTGATAGTATAGCTGCCGTTGCGCTCGAACGTCGCTTTCTCAAGATTTGAGCAATATCGGAATGCATCAGTGCCTATACTCGTAACACTCGGCGGAATAGTTACCGAAGTAAGATTTCTGTTGCAGCTGTTAAACGCGTAATTACCAATGGTTACAACACCGCTGCCGATTATCAGGTTTTGAAGATAATAACAACAGTTAAACGCGTAAGAGTTAATAGTACTGATACCATTGCCGATTACGGCGTCCGTCAGGTTATTGCAGCCGTTAAACGCATTAGAGCCCAAGGTAGAAACGGTATCGGGAATAACTATACTTGACAGCTGACAACCGCTAAACGAATAAGCGGAAATATTCACGATATTAGAAGGAATTGTATACGAGCCTGTTCTTCCGACAGGATAACGCGCAATCGAAGTTTTTTGTTTATTGTAAACAATGCCGTCTTCAGAACAATAATACTGATTATTTGAATCAACATATATATTCATCAAATTATTACATCCCATAAGCGCGGCGTTACTAAAGTTCGTAAAATTCGCGGGGAATGTTAAACTCGATATTATTGAGCCTGTAAAAGCATTAGAGCCTAAGGATGTAAGACCGCTGCCGAGCGTCATTGTCTCAAGCTTAGTACAACCTCCAAAAGCACGCTGGTTAATAGTTGTTACAGAGTTGGGAATTGTTACGCTTGTCAGCTTGCTGCAATTTTGGAACGCATAATCGCCGATTGTTGTAAGACCGCTGTTTAAGGTAAGACTCGCGATGTTCGTACAGCCGTAAAACGCGTAATTTCCTACACTTGTAACACTGCTCGGAATTGTTACGCCCGTAATACTGGTGTTGTTCTTGAACACATCAGCGGCTATAGCTGTGACGGTTTTTCCGCCGCCGACTGTGGACGGAACGGTTATATTGCCGCCGTCGCCTGTGTAGCCGATGATTGTGGCGGTTGAACCGCTGACGGAATAAGTAAAACCATTCTCATTCGGCGGATACTCGATATAAAGATAATAATCTATTGAATTCGAGGTATTATAAGGGCGAGAATAAACAATATACGTTGTGTTTGCCGCTACAGTGTATTGAATCTTAAAGTTGTTGCCATCACCGTCATCGTCACTATACTTAAGCAAATTACCGTTATTATCAAACAAATAACCATATGTATCATTTGAACTCGTTGAGTAAATAGTTACTTCACCAGCCTTTGTCGCAGTGAAAATATACTTATTACATGAACGTGAAGTATTATTTTGATCCGTGATAGTAACATTGTCAGAGCTACCTGAGGTGTAATAAATATGCTTGTTAAGAGAAGTAACCAACTCGTGAACATCTGAGCCTGTATAAGTAAAATTGCTTACGTAATCGCAATCATAAAACACATCACTGCCAATAGTAACTGTGCCCGAGGCTTTATTGATAGTAACGCTTGAGAGACTATCGCAATCACCAAAAGCATAATCTCCGATACTGGTTATTCCGCTGCCAATTGTAACCGAAGTAAGATAACAGCAATAATAGAACGCTGCATAACCTATAGTCGTTACACTGTCGGGGATCGTCAGCGTACCGTAATCATCACCATAAAAGCAATTATAAAACGCATATTGACCAATAGTTTCAACGTGGTTACCCATCGTTATATTCTTAAGATTATTACAGTAGCAAAATGCGTAATCTCCGATAGTGATAACAGAATCAGGGATTGTTATACTGTATAAAGTAGTAATGCCATAGCCATTTAGGTAATTAGGCGAAAAAGCCGCGTCTCCAATTGCGACAACAGGATATCCGCCAAGCGTATTCGGAATAGTCACGTTAGAAGCAGAACCTGAGTATGCTGTAATCGTAGCCTGACTATTGCTGACGGTATAAGTCCACGTACCGTAAGCATTAGTGGATGTCGCCGCGCTTACAGTCACGGGAACCGTTATCATTACAGATAATATGAGCAGGAGCGTCAATATGATACTGACTGATTTATTTAAAATTTTCATGTTAATCCCTCCTTAATCAAACAACGAAGAATGGAGAATCTTTCCAAACATCATTGTGCAGGGTGGAATTCTCACCATTTGGATTAGGCTGTGAGAAGATAGTATTATAGCTTGCTACGCAGCCTGTATAGCTTGAGTTGTAGTCAGCATAGTAAACCTTGCCCGACCTTGTTCTGATATAGAAACGAACAACAAAGCTTTCGCCTGCGGCGATATCCTTTACGGCTAAGGTTACGTACTTATACTTGGTGTTGGAGGTAAGCTTGCCGTATCTTCCGCTGTAGGTATTGTTGGTGAACTTACCGCTGCGGTGGGATGTGTTCTCGCCGTTGAGAACAACGCCTGAGATATAATCCTCGCCTGCCGCCGCTGTGGATGAGTACTCGGATCTTGCGATAACAAAACCGTAGTCCTCGATGTCACTGCCGATCTCTGTAGCGGAATTGACAATACCCTCGTTGACAACCGCGATAAAGCGTATATCGTTAGAGCCCTTGTCAGTTTTCTGCTGAGCACCGAGAAGCTCGATATTGCCGTAGATATTCTGGTCGAAGCTGAAGCTGTTATCGCTGTTGTCCCTTGTCTGGGTATTCGAGAGAGGAAGATACTCATAGCCGCTGCCCGTGTTGATTTTGAGCAAGGGCGAGAAAGCAACATTATTTTCCTGAGCGTAGGTCTCGGCTGAAGAACCGTCATAGCCGTTGACTTCAAGCTTGGAACAGGCTGTGAACACATTGCTGCCGAAGGTCGTAGTCCTGTTGGTGATTTTAACGTGTTCAAGCTTAGCGCAATCATAAAATACATTGTTGCCGATGCTCTTGACGTTCTTGGGTATTTCAAGGTTAGTAAGCTCTTGGTTCATATAGAACGCGTAGTCGCCAATGCTCTCGACGCCGCTGCCTATTGTCAGACTTTCAAGAGCGTCGCAATAATCAAAAGCGTGATCTCCGATACGCTTAACCTTGTCGGGAATTGTTATGCTCTTAAGCTTTCCGCAGCTGTTGAAAGACCAATCCGCAATAGTCTCAACACTTGAGGGAATGACTACTTCCGTGAGATTATCGCAGTTGCTGAACGCGCTTTTGTCAATTATTTTAACGCTTGACGGAATTGTTACTTTCGTTACGCTGCTGCAGTTGCCGAACGCCCCTAAAATAGCCGTAACGGGATGATAATTGTGTGAAGAAGGAATAGTTACATTTCCGCCTGAGCCGTTGTAGCCTATTAAAGCTACGTTGCCCTTTCCCGCATCAGCAAATTCAAAGGTGCCGCTTCCTTCGGAAATCGGTATGAAGTCGATATTATTATCTTCGGCGTAGGTCTGAGCGTAGGAGCCGCTGTAACCTTTGATTTTTTCGCTGCCGCCGTAAACCAATGTTCCATAAATAGCCTCAACGCTTCTTGGAATTGTTATTGTCTCGAGAGTATAGCAGTTAAATGCCCGTTCACTGATGCGCGTAACTCTCGGCGGAATTACAACATTCTTAAGATGACAGCCTTCAAAAGCGCTTAAGGGAATAGTTGTGATTTTGATTCCGATATCTACACTCTCTAAGCCTCGGCAGTAATAAAACGCATTTTGACCTAAGGTAGTAACATTGTATGGAATCTCTACACTGGTAATACCCCAACAGTTGTAGAACGCCCAATGGCCTATACTTGTCAGAGTATCTGGAAGAACTAAGTCGCTGAGCTTGCGGCAGTCACTGAACGCGCTGTCACCTATGCTGATAACGCCTTCGGGAATATTAATATATTCAAGGTTGAAACACTCATAAAACGCTCCGTTGCCGATAAACGTAACGGTTTCGGGCAATCTTACTCTCTTCATTGTAAGACCTCGGAAAGCGTTATTGTCGATACCCGTTACAGTGTGGCCGCCAAGAACTGAGGGAATATCGAGGTATTTGCCCGAGCCAGTATAGCCTACGATTATAGCGTTATCCTCGTCATCAACAGAATATCTGTAATGGGAAGGATTGGAATCATTAAGACTTGTGAACGTGACGCTGTATGTATTGGCGTATTCCTCCGCACAGGACGGAGCATAGCCCTTAAGCTCAAAATCAGCGCTGCACGCATTGAACGCGTCTGTACCAATCGAAGTAACAGTTTCGGGAACAACAACGCTCTCGAGCGCCGAACAAGAGTTAAAAGCACTCTCGCCTATACTTGTAACGGTAGTGGGAATTGTTACTTCCGTTATGTTCGTCAGATCAACGAAAGAGGTTTTTCCTACACTTGTAATTAAATAATTGTCGATTACCATAGGAACATTCACAACAGTGTCCGAACCTGTGTATGCCGTAAGTTCGGCTGTGCCGTTGCCGTTGGCTTTATATTCATAGTCAGCGGGATTTCCGATGTCATCGTCTGTAATTGCAACAAAATCATAAGAACGGCTGTCGGCGACATCCTTAGCGGTGGACGGATCATATCCGTAAAGCTTAAAGCCATTAAGGCTATCGGACGCCATAAATATAGTAGATGAATTGTTAAATACCATATTCTTGTTCAGTATTACCGCAGCCTTGAGATTTGAACATTGTTCAAAAGCACTATAATTCAAGGTAGCAACGCTTGACGGAATAACTACATACTCAAGGGTTGTGCAGTTTGAAAAGGCACAATAATCTATGTATGTCAAGGTATTCGGGAAAACTACTTCCTTCAGACCTGTGCAGTAGCTGAAGGTGTATGACTCAATTCTTTCAAGCCCGTCAGGGAGCTTAATGCTTGTAAGTTTTTTACAGTTACCAAACACTTGAATAGCAATAGAAGAAACGCTGTCGGGGATTGTTACGCTTTCAAGGTTTTCGCAACGCATAAACGCGCCATATCCTATAGACGTGACGCCGTCAGGAATAACTACGGATGTGATATCATCCCTGCTGAGGTTGACGGAGTTCCTGTAACCTCTATAAGCTCTGTCGCGTTTTATGAGCAGGATGATATCACATC
>JAILPC010000015.1 GCA_024690465.1 Ruminococcus sp.
AACGTACGTATAATTTAACTTTAATATTTATTTCCCAAAATCAAAAAAATATTGATTTTGGGAAATATTTTTGTTATACTAACATTGAGGTGAATCGTATGAAACTGATAGAACGCACGATGTACTTGGATAAGCTGAGAAATGTTATCGGGACACCTGATATTAAGGTGATCACAGGTGTGCGCCGCTCCGGTAAATCAAAGCTGCTGGAAGCGTTCAAGACGTATCTTGACAGCGAATATGCAAATGCCAATATCATTCATATCAATTACAATCTCAGCAAATTTGAGGATTTAAAAGAATACCACGCCCTCAACGAATATATTCAGGACAGATATATCTCCGACGCAGAAAACTTTGTTTTGATAGATGAAATCCAGATGTGTCCCGATTTTGAATTGACCATCAACAGCCTGCACGCATCCGAGCAGTACGATATCTATATCACCGGTTCAAACGCCTTTCTGCTCAGTTCGGATTTAGCGACCTTGTTCACAGGACGCACCTTTGAAATCAAGGTGTATCCCTTCTCATTCCGTGAGTTTTTGACTTATTATGAGCTGAACGATGTTTATTCGGCGTTTGACCGATACATCACCGAGGGCGGTATGGCAGGCTCATACCTCTACCGTGACAGGGAAGCAAAGTACGATTACATCGAGGATGTATTCAACACCCTGATTCTGCGCGATATTCGTCAAAAGTATAAAATCAGAAACCCTGTTTTGATGGATAGAATAGTTGATTTCCTGATGGATAATATCTCCAATCTGTCGTCTGCTCGCAATATTGCGAACGCACTGACAAATAACCAAGACAAAATCAATCACAAGACGGTATCAAACTATCTGGAATACCTTTGCAACGCGTTTGCCTTTTACAAAGTCAGGCGATATGACATCAAGGGCAAGAAGTATCTGAGCACGAATGATAAGTATTATCTCAGCGACCATACCTTCCGCTACGCAAAGCTCGGCACCAAGAATCTCGATTACGGCAGAGTATTGGAGAACATCGTCGCCATAGAACTGCTGCGCAGAAAATATGAAGTTTATGTCGGCGTGCTGTATAAGAAAGAAATAGATTTTGTAGCAATCAAGCGTGATGAAAAAATCTATATTCAGGTTTCGGATAATATCAGCAGTCCAGATACCTTCCAAAGAGAAGTTGATCCTCTGCTGAAAATCAAAGACGCATATCCGAAGATCCTGATCGCCAGAACACGCCACGAAACCTATCAGTATGAGGGAATACAGATTATTGATATAGGTAATTGGTTAGTCGGGAAGGAATGAGAATAGAATAAATGAAATACAAAAATATTATTTGGGATTGGAACGGAACGATTCTCAACGACACACCTGTTGCCGTTGAAGCAACAAATATTCTGCTTCAACGATTCGGCTATCCGACAATCACGTTAGAATACTATCGTGAAAATGTTGAAACTCCAATTGTGAATTTTTACAGTAAGATCTTTGACTTGAATAAGCACAATGTAGAGATGATTGATAACGAGTGGGGAATACTGTACGATCAGCTTTCCGAGAAAATAAATTTACACGCAGGCGTTAAGGAGATATTGCGATCCTTTGAAAATGAAAATCAAAATCAGATTATCCTTTCGGCTTTCAAAACAATTGAGATTACAAAATATGCTCGTCAGTTTTCTATTGAACACTATTTTGATGATATTCTTGGAACACAGAATATCGTAATGGAAAGCAAAACCGTGCGTGGCAAAAGATATATGCAAGAACACGGGTTTGCTCCTAAGCAGACCTTGTATATCGGTGATACGGTACATGATTATGAAACAGCCTGTGGTTTGGGTGTGGACTGTGTTTTGTTCTCCGGCGGTCAGCAGTCGCCAAAGCTGTTGAAACAATGCGGTGTGCCTGTTTATGATACATTTGCGGATATTGCAAATCAGCTTATAGTTGATATGTAACATCTAAACTTGTAAAGGAATGATATTACCCTTCCTAAACAGTTTTACTTTTTAAAGGGCGCATAAACAGTACTTTTTTATGCCTAAGAGCGTTACACTTTTTCGATTATAGCAAAGATACAAATAATATAAGAATCCTATTGATAATTAAGTGAAAATGCGGTATAATAGCCGTACAGAAAAGTTTATCCGACACAGCTAAATCCCTACGCTGTTATCAACGCTGATAACAATATGATAATAAGAGGGAATATTGGTTGGATAATATGGATATATCAAATAATTGAAAGCGCCACAGATAGTACAAATTATAATACCTACACAGAATTGTTTATGTGCTGTTGAGTGGGAGAGATACTTAAAAATGTGGAGGATTATACTGTGAATTATTGGTCATGGAGTGGAAAATATATAGGACATCGTTCTGGAGATTATCTTTATTCAAAAAACGGGAAACCTATTGGTAAATTCTATGGTAATGAGCTATATGATTTTTCTGGTCAATATATCGGTGAAATCAGAGATCAGGATAGATTGATAGTTAATCACAGTTTGAAATATAAACGAAAAAGTAGTATCTGCACACCATGTGATTCTTTTGGGAGCTCTTATTGCGATTATGTAGGATATGTGATGATAGCAGGGTACGAGGATTTCAAAGATAACACATAGTTGTGATTAGAAATGTAATGATTTTGCCTGATAAGCACAGCCGTCAAGTGGGATAATTCCTGCTTGGCGGCGTTTTTTATTTCTATAAAATAAAAGAGTTATTTGTTTTTTCGATTTATTGTATAATTGGTTTATAAAAATCAAAATTTCTTACGTCTAATAAAGTGAAAGGGGGATGAAAATGAGCAGAGAAAATCTAATGGATTTCGACTCTATATACTTAGAATACAAGGATTACATATATCGAACCTGTATATTGTATCTTAAGGATCATCATTTGGCAGAGGACTGCACTCAAGATGTATTTATTAAAGTATATAAAAAGCAAAAGTCTTATAAGGGAAAATCATCCTTAAAAACTTGGATAACTCGTATATGTATAAATTGTTGCCGTGATATGCTGAGAAAGCGAAAGGTAGAGGAAAATCTTGACGAAAGTTTACCGGAAGATGAATCAGACCATACAAAAAAACTGATTGTTTCCGAAGCTGTTATGTCGTTGCCTTTACAGTTTAGAGAGGTTGTTATACTCTACTATTATCGTGAGTTTACAATGAAAGAGATAGCTGAAATCACTCATACTAAGATTCCGAATGTTGAATATCGAATCCGCAGGGCTAAAGAATTACTCAAAGAAAGGTTAGGAGATGATTTTTGTGAGTAGAATCAAAAATATGCTTGAATCCGAGCTTAATTGTTTTGAATATAATACCGATATTGAAGCAATAAAAAGGAGTGAGGCTCAGCTTCAAAAGCGACGTAAAAAAGTGTTTTTATCCATTTCCTCGTTTATATTTGTTATTATAGTGGTATCTGCGTTTTTGATCATACCTAATTCTAAAAACAAAGAAGATACTGCAAACAACAATAACACACATTCATTTTTTATTGTAGCATCCGCTTTGGATGCTGAAACAAATGAGCCTTTAGTTAAATTGACAGATTCAAAATCTATGCCCCAAAAAGATATTATTATAATGCAAATCAGATTTGCCTGCACATATTATGTGCACGGTGATCCTGAATTAGAAGGCAGCTATGAGATGGGTGATAAAAGGCTGGGTGAGATCTTTGCCAATGATAATCTTACGATAAATAAGTCTTTTACAAGGATGGGTAATAATTCTATCTGGATAGAGGGAGAAGATATTAAAAAAGTTGAATACACAGCACAAAATGGAATGATTTATTATTGGTCAGATAATACTCAGGATAAGACCGTAACTCTTGAGGGAGAAGCTATCTATTCTGACGGAAAAGATGTCAGCTGGCTCCCTCCGGAAGAACTAACAACGTGGATGGAATACGAAAACACCACCAACAAGCCTGTTGATTTTTCTAAAGCACCGCAGGATACCATCACGATTACCGCAACCTATTCTGACGGAAGTACAGCCACGCGCAAGTTGAAACTCTACTTTAACCAATATGGCTATCTAGTGATAGAAAGCGAGGATGGCACAAAATATAACGATTGTGAATTGAATGGTTATAAGAAGTGGAAATCCAATGTTACCTACAACGAAAACGGTGAAGAGGTTGCCTGGGATTACAACGGTAGAGCTAAGGATTAAAACATAAAAGATTTATTGAATAATACAGCCATCAAGCAGGAACGTCTCCTACTTGATGGCATTTTCTATTGCCATGTTTTCGTAATCGTGGTAAAATATAAGTGTAATTTTGATATCAGAAACGCTTATGGAAGGTTGAACTTATGAAACCACCAACAATTCTTGAAGCAGAAAAGCTCCTAACCGAAGCTGAACAACGTAACCCCGGCGTTTGGATCGGGCATAGTAAAACAACAGCGTTTTGTGCAAGAGCGATTGCAGAACAATGTAATAACCTCAATGCCGATACTGCCTATGTTTTCGGCTTGCTGCACGACATCGGCAGGCGTGAGGGCGTAACGGATATGCGGCATATCATTGACGGCTACCAATATATGAAATCGCTTGACTATGGTATTGGTGCTCGAATATGCCTGACACACTCATTCCCGTATAAAGACATTCGCTCCTATAACGGGCAAAACGATTGCGCAACGGAGGAAACCGAGTTTATCAAGAGCTTTCTTGATAATGCCGAATATGATGACTACGACAGGCTGATTCAGCTTTGCGACGCTCTTGCTCTGCCCGACGGCGCAACCTATATCGAAAAACGCCTTGTGGATGTCGTGATACGGAGAGGTTTTAATGATCTGACAATTCCGAAATGGAAGGCGTTTCTTGAGCTTAAAGACTACTTTGATAAGAAAACCGGAACAGATATTTATAATCTGATTGGAGTTTAATATGCTAAATCAACTTCCCGTTTGGGAGAAACTCGCAAAAGTTATCATTTGGAAACAGATCGGCGAATTGAAAGGTAAAACGATTCTTGATTTCGGAAGCGGAACAGGAATCACACCCAATCATTACGCTACTGACAATAAGGTGATCGCTGTTGAGCCGTCGGAAGAAATGCTCGCTAAACAAGTAAACACAAACGGTTATCAGCAGATAATCGGAAGCACGGACGAATTGAAGAATCTGCCGAGCGAATGCTTCGACTATATCTTCTGTCATAATGTGCTTGAATACGTTGATGACAGAGAGGAAATCGTCCGCGAGTTTTATCGGCTGCTAAAGCCAAATGGTAAGCTGTCAATCGTCAAGCATAACCGCAACGGCAGAGTAATGCAGATGGTCGTGTTGCTCAACAACTTTGATGAAGCGAACGATCTCCTTGACGGTCGCAACAGCACTGCACAACAGTTCGGCACGATCAACTACTATGAAGATGGTGATATCACCAAATGGTGCAACAGCTTTGTGTTGCAAGAATCCTATGGATTGAGAACCTTCTGGGATTTACAGCAAAATCAGGAAATCCAAAAGGACGATGATTGGCAGAAAAAGATGATTGATATTGAGATGAGAGTTTCAAAGAATCCCGATTTTCAAAAGATTGCCTTCTTCCATCATTTGATATTTGAAAAACGAGGATAATATGAAATGCAAAATTGAAAACTGCAAAGACGGCGACGCTGAATATATCATCGACAGACTTGTAGAGTACAACCTTTCCCAAGTTCCTGCCCAGCAGGAAGTGTTGTTTGATACGCTCGACAAAAAGATAACCGACGATAACGGAAAAATCATCGCCGGTTGTGTCGCTAAAATGTATTGTTGGAATGTTGCCTATATTGATACGCTGTGGGTAGACAGCGAATATCGTGGTAAAGGGTTAGGTGGAGAGCTGCTTGCGGAAATTGAGAAAACAGCTAAAGCAAGAGGCTGTTACCTAATACACCTCGATACCTTCGATTTTCAAGCAAAAGAGTTCTATGAAAAGCAAGGTTATGAGGTGTTCGGTGTTTTAGAGGATTGCCCAAAAAAACATTGCAGATATTACTTGAAAAAACTATATAATATCTGCTGAACAATTCAAAAACACAGAAATCATTTAACATTGTAACGGTTTTTGAATTGTTCAAGTGCAAGGTTTTTGAACATTTATGGGCAAAAGCCTTGCACCAAGCAAAGAAACGCTTTCTTTGCTTGGCAGATTTATAAATGGAAACTGAACCAAAATCGCAGATTTTGAGCCAAAACTCTGTTTTGGCAAAACGCCGACGGCGTGTCGGCGTTTATTCAGCAGACATTATATAAATTAGACTTTTCATAAAAAACATATACTATGAAAGCAGTACGTTTTGATGTCAAATCAAATTACAACTACTTTTTCATTAGGTTTGCAAGGAGCTTTAACACACATAATAGCTGTTAAAGGATCTATATCAAATTCTGTTGCAATAATATGTGTGTCAACTAACACATCCATATAATAACTTTCAGAATCCCTATCTTCTTTCGGGATTTTTATATTTCTTATGCTATCATAGTATTCATATGATCGTTTTATACTATTACGTTGTTTAGAATTTAATCCGTTGAATTGTTCAAGAGCGTTATGCGGCTGAATTAAGCTATTCGCAAACATATTCGATACTTCAATCCATTTGGTGAATTCATCGTTTGAAATAACTTTTACCTTAATCTTCATACATCTCTCTCCAAAAGTCTTTTACCGATTTCATCTTCAAAATATGTTGTGATTCTAACTTTGGTAGTAAAGCTCTTATCTCATCACATTCTGAATCATTGAAATAATAGTATACACACTCTTCTAAATTTGCTGAATTGATTGATTCAAAAATATGAAAATCGTTCCATGGTGATAACCCCAATATTTCTATACTTCCTGTAATAGCCTTAAGTTTGTCGAAATGATAATTGTCAGAAAACGCTAACGTAGGATTAGCAGCTTTAAGTTGTATGGAATATCCTAGATTTGCTGTTAATGTATTTTTATCTTTTGTCCATCCGTCAATTTCTTTCTTTATCTCCGGGTTGGTTTTATATGCTAAAGCCATTTTTTCTACACAACTATTTGCTTGTGAATGTTGGTTTATTTGAAATTCCTTATACTCCCCACAATGAGTAGTTAGAGCATTAGAGTATAGATAGAAATAGTTTTCATCTATTACTGTATCTCTTATCGGTGCATCAGGCAATTGATTTCTAAAGGATGATTCAACATATACATCACTTTTCTTATCAAATTGTCCATGAATGTGATAGACTTCTTTTCCTGTAGCGGATTCAATATTTGAATCATAGTTTGTTGTAAAAATATTATCACAGTTCTTAAGATAATTGTTGAGGTTTACAGGATAGTTTGTATGTAGTTGATTTAATTTCCCATCGTTATATATTGCATATAAGTAGGCAACCTTCATAGCTTCTCTCACATAGAATTGTTCTGGATTCTGCATTTTTATCTTGTGGCATACAAGATCATGGATTAAATAATAATCTTCAAATCCTATGTCAGTAATTCTTAATCTTTCCAAACGATTGGAATATTGCTTTTTAAATGCTGCAAGTGATTCTTTTTCAGCAGTACCAAACGCATAGCTATCGTATTTTCCTAAAATAATCTCACGAGCTTCTAAAAACAGCTTACCCATATAGTTCTTTAATAAAAATGGTCTATCGACGATGATATGGGTAGGAAAATCATCTCTATCACAGTTTTTAAGAATTCTAAGGACAATCTGTTGAGTAGTATAATTTGTATGGTCAAATTGAATGTTAAGTCCATTTCCAACAAGTAGATTCTTCATATAATAACCTCACTCTCTGTTTTATAAAACACATACATTAGCTGAATTATGTTGGCACAGTATCGCTTTCATTCTTCTCGCTTTCATCTTTATTTTCAGAAACTTTCTTATCATCTGAAATAATAGGTTCTTTTGAGTTTTCAGAATAATAATTATTATAAGTTAACTGCGATAACTGCTTTTTCACGGAATCAAAAGGCTGAATGATTTTTTGTATTTTTTCAACTAATGGAGAAATGGCTGATTCTATCGTCTTTTTAAAACTCATAAGGGATTCGGAAATCTTTAAAAAAGATCGCTTTAGACTTTCCATATTCTTGTCCATAAAATCTTTTTCTTCCGTTATCTTTATCGCAGTGATTATTTCTTTATTAAGCCTTTCAATTAGTTTGTTGCAAGTATTGTATTCTTCATTACTAACAAACTTACAATGAGCGACATCATTTCTATATGCTCGAATGGAATCAATCGCACTTTCAATATCAAAGCTATTATTGGTTTTATCTTTGAAGAAACGCTCCCAATCATTTTTAGCAGAAAAATCCGAAAAAGCTGTCCTTAGTTTTTCATCCGTTAGTTCAGATAAGTCTTTATTGGATTCTAAAAAGGCTCTTTTCTTTTCTTGATCATAATCAGTCCATGTTAATGTAAAGAGAATTTCTTGAATATCTCCAAATTCCAACGAATAAAAGAATTCTTGTAGATTCTTCTCTTTCTTCGTTTCTTTATTACCTCTAGCTCTGACTACCTGTTTTGCCTTTCCCTGTATACTTTTGTTTATTGTTCTTTCATAGTATGATTTTCCAAAATTTACAATGTAAGTGTTGAAAAGCAGTTTTCTAAGATTTCTTTCAAGTCCATTTAGCTTAGGATATAACTTATTACAATAGTATTCAGAAACTGCATCGTACGAAATAATAGGGATATACTCTTTCTCAACCCCGGATGATAATAGAGTGTTATGTATATGTTCTAAACACAGGACGATTTGATGCTTAGTTTTTCCTGTAACTTGAATATCAAGATAAGTACTTTCTAAGACTTCAAAAGTTCTAAATCTCACTTGAAAATCCAGCCCATTAAGGTTTATTACAGTTTCATATTCATATTGATAAAAGTGTAATATTTCAGTAG
>JAILPC010000036.1 GCA_024690465.1 Ruminococcus sp.
CATCGTCGTTATACTCAAAGCCTACGTTTTTAAATTCAATATCAAAGCGTTCGGGTTTGAAGTCCTGTTTGCCCTCCTGCTTTTTGATGTCGTTCATCGCATTCGTGCGGTCAATATTGACCTGAGCGCTGTTGAGAGCGCCGAGGTTGACCAGCGTACCCGCCATCGGCTCGTACAGTCTTGATACGACCAGCAGGAACATGAAGAAGGTAATGACCGTGATCTGTCCGCCGAGAAGAAGCGCGGAGCCGACCAATGCGGTCGTGGCGATACCGAACTTCAAAAACATCTGCGCGGGTACGATAAACGCCGCCACACCTAATTCCGCAGCTATGGATTTTTTCTCATAGTCTTTGATGACGTCATCCAAGCCGTCGATGTATTCCGTTTCGGCGTTGTTGCTCTTTAGGTCGCGCAGCGCCTCTATATCTTCCTGAACGCCTTCCTCAAGCCTTACTCTCGTATCGTTTTTGCTTTTGTTAAAGCGGTTTTGCGTTCTCTTTGACAGCCTGACGGCTAAAAGCGATACGGGCAGAACCCACACCGAAGCCAGCGCCATTCTCCAATCGAACGCGAAAAGAGAAAACGCAATGATGATCGTCGATATGATCGAGCCGTAAGACTGCGCCGCCTGATGCGAGAAGGTATGCTCGATAACGGTACAGTCGTTTAATATAGTTGTCGTGAGGTCGCTTAAATCCTTCTTTCCGAAGAACGACAAGGGCAGCTTTCTAAGCGTTTCGGCGAGGGTGATCCTGCGCACGCCGCTTTCCTTGTAGGTTGAGAAGAACGTCGCGTTATACTGCCAGAACTGCGTGAAGTAAATCAGCAGTAGCGATATTATAATCCCGACAATATAAATGAGTATTCTGCCGCTGTTTATGCCGTTATTCAGCATATCTTCGGTCAGTGTATAGAGCAGTCCCACAGGGAACATCAGCACTAAATCCGATACCGTACAGGCGCAGACAGAGTTGATAAAGCCTTTAGCGCCCTCGCGCGACATTGCGTATCTACGCATAATTTTTTCAAGCATTCTTCTCACCGACCTTCCACGAAACAGAGGACTGATAATCCTTCCACATCTTGTTATAGATTCCGTCTTTCTTTAACAGCTCGCCGTGAACGCCCTGCTCCGATATCCTGCCGTTATCAAGCACGATGATATTATCGCAGCCCTGAATGGTAGAGAGCCTGTGAGCTATCATAATCACGGTTTTATTCTTTGAAAGCTCCTTAAAGGAGTTTTGAACGAGGTATTCGTTTTCGGGATCGGCAAAGGCAGTCGCCTCGTCGAGGACAACGATCGGCGCATCCTTAAGAATAGCTCGCGCAATTGCGATCCTCTGCTGTTCACCGCCCGAGAGATACACGCCCTTTGCTCCGATAACGGTATTTATGCCGTCGGGGAGCTTTTCGATAATATCCGTACACTGCGCTTTTTCAAGGGCAAGCATGACCTCTTGCTCAGTGGCATCGGGACGAGACAGCCTGACGTTTTCGAGGACAGAACACTTTAGAAGCTTGCTGTCTTGGAACACATACGACACCGTGTTCATCAGTTCTTCTTTGGAAATATCCTTGACATTAACGCCGCCAATTTTTACAGCGCCTTTCTGCACATCCCAAAAGCGCGCGATAAGCCCCGCAACGGTGGTTTTGCCGCCGCCCGAAGGTCCGACAAGCGCAAGCGAGGTTCCGCTTTTAACCTCAAAACTCACGTTATCCAGAGCGAGATTTTCGCCGTCATATGAAAAGCTGACGTTCTCAAACGTAACGGAATGATTGTTGGGTTTTTCGCTTTTTCCGCTGTTTTCAAAGGGCTTTCTGTTGAGCACGGAATCGATCCTGTCGAACGCGTCCGCTACGGTCATATTACCCTCGCTCATAAACATTACTCTCTGCATTGTTGTGACAATCACGGGTGTAATAATCACATAGAACAGGAAGTTGAGAATAATGTCGCTTGTCACATTCGCTCCGCCGTTCGAGAGTATCAGCGCAAGCGCGATCAAAAAGGCAAACGCGCTGTTGATGAACAGCAAAAAGAACAGCATAGGCTGACGGCAGCGCTTTGTGTAGGCGATACAGAATTTGTAGTAGTTCTGGATGGACGCCTTAAAGCGTGAGAAAGAGTGAACCGTCTGACCGAAGGTCTTGACAACGGGAATGCCGCGAACATACTCGACAGCCTCGTTGTTCATATCCTCGAGCGCGTTGTTGTACAGGCGCATATCCTCTTTCATCGCGGGACCTATCATTTTGCCCATACAAAAAAACGCGAGGATGATCGGCAGGATAGAAACCAGCCCAAACCGCCAGTCAACAACGAACATCATCACTACCATTCCGAGCGGAGTCGCAACAGCGCCCGCCATATCAGGCAGATTGTGGGCAAGGTAGGTTTCCGCCGCGGTCGATGAATCATTGATGATTTTGCGGAGCTTGCCGCTTCCCATTTCATCCGAAAAACCGAGCGGCAGCTTGGAAATATGATTTAATAATCTGCGCTTGATATTGCTGCCTATCCTGAAAGCACTGACGTGAGAACACATCAATGCGCCGATATAAATCACGAGTGCGGCAGCCGAGAATACGACTGCCATTACGCCGTTATGCACGATCGAGGTCGCCTTCGAGAAATCAGGCGCGACTTCAAGCACTTCTCTGATGATAAAGAAGATGTACACAAGCGGCAAAAGCGCAGTGAGCGCGCTTAGGAATGATAATATCCACGACATATACGTTAATATCTTATAGCTGCCCGCGTATTCCATCAGCCGTGAAAGTGCGGACGGTGTTTTATCCTTTTTCATATAGTTCTTCCTTTCAAACTTGGGATTTGCGAAAAACGCGGTTGCCGATTTGACAGCCGCGTTTTTCTAAAAGGGGTCTATGTAAATGGTGAAAAATGAAAGCTAAATATATCAACGAGCCACGGTCAACTTAATCAGCGGCTTGCCGCCTGCCCATTGTTTCTGATAGATTTGTTTGCATTTTCTATACTTTTCAAAGGTTTTCCGCGCCTCTTGTTCGTCGCCGTAAACCTTCCAACAGCCGACGAGCTTAGAGTTTCTGCCTTGTTCTCAATAAAGCCCTTAACATCCTCCAAAGGATAGCCTAGGAACAGACCTATTTCGTGCGGAAAGTTCGCGTTCTCACACAGCCTCTTCATTAATCCCGATATACACTTTTCGCAGTTATCTACACAGTAACCGCGCTCACAGAGCAAGCTGCACACTTCTCTGCTGCTTAAATCGGATTTAAGCCGTGTCGGACGGTAAACATAAATCAGCGCTTTGCCGTCAGTAATTTTCAGGGGTATCAGTCTTATACCTTTGCTCTTTAGATTGATATTCCACTCACGCAGAAATGATATAACATCAGACCTTCTGCGATAAGGACAGCTGAATAAGCTGCCTGTCTTTAATCCCGCCAAGGTTGGCGAACAGTATTTTACAATAATTCCTTCTGACATAACGCACTCCCAAAACTCGGTTAGTTATGACTAACTTATATTTAAAAAGAAAAACGATAACAACTTATATTTCGGTTAGTTATCGCTAACTTGATGATATTATATATCATTGTTATTATTTTGTCAAGTATGTTTTTTCAGAACTTTCACACCGCATAGAGATTAACGCTGTATATTTTTCGCTTCTGCTTGTCTGATTTTGCGGCGGGACGGATCCTGTTGTGCGATTTTTTTCGTTATACATACCAAACGGTAGGTTTTTATTGCTTCGCTCAGTCTTATTTCTTAACTCGCATTATAATTGTATTTTAATCGGTAAAATCAATCGACCGCCTCCTTTCGGATACCGAGGTACTTATTACGAAGATACCACGCCTGATCTGGCGAAATTTCGCCGCCGACCTCTGCGGTGTTGATGTCGCTTTGCAGCTCGCAATAGTCGCAGTCATAGCGCAGGTATTCCTCACCGCTTTCAATCTTCTTAACAGCGGCTTTCATCTTGTTAAGAGAAGCGCAAAGATACGCGGGCAAGTCGGCTTCATAGTGATTGTTGCTGTCGGCAGCCTGCATAATAGCGGATATCAAAAAGATTCTTAAAATTAGTCAGTCCGCAGCGTATGATTTGACGCATCAAAGTAGTATTCAGTAAAATCAAAAATGCGACCGGTGGTATATCCACCGGCTGCAAACTGACACTTCCAAAGAAGTGGATGGACGCTATGGGACTTACGCCGGACGAAAGAACTGTAAGCGTGGATTTTGATCCTGAAAGAAAAACTATTGTTATTACAAAAGCAGACAATCAAGATAAAATTGTTCTTTCCAAGGGGATTTTAAAAGAAATCGGCGCTAATTCAAACAGCGATTTTTCAATCATTGTTAATAAAGAAGACGAAACTATTAAATTACTTAAATTATAAGAGGAGAATCCAAATGAGTATTTATTTTAACATTTACAATCATATTACTCCGTATGACGAAACGGAAATAGCGGCAGAATATATTTATAATAACGCAGAAGTCAGATGTACAAAGCTGGAAGCATTAAAATATATTATTGCGGAACACGAGTATCTGGACAGTGTCGGATTTAATATATATGCAAATTACGCTAGTTACAGCGATCAATTTAGTTTTCACGATATGATGAATTTTATATCAGAAAAAGCAAATTTATCAAAAAGAAAACTAAATTATTTCGTAAGACCGAGGAACTGTTCTTGCGTTTGCGGATTAATTGCAGACGAGATAACAACGAAGAAGATTATTAATTGGAGGTACTATTATGATTAAAATCTATAACCATAACAATATTCAAAACTGTGAAAAGTTTTCGGAAACAAATATCTCTGACAAAAGACCATTTGTACTGGATAACAGACTTTATAAGCCTACCTATCTTTAAAACGAAAAGCCCAATCAGGGCTTTTTCGCTTTTTGAAATATAATAATACAAAATTTTGATAGGCAAACAAAAGTAAGCGTCAAATAAGCAACCGTATTGAAACCAACATAACACTTGTGCGAAAATATGAATAAAACTAAAGTGTACGAATGAGAGCAATCGTGAACCATTGTGTTCCATTGTTTTCAATCGTGCACAATCGCACGGGA
>JAILPC010000086.1 GCA_024690465.1 Ruminococcus sp.
TACGGTCCGTTGCTTGCCGCGCACAGGATGTATTTTTCGCTGAGATAACCGAGCATATCATACGCGCCGTCCACGGGGATTGCGCTGTCATGCAGGTTGTCTCTGAAATATTGTTCAAACACAATGCCGTCAAAGTTTATGCCGAGCTTTTCAAAAACCATATTCCATCTTGCCCTGCCGAGCTTTTCAAAGGTTAATTCCTTCTTCTCAATCTGTCGCCACAGCTTTAGATTTATCCCGACAAATTCGTCGTACATCCACTCCTCATAATCTCTGAGTCCGTACTCCGAAAATCCCTTTTTCATTATGAATTTTACATACTCGTCAAAGCTCAGAATAGTGTTGTCAACGTCAATAAAAACAACCTTAATCACAGTTTATATCCCGTGCCGACAAACTGAGCAATCGGTCTGCCCGTATCGTCCGTAACATCAACGTTATACACGGCGGTAGTCCTGCCGTCTTTTATACAGCGAGCTTTGGCGAACAGCTTTGTGCCTTTAGCCGCACTCAGAAAATTCAGACTTGTCTGCATAGCGACTGTCGGGCTGTGAACGTTGGTGCTTGCCGCCGCGAAGGATAAATCCGCGAGTGTAAAAATCGCGCCGCCCATAACGCCGCCTACAGCGTTTCTGTGTTTATCCGTTATTTCCATACTGCATACGCAGGTGTTTTCATCCAGTTCTTCAATGACTACGCCGCTGTAAAGCGCGTATTTGTCGCCCTTAAAATATTCTCTCGCTTCTTCAACATTTTTAAAAGTGCTCATTTTATTCACTCCCTATTTTTTCTAAAATGCGTTTAACTTCGGCTTTGCTTTCTTCGTCATCCGCATATTTTTCAAACGCTCGTAAATCTTCAATTACTTCATACCGATAGGGGTAATCCGTTTCTTTAAGCCTGTCCTCGACGCAGATAAGTAAACGTATTATATGCTCTTTATTTTCGTCAAAAAGCATATCTTTAAATTCATCAATTCCGTCCTGAGTATAGTATTCTTCAATCTTTCCGTATGGCTTTGAAAAATTCCCTAAAATGTCTACGCTTGCAATTTCGTTTTTGTAAAACAAAAAATTAAAAATCTCAAGGCTTTCCTCGCTGCGTCCGAATTCTATTTCACCGTATTCAGCATTATTGTATTCGCAGACGCCTTCATAAACTTCTCCGTTATTACACGTTATCCTGACGCGCCTGTTGTCAAATTTCCGCAAGTTCATATCTGTTACTCCACACTTATCTTGTCAACATTACCACGCATTCTATATGCTCGGTATGGGGGAACATATCGACGGGCTGGATTTTTCTTACTTTGTACTTGTTCTTAGAGAGGAACATCAAATCCCTCGCAAGCGTTTCGGGATTGCAGGATATGTACACAACCTTCCTTGGGCTCAGCTTGACGACGGAGCGCAGGAAATTTATGTCACTACCCGCGCGCGGCGGGTCCATAATAACTACGTCGGCTCGGAGCTTTTCTTCCGCGAGATTCACCATATACTTGCCCGCGTCGGCGCAAACAAAGTCGATATTCTCGATATTGTTAAGTTTTGCGTTTTTCTTCGCGTCCTTAACCGCGTCTTTGTTGAGCTCAACGCCGTAAACGTGTCCCGCGTATTTGCTTGCGATAATGCCGATTGTGCCTGTTCCGCAGTACGCGTCGATCACGATATCGTTCTTGTCGATTTGCGCGAACTCCATCGCTTTGCCGTAGAGTACCTCGGTCTGAACGGGGTTAATCTGATAGAAAGCCTTCGGCGAAATCGTGAAGGTATAACCGCAGAGCTGTTCCCTGATAACGCCGTCACCATAGAGCACAACGCTCTTTTCGCCGAGTACTAGACTCGTCCGCCTGTTGTTGATGTTCTGCACTATGGTAGTAATCTCGGGATGCCTTTGAAGCAGAGCGTTTACAAAGCTGCGCTTTGACTTGAACTCCTCACTGCCCGTAACGAGCACAACCATAATCTCTCCGCTTGAAAAGCCGCGTTTTACGAGAACGTGCCTAAGAAAGCCTGTCATTTTGTTGTCGTCAAAAGGTTTCAGCTTAAAGCTTTTTAGAAGTTTTCGGATAGTGACGATAATTTCGTCCGCCTTTTCGTCCTCAATAAGACAGCAGTCAACAGGGACAATCCTGTGAGTTGAGCTCTGGTATACACCTGAGATAATCTGTCCTTTTTTGTCGCGGCCGAAAGCCGCCTGAACCTTGTTGCGGTAGTGATAGGGTTTGTCCATTCCGATAATTTTATCCACAAAATGAAACCTGCCGAGGAGCTTTACCGCCTTCTTCATCTTGAATTCAAGCTGCTGTTCGTATGTTAAGTTTTGAAGCTGACATCCGCCGCACTTCTTGTACAGCGGGCATTTAATATTTTTATCCATAGCCCTATTCTATCACAAATTATCTGCCACGTAAATAAAACTTGATTAATTTTATAAAGTGTAATATAATAATCGGGTATATGAAAGGTCGATGAAAATGTTAACACTTGACAAGATTTATCACGCGTCCAAGGTTTTAAAGGACGTGATTCATCCCACAACAATCGTGAGAGCTTCCGCAATCGATGTTGATTGCGAGCTTTACCTCAAGCCCGAGTGTCTGCAGCTTACTGGCTCGTTTAAACTCAGGGGTTCGGGTTACAAGATTTCACAGCTCACGGACGAAGAAAAGAAGAACGGCGTAATCGCCTGCTCCGCGGGTAACCACGCCCAGGGCGTAGCTTTAGCCGCTACAAAGTACGGTATAAAGTCGCTCATCTGTTTGCCCGACGGCGCTCCTATCTCAAAGGTAGAGGCTACAAAGGCTTTCGGCGCCGACATATGTATGGTGCCCGGCGTATATGACGACGCCTACAACGAGGCTTGCAGACTCCGTGACGAGCATAACTATACTTTTATTCATCCGTTTGACGACGAGAACGTCATCGCGGGACAAGGCACAATCGGTCTCGAGATTATGAACGAGATGAATGACGTTGACGCGGTTATCTGCGCAATCGGCGGAGGCGGACTTATCTCGGGAGTGGCGTGCGCGATAAAGCACCTCAATCCCAACGTAAAGGTTTACGGTGTTCAGGCTGAGGGCGCTCCCTCAATGTACAAATCACTCAAAGAGGGCAAGATTATCACACTCGACAAAGCGAGCACAATTGCCGACGGCATCCAGGTCAAGGAACCGGGCGCGCTCACATTTGAGTATGTTCAGAAGTACGTCGATGACGTTGTAACAGTCTCGGACGACGAAATATCCACAGCTATCCTCACGCTGATTGAAAAGCAAAAGATGGTAGCCGAGGGCGCGGGCGCTGCTCCGCTCGCGGCTGTGATGTTCAACAAAGTTCCTGTCAAAGGTAAGAAGGTTGTTTGCGTAGTTTCGGGCGGCAATATAGACGTTACAATCCTAAATCGTGTAATCAAGCGCGGTCTTATAACCTCGGGACGTCAGCAGACGCTCTGTATTCAGCTTGATGACAAGCCCGGTCAGCTTCTTGGTGTTTCAAAAATTATCGCCGAGCACGGCGGAAACGTTATAAGCGTTCATCACGAGAGAGCGAGCGAGGGCGAAATCACCGACTGTATCCTGCGTATTGTCCTCGAGACAAAGAACTTTGACCACGTTAAGGAGATTTCAAAGTCTCTTACAGACGCGGGCTTTAGATTAGTATAAGGAGTAATCACTATGGAAAAAATATACACAAAAAACGCGCCTGACGCTATAGGTCCCTATAGCCAGGCTGTTAAGGTAAACGGACTTGTGTTCACCTCTGGACAGATTGCGATCAATCCCGCCACAGGTAACGTCGAGGCGGCAACAATCGAAGGACAGACCGAGCAGGTCTGCACCAACTTAAAGAACGTTCTGGAGGCTTCGGGCTCATCGCTCGATAAGGCTGTAAAAACAGTCTGCTTCCTTACTGATATGGGCGACTTTGCCGCTTTTAATGAAGTATACGGAAAGTATTTCACAGGCAAGCCCGCGCGCTCCTGCGTAGCCGCTAAGCAGCTGCCCAAGAACGTCCTCGTGGAAGTGGAAGTCATAGCGGAGATTCGTGAATAGCGGTCAGCCTTTAGCATTTAGTGAGTGGCGTGCTCTGCTCGCACCTATTTGTATAAGTTAAGACTTGCGTTCTTCGCGGAACCCAAAGTATTAAGAAGTTCTATATACATTTAATACAATCGTGTCGCGAACGTTGCGGAAGATGAAAGGTTTTTCCCCGCCCACCACTAATCACTAAACATCGTCCTCGTAAGAGGCAGAAGATATAAAAAATTTATACTTTAGAAAGGAGCTAAAACTATGAAGTACGTATGCGACGTTTGCGGTTGGGAATACGACGAGGAGCTCGGCGCTCCCGAGTACGGTATTGAGCCCGGCACAAAGTTTGAGGATTTACCCGACGATTTCGAGTGTCCTCTCTGCGGAGTAGACAAAGACAGCTTCTCAGAAGCATAATTATTAAGGGCTGACGTTTTGCGTCAGCCCTTAGTCGTAAGTGTTAAGCGTGAAACGGTAAGCAGCGGCAATATCAACGCTGTGCTCGAGATGTTGAAAAGAGTATGAATCAGCGCGATACTCAGCGGACTAACCGCAAAGTCGGGAACAAAGCTCCTGAGAATATAAAACAGAATTATCCACATAATAACGCCCGATACATTGAACAAAAGATGTGCCGCGGCGACTTTTTTTGCGTTTCTTCCCGAGCCTGCCGCCGCAATCCAAGCTGTCACGCATGTCCCGATATTTTGCCCTAGTATAATCGGCACAGCCGTGAAAAGCGCAACCGAGCCGTTCTTGGTCATCGCCTGCAGAATTCCGATTCCCGCCGACGAGCTCTGGGTGAGAGCCGAGGTCAGAGCGCCTGCGAATATCCCGAAAACAGGACTCTTCAAATCAGTGAAAAAACTGCACAAATTTATCGTGCCGAGAGATGAACTCATTCCGTTGATTCCCGACATAATCAGTGTGAACCCGACGAGTACCGTTCCGATATTGTACAGTTTAATATTCTTAGAAAGAATTATAAATCCTATGCCGACAAGTCCCGCGACGGGGTAGAGGTCAACAGGGGTTATTCTGCCGTCAGTCCCCGACAGGCTTATTATCCACGCCGTTGCGCTTGTCCCGATGTTGGCTCCCATAATGAAGTAAACGGCGCTTTTGAGCCTGATTATCCTTGCGTCAACAGCGCCGATGAGCATAACCGTAACCGCCGATGAGCTCTGAAGGACCGCCGTTACAATCGTTCCGATAAGTATTCCCTTGAGCGGTTTGCTCCCCGCCCACTCGATTATGCCTGATACTTTTCCCTGAGAGAGATTAAAAAATCCTGTTTCGATTACGCTCATCCCGAACAGAAACAGCACAAGCGACATTATGAAGTTTAAAATATAAAATCCTCCCTGAATACTCAATCCTTAATCCTAAATCCTGATATTACTATTGTGCTTTATTGAAAAGTATGTTATTATAGCATTG
>JAILPC010000105.1 GCA_024690465.1 Ruminococcus sp.
GCACAAGTGTTATGTTGGTTTCAATACGGTTGCTTATTTGACGCTTACACAAAATGATTTGCAACATTGACGAAAGTGAGTTTGTTCACGGCAGAGGACATAGAAAGACTACACTCCAACGTAATTATGAAAAGCTGGCGAAGTATCGTGACAAGCTCAGTGAATACATCGAAAAGCTTTCTGTATGCGGCGATGACAGAAACAGCTATTCCAAGACAGATCATTCAGCAACATTTATGAGAATGAAGCGCGACTATATGGGAAACGATCAGCTTCTTCCCGCGTACAACGTTCAGATTGGCGTTGCAGACGAATATATCGCGGTAGTAGATGTTAATCACTATCGTAGTGATATGGACTGCTTTGAACCGCTAATGGAAAAATTCAAAAGCATATACGGCTTCTATCCGAAATATCCAATAGCTGACGCAGGCTACGGTTCCTACAATAACTACATATACTGTCAGGAACACGGGATGGAAAAGTTTATGAAGTTTTCAATGTATCAAAAAGAAACGCATGACGAAAAATACCGCAACGATCCATTCCGGGCGGTCACTTCAGGATTGATAGTGACGGAAATCTGAGATGTCCGAATGACAAAAAGATGATATTCTCATACCGAAAGCCTGTCAAGAACAACAAATACGGCAGACAGGAAGAAATATACATCTGCGAGGATTGCACGGGCTGCCCGTATGCGGAACAATGCAAAAAGACCGATAAAAACAGAACTGTCAGGTTAAACGAAGAACTGACGTCTATGCATCGAGAGGTTTTAGACAATCTAGAAAGCATTCACGGAGCTTTACTTAGAATGAACCGTTCTATTCAGGCGGAAGGCACATTCGGTGTGATGAAGTATGACCGCTGGTACAAAAGATTGGTGCGAAGAGGTCAATTAAAGGTCGACCTCGAGATTTATCTGGTTTCTATCGGCTTTAATCTCAACAAATTTTACACAAAGAAAAACAGACTCCAAAAAACTGCTTGAGTTTTCAACAATCTGATTTTTGGGGTAAGGGGGAACTATATCCTTTTTTCAACAATCTGTTCGGATTTCCACAAAAAATTAGAGGAGCCGTGAAGAATGAAGCTCAATACTTCATTTCTTCACAGCCCCTTTTTCTTAAATCTTGTGAGCTAACGCTCTGCTCAGCCACGCGTCGGCAACGTCCATAGCAACGAACAGTCCCTGCTTTTCGCTTGACTTAACAAGCTGACGTCTGGGGGAAAGTCCTGGGTCGGTAGCCATAAGCTGAATCGTGACTTTGTCGGCAATCTCAAATCCGTTTACTTCTTTCTTGGACTTGATTATAAGATGAATTACATACTCATCAGTCAGATTGCCGTAATAAATTTCGTCGCCCGAGCGAACGAGCGGCTTGCCCTTATATGTAGGGAAGTCTGCCATATAGCATCATCCTTTCACTTATTGTAAATTCAGGTACGATTTCACGAGTGCTTCCAGCAGATCGTCGCGATCGATACGGCTGATAAGGTTGCGGGCATTATTATATGTTGTAATATATGTCGGATCCTCGGAAAGAATGTATCCGACAAGCTGGTTGATAGGGTTATAGCCCTTTTCCTCAAGCGCGCGGTATACAGTGTTCAGCGTCTTTTTTATAGCATCGCCTCTGCTGTCGTCAAGTGAGAAAATCATGGTCTTATCAATCAACGGAAACACCTCCATTTCAAAATTCTAATTCTACATTATTCTATCACACATTTATTTTTTAGTCAATAGCAGAATTATAGGCAAAAGAAAATGCCCCGAAGGGCATTTTTCATTATGTTCTGAGTTTTACGTCGATTTTTTCGAGGTTTGCGATAACATTGTCCATTATCTCCTGAACCTCGTTTGACTCGAGCGTTCTCTCGTTTGAGCCGAACTCAAATCTGATTGTAATGCTGTGGATTGCGTCTGTATCGTATGTATCAACAATCCTTACGCTCTTCAGAATATTCTGAGCAATGTTAGTCCAGCACTCTCTGAGGTCCGAGAACAGCTTGTCGGGGCTGAGCTCAAGGCTCAGGTCGTATGTCATCGGCGGGAATTTTGACGGCTCGCTGTAGGTTATGCTGTCGTTCTCACATTCAGCGAACTTCTCAATGTCAATCTCGGCGAAAACGATGTTAGCCTTCTTGTCAATCTTCTTGCTGACTACGGGATGAACAATGCCGATTCTGCCGATTGAGCGGTCGTCAAGAGTAATCTCGTACAGGTTGATCGGGTGCTCATAAGCGTGAGCAGGCTCAATTGATGTGAAGCCGAGCTCCTTGTGCTTTAAGTCGTCCGTGATTGTTGCGAGAACATCTCTGAGTCTGAAGTAGAGAGTTTTCATATCGCACAGCTTGCTGAACAATGTAATAGCCAGGTTCTTCTTCTCGATTGCGAGATTGTTTTCGTCAACGCCCTCAACAACTCTGCCGATTTCAAAAATACTGAACTCGGCAGAGTAGCCTGTGTTTGTATTAACCTGACAAAGCTGTGTGGGAATGATTGAACGGCGGATTGTCTCGATGTTCGGGTTTGTAGCGCCCGAGAGCTTCAGATTCGTTTCAACGGGCAAGCCGATTTTTTTGAGCTCATCGGCGTACTGCCATACATATGAGTGAACCTCGTGCATGTTGTAGCGCTTAACGAGCATATCCTTGATTTTCTCCTCGTCACGCTTAACGCCGTCGGGACGTACAGGATAGAGAGGAGAGCGCGTTGTGTGAATCTCAAAGTTGTCGTATCCGTAAATACGCGTGATTTCCTCGATGATATCAGCCTTGATTGTAACATCCTTTGTAGCTCTCCACGACGGAACCTCAACTGTGTATTTGGGGTTGTCGCCTGTCACGCCGTGAGACGCGAGCGCTTTGTCGATAAGATGCTTGCCGACTGTTACCTTGAATCCAAGATCGGTGAGCGTCTTTACGATTGTTTCGCTGCTGATTTCGATGCCCGTGTACTTATCAACAAAAGCCTTGTCAAACTCGAGCACAACCGTGTCATACTTATAGGCGTACTCGTCTGTGAGAGAGGATACAACCTTAACGCCCTCGTCGTATTCCTTGAGCAGGTTTACAAAACGCGCAATAGCGGGAACTGTGATTTCGGGGTCGAGCGACTTTTCATAACGCTGTGACGCGTCTGTGCGGTGACCGAGACGCACGCTTGATTTACGGATAGATACCGAGTCAAATGTAGCCGACTCGAGTGTGAGCGTTGTTGTGTCCTCAACGATTTCAGAGTCCAGTCCGCCCATAATACCCGCAATCGCGACAGGTGTGTCCTCGTTGCAAATCATAAGAGTGTTTTCGTCAATATTTCTCTCGACCTCGTCAAGAGTAGTGAACTTAAAGGGCTTGTCAAAACGCTTTATGCGGATTTTGCCCACCTTGCGTGAGTCAAAAGCGTGCATCGGCTGACCGAGCTCGAGCATAAGATAGTTTGTGAGGTCAGCGAGGAAGTTGATAGCTCTCATTCCGCAGTAGAACAGACGGATTCGCATATTAACGGGACTTTCTGTTCTTGTGATATTCTCAAACTGTAAGCATGAGTAACGCTGACAAAGCGCGTCCTCAATCTTCATATCAACCTTGGGAAGATTATCGTATTTGCTGAGGTCATCCATAGGAGCTTCTTTGAGCGGACGACCCGCGAGAGCCGCGAACTCGCGCGCGATACCGTAATGTCCCCAAAGGTCGGGACGGTTTGTGAGCGACTTGTTGTCAACCTCAAACACGATATCGTCAATCTCGTAGATGGTTTTTAAATCCGTGCCGAGAGCGACGTCGTCGGTGATTTCCATAATACCCGAGTGGTCGTCGCTGATTCCGATTTCAGCCTCACTGCAGCACATACCGTTAGATGTGTAGCCTGCGAGGTCTCTCGGCGTGATTGTAATCTCGCCGATTTTCGCGCCGAGCTTCGCGAAAGCTGTTTTCATACCCTCGCGCACATTGGGAGCGCCGCATACAACGTCAACAAGCTCATCCTCGCCGATGTCAACCTTTAAAAGGTGAAGCTTCTTGCTGTCAGGGTGGTCAATAACCGATTTGATTTCAGCGACAACAATGTCCGAAATGTCAGAGCCTTTATAAAAAATCTCGTTTTCTACTTCAGCGGTAGATAAGGAAAACTGGTTGATAAGCTTAACTTTGTCAATTCCGCTTAAATCTACAAAATCACAAATCCAATTCATTGATAAAAACATAATTCAGTTCTCCTTTCTTATTCTTTATCGTCGTCGGTAAACTGACTTAACGCTTTAAGGCTGCCGGAGTTGAGGTCACGGATATCCTTGACGCCGTACTTCATCATAGCGAGTCTTGTCAGACCTAAGCCGAACGCGAAGCCTGTGTATTCGTCGGGGTCGATTCCGCCTTCTTTGAGCACCTCGGGATGAATCATACCGCAGGGACAGAGCTCAAGCCATCCGCTGTGACCGCACGAGGGACAGCCCTCGCCGCCGCAGATAAGGCAGTTGATGTCAAGCTCAAAGCCTGGTTCTACGAAGGGGAAGAAGCCGGGGCGGAGCCTTACCTTGATATCTTTTCTGAATACTTCGGAAAGCATTGTTTTCATAAAGTAGATAAGGTTTGATATGCTGATGTCCTTGTCAACCATAACGCCTTCCATCTGGAAAAATGTGTTCTCGTGTGTCGCGTCGGTCGCTTCGTTTCTGAAGCAGCGTCCAGGGAATATAGCCTTAATCGGAACACCGTTTTCCTTGAGGTTTTTGCCGTACTTGCGCAAAATAGCGTTCTGAGCGGCGGAAGTCTGGGATTTGAGGAGCTGACCGTTCTCGAGATAATATGTATCCTGCATATCTCTGGCGGGGTGATGCTTCGGTATGTTTACAGACTCAAAGCACTCGTAGTCGGTAACAACCTCGGCGTAATCCTCAACGGTAAAGCCCATTGATTTGAATATGCTCTCGCACTGACGCTGAACAAGCGTAATCGGATGATATGAGCCTCTTTCGAGTGAAGCGGGAGCGGTTATATCAAACTTAGGCATAGAGTTTATCTCTGCTTCAATCTCCATCTGCTTTAATTCAGCTGTTTTTTCTTCGATAGTCGATGCTACATTCTGTTTGAGCTCGTTAACTTTTTTGCCGAACTCTTTGCGCTCATCGTTTGAAAGGTCTTTCATACCCTTCAGAAGCGATGTAACAGAGCCCTTTTTACCGAGATACTCAACACGAAGCTGTTCGAGATCCGTAAGGCTCTCGATTTCATTCAGCTTTGCTTGAAGTTGAGATTCCAGTTGAGTGATTTTTGAGTCCATAATTACCTCCATAAATTTTCTGAAAAATAAAAGTCCCTTCCGAAGAAGGGACGAAATTACAAATTCGCGGTACCACCCTGTATTCCCGCCGTAAAGCGGACACTTTCGCGACATATAACGGTGTCTGCCGTTGAAGCCTACTGCTGTTTCAGCCTCACCGCTCGGAAGGGAACTTCATATTCTCTGTCAGGTCGTCCAATTTCAGCGGTATGGACGCTCTCTTTACAAGACAATTGAAAATACTACTTCCTTCGTCACTGCGTTTTTGTTTAACTCTAGTAATTTTAGCACTTTAATTCCCGTTTTGCAATAGTTTTGTTGAATTTTTTTCAGTGTTGTGGTAAGATAATTTTGTTGCGAAAAACGCGGAACGCGCCTCTTTCTCCAAAACTCAAAACAGGAACGTTCACGTATGACAAGGAGAAATAACAATGAACGATATTTTTATAGAACAGCTGGTCAAAAAGAAACGCACAACGCGTGACAGGGTGATTTTCGTTGTAACAATAATACTTGTAATTCTGATTCCCGCTACAATCACGCTTCTCGCTGTAAGAGACATAATTATGCATTACTTCGTAATCTTCGGGCTGTTTTTCTTTTTGATGGGCATCTGGTTTATCTGGTTTACACGCTCACATCAGAACGTTGAGTTTGAATATCAGATGGTGCAGGATATCCTTGTAGTCAGCAAGATTATCGCGAAGCGCAAGCGCAAGGAGCTGCTCAGACTTGACACTCACAACATCGAACAGCTGGCTAAAGGCGACGAACCAGAAATGAACAAGATAAAGCTCGTTAAGGTAACAGACGCCGCTGTTGATTCGTCCGACGACAAGAACACCTACTACGCGATTTACTCACACGCGGGCGGCGGAAGAAGAGCCCTGTTCTTTAATCCCAACGAAAAAGTCCTGGGAGCTATGAAGCCTTATCTCAAAAAGGACATTGTTTTAAAGCTTTTCTATAACAGAGGTTGATATGCGCTATCCGATTGACAAGAATTTAGTAAAATCCACTATCGGACGCCGTCCCGCCGACGCCGATAAAACTTCTGTCGGAACGCTGCTTTCAATCTGCGGCAGCTACGGTATGGCGGGAGCCGCGATAATGTCCTCAAAAGCCGCGCTGCGCAGCGGCATAGGGCTGCTGAAGCTCTGTGTGCCGCGTTCAATCTATCCGATTATGGCAGGCGCCGTACCCGAGGCTGTTTTTTATCCTGTTGAGGATGTCGCTATTGCCGATTTTGATTTTGCTTCTAAATCAAAGTACTGCTCGGCGATTTTAATCGGCTGCGGGCTTTCTATCAACAGCGAGACGCGCTCGCTCGTTAAAAACGTAATCAAAGGCTCAGTGATTCCTCTTATCCTTGACGCTGACGCTCTGAACATCGTGTCCGAGAACACGGAATTTTTAAAATGCGCGAATACAGCTGTGACAATTACACCTCACGACCGTGAGTTTTCGAGGCTTTACGGCAAAGAACTGAGTGATATCAAAGCGAACAGGGAAGAGTACGTCCTCAGCTTCGCGAGTGAATATAACGTAAATGTTGTCCTCAAGGGGCACAAGACGGTTGTCGCTTCACCGAGCGGTGATTTGCTTTATAACGATGCGCTCGGCAACGCGGGAATGGCGACAGGCGGCAGCGGAGATGTGTTAGCGGGAATTATCGCCTCGCTTACCGCTCAGGGCTTTGACGCGTTCAAAAGCGCATGCTCGGGAGTCTATGTCCACGCCCTCGCGGGAGATATAGCAAAAGACAGATTCGGCGAAATCTCAATGCTCCCGACAGATATTATCGAGTGCCTTCCCGAAGCGTACAAATTAACAATTAACAATTAATAATTTAGAATCGGCTTCCTTTCGGAAGCCTTTTTTTCGCCCTTTCGAATCCCGACCGACAATAAAAAAACGCCCATTGGGCGCTTTTATTGGCTGAGCCGGCGTGTGTTCATCTATGTGAAAAGTACATCTCGTTTGTGTGGTTCACGTTAGTGGGAAATGTTCATCAGCGCTCCTCGCTAAAATCGTTTCCCCGAAACGATTTCTTAACGCTCGGCTTCGAATCCCGCCGAACA
>JAILPC010000121.1 GCA_024690465.1 Ruminococcus sp.
AGGCTCAAAAGGTTTGCTACTCCGCTTCCTCCCCCGTTTGCGTTACCACAAACGGCTTGCGGTTCACTACACTTGGCGGTAAATACCCGTGACTGGACTTTCACCAGCAAGATTAGTGTCGTGCCCGACACACAATACAAAGGCACAGAAGCATTACCTCTGCGCCTTATAATTTTGTATTTAAATAATATACAGTATTTAATTCGGAATAAACGGAAGCTCATATTCCTCTTCGTCTGTTTCGGATTTGTTTGATTTGTTTCCCTTTGAAGATGAACTTATTTTTGAGCTGTCGGTGCTTTTGGAAGAAGCGCTTTCAGACTTATTCTCTCCCGAGGATTTTTTACTCGAGGAATCAGAGCCGCTTATTTTATCCTTGGCTGAGTCAGCTTCCGAACCGTTACTGGCGGCGTCGGAAGATTTTTTGTCTGACTTGCTGTCCGCGCTTGATGACGATGAGTTACCGCTCATATTTTCATCAGCATATATTTTGAGTTCTCCGTTTTCACCGACTAAAGCGTCCGTATTCGACGTTTTATCCGCCGAGCCCGCACAACTGCAGGCTGAGAGCAGCAGAGCGGAAAGCGCGAATATAATCACAAAAAATATAACTCTGTTTTTCATAAATCTAACCTCGGTTTAAAGCGTTACATACGGCAGCTCGTACTCCTCGGACGTCGGCTGAGTGCTGTCGCTCACGGGTTCGCCTATATGGTAGGTATTGGTTCTTCCAACCAGATAAAGCTGGATATATATAGCATCCATTGTTTTTCCCCCTCTTAATTTGAATATGATAGTATGAGTCTCGAATTCCAGAGGATTATACTATATCTATTATAGTACAATACCATATAAATCTGTTGTCAATTCTATATAGTAATGGATTTGACAGGAAAACGGTGACTTTTCTTATACAATTTTCAGAAGAATTATTATGCGAAAAAAAGACGGCTCAAAACCTTTTGGTAGGTTTCAAGCCTGTCTTTTTTATATTCTTAACCGAATTTTATACTTGTCGGTTCAAAGTCGTTCTCTATCAAACTTTGAAAACCGCAAATAGGTTAAACAATCCCCATACCTTCCTTAGTTTGTAGAGGCGTCGGAGTTACCGATGTCGTACAGGTAGAAGTAAACAGGATCAGTCAGCTGAACGTTTCCGTTAGCGTCCTTAACGTAGTAGTACGCTCTGAGTACTGTGTGACGAGCACTCTCGGTGTTGTTAAAGCTGAGCGCCTTATCTACTCTGTTCTTGTTGTTGTAGCTGTTGTTGTTAACAGGAAGGTTGAGAAGTGTTCTTGTGTTCGGGATTGATGGATTATTGCCCTTGATAAAGCTGATAATCGTATTCTTATTAACGGCGTCGTTCGCCGGGAATACAACCTTTTCCTGATCTGTCAGCTTGTGTCCCTTTTCGTCTTCTCTGTCAAGTTTAATCTGGCTGTCAAACTCAACTATGAGTCCCGAGCTGTAACCTTCCAGGGCTTCTACTCCTTCACTGGCAGCAATTGAAGTGTTGAACAGTTTTCCGCTTTCTTCCATATATGAGAGTATGAAGTCCGCGAACAGCTTATCCGAAATATTCCCGTTGCCGTCATTCGTCTGCTCTCTGGAATAGGCAGCGTCGCTGAGTGTGATTGACTTCGCTCTTTCGCCATAGTAAGCTACAACGTCAATATCAGCAGTTACTCGTAAGTTAAACTCTCTTGAATAACATTTGGTGATTTCTTTATTGGTGCCTGCTTTCTTGACAAGCCAGTAAGCAAAGTTACTGTTTCCTGATTTTTCATCAGCTTCTATGAAATCTCCATTTTTCTTGACAAAGCTGTTAAGTTTAACCTGTGTTATTGACTCAAAATCGTTTTGATCCCCGTTATTTTTGAAGAACTTGACCGTAAAGGTTTTTGCAGGCTGGTTGGCAGTGATTGTAACAGTGTTTCCATTATAGTTTACATGATTGTTATCAAACTTCCACTTGCAGTCCTTGTATAAGTCGTCGATCGACGGTGCGTTGTTTACAAGCACCCTGTTCAAAGGTTTGCCATCCTTAATATCACCGTCAGTAAGATTAACCTTTACAGTATAGGTTTTGTCGGGTTGAGTATTTACGCCGATAACCTTGTTGTTATTCTCGTAGTTGCTCTCATCATCAGCGTTCCACTCACGGCTGTAATACTTGTAGTTGAGCGTAAACTCCGTCCTTCTCATGCCATATTTTACGGTAATTACCGTAGCGCCCGAGTCGGGAGCGGGGTTATTGAGCGTATAGGTTCCGTTGTTTTCCGTATATCCTGCGGAGGAACCGAGTCTTTCAACTTCTATAGACTCAACAGTATAGTCCGCGGGAGGAACAATGTTGCTCAGCGAAAGTGATGTTCCGTATACAACCGTACCCTCGATTGTAGCCGTGTTGCTCATAATTTTACTGCTGAGATCAACGCCGTCAAAATTCATCGGAGTGCTGTTGCCGCTTAAAGTTCCGTTCAGAGTAACAGAACCGTCGGCGCAGTCAACATAATCGTTTGTACCCGCATACTTGATTTTCTGATTCAGCTGCAGGTTGGAGAAGAGGATACTCTCCTTGCCGACTAGCTGAATGAAGATGTACTTATCGCTCTGAACATTGCTGAGAGTCATCCTGTACTGGCTGCCGTCATCCATCTTTTCAATGGTGTATCCATCATTTGCTACATCGCCTGAGTCTGCGGTATAGACGGTCGTGGTGTTGTTGTAGGCGTTGCCGACACGGATGGATGCAACCGAATAGTAATACTCGCTGCCCTCGTCTTCATAGGTCAAAGGTTTGATAACTACGTCGGCATCGTTGCCCTTTGTGACAAAGGTTCCGTTCGTAAATGTGTTTTCGTTGAGAACGGTTTCAGATTCATTGCCGGTGTTAACTTCCACCGTTGCCTTGCCCTTGTTGCCCTCGTTGGTGGAGGAAATACGGACGAGCGGACGGCTGTAGTAAACCTTGATCGTGACGTTCGACGTCCTCAATCGGTAATTTATCTCGCCGTTTGCGTCGGGATAGTAGTTGTAGGTACTGCTGTCGGTGATCTGAACTCTTTCTACGTTATACCCAGTAATCGGAAGCGGCGTGATTTTGAGACGGCCTCGTGTAGCGTGACTGCCCGAGGGGTCACAGTTTGTATAGAAGGAACCCGTAGATGTTGTAATCGTTATCGGGTTTCTGGATTCTCCCCCTCTGCTTCCCACTTTCAGCACTTCGCCGTCAGGCACTAAGAACTGTACACTCTGGTTTGTCGCGGCGACATAGTTGCCGTCATAGGTGTCGCGGTTCCACTGCTCTACGGTTACGTCGCAGTCATAGCTCTGCTCGGCAGGCGGCGCGCTGTCGGTACGCAGGGTGAATTTTGTACTGAATTCTATCGTATTATCAATGGGGTGCGCGTCGGTCGGATTAATTCTGTAGATGTAATAGTATTTGATTACTCCGTTGTGGTTGCGCGTGGTGTAGCTCTCATTCAACGCGTCCTTGATGTCTACATAGCCTGAGCCCTCAGTATAATCCTTGAAGGAACATGACGACAGGCTCAGTTCCTCTCTGGGCAGGTCCGCGACGAGCACATAGAACGCCGCTGTCTTTTGGTCGATTGTGTTTTTGGAATAAGACTTGATATTGTTCCAGCCCAGATTTTCGTAGCCGCCGAGGTTGTTGACGCTCAGATGGTATATATCAATATCATTGATGTCATTAGAACCGTAATAGACATACGGCTTGACATAGGTGCTTTCCGGATAAGCGGATTGACCTGTCTGGTTGGAAATCCTGATTTTGTCGTAAATTACCATTACGCGGTAGGATTTGTCGCGTTCCACCTCAATCGGCGAGGTGCCCGCGGGAAGAACATAATGGTAACAGGGACTGCTGTTGATATTGGTTGTCGCGTTATACTCCAGATCCCATTTTCCCTCATAGTTTTTGCCGTTGATTGCAGAATATGAAGCTGCCGTGTTGATGCCGACAACGCTCCTGTCAAATTTATAGAGCGTTACGCTGACGATTTCACCGGGGCTGAAGGTTGAAGTATAAACGTCAACCGTGTTGATTGTTGAACCCATGGCAATAACGTCAAGGGTACTGCTTGTGCTGTTTGATCTTCCGCTTGAGCCGCCGCCTATCGCATGAGAAACACCGCTTGCCGAGGGCGGCGAAGCGTTTATCACAGCTGAGCCGCTGTTTTGCTTAAGTGCGTTCTCGGGGGTGCCGTCATAGCTGTTGCGGTCGACCGCGACGGAGCCGACGGTCGCCATCGGAGCAAGACGGTATTGGAATCTGAGCGAGTCTCCCGCCGTCATTGTATAGGAAATATCAGGCAGAGAACCGCGTGAGGACGTCGACGTGCTCGATATCTTATTATTTCCTCTGTATACGCCGCACTGATCTTCAATTGCGACATACCACTTGCCGTTGATATACGCGGTCGCGGCGTTAACCCTTAAGCAGTTGCCCGCGGCTACATAGAATTTATACTTGCCCTCGGGGATCGAATCGGGAATATCGTTTTCGGAATATGTAATTCCGCTCCACGAGAACTGCTCATCACCCGTGACAAGGTTCCTCGCGACCTGCTTGCGCACGCCGTAGGAGGTGCCTGTTACGCTTACGTTCATCGTGCTGTTGCCGTGTTCACCCGAATCAAAGAGGTTGTAATAATGCTCGTAGTCGTCTGTGTACTTAAAGTCTACCGTTATGGTGCCGCCTTCCATAACCGCGTAGCTGACGTCAATAAACAAATCGTCGTTGGGACCCATCGGTTCGCTTACGGTATAGGTAACCTTGCCGCTCGAGTTGGGCGCGGTAGATGTATAGGCAACATTTGTCGCGGTTGCTTTAGCGGTACCCTTCTTTACTACTACGTTCTTTATGCTGTATTGGCTGGGCGGAGTGACGTCAAACGTGATGTTTGTGTCGCGGATAGCCTTTGCCTCAACCGTAAAGGCATGGTTGCTGTACGAGTCGCCGTTCATACCGCTGTAGTGGTCGGGAGTCCTTTCGTCCGCAGGGTTAATCTTGGTAAACGGTACAGCGCCCGTAGCGGCGTGGGTTCCGCGGATTGTAACAGTACCGCCGCCGTAGCCTTCAACTCCGTTGCCCTCGTCCTTATAGACATAGGAATAAATCGAACGAGCCTTCTGAATAAAGATATTCAGCTCGTAGTTTCTGTCGGAATAAATAACCGTGCTGTTGGTGTTGAGCGTCTCGCGCATATTGCCTTCAACCATTCTTATTCCGCTTATCTCGATATTGTTGTAGCCGTTGCCGTTGGTTGTAACTCGCGAAACCACATAATCGCTGTTGCCGGGGAGCTGAGCGAACACATCAAGCGAGGAGCCCTCGAGCACCTTTACGGTTCTTGAGTGCGGGTTGTAGGTGATATCGAAGTCGCCCGTGTAGTAAGCGCCCTCGTTATCCGCGGTGATAATCGCCTTTTTGTTGACCGCGTTCGAGCTTACCGATACGTTGACGTAGGCGTTGGAGTTTTGGAGAGCGCCGTCAACCTTGGTTGTTCCGTCCTCGAGAATGGTGAACACGTTCACCTTTACGCTGGCTACCTTGGTCAGAATGATTTTGACCGTTACGTTGTTCGCCGAGCTCAGGCTGGGCAGAGTTGAGTTTTCGTAGGTAGTTACGGTATTGCCGTTATACGTCTTTGTGCCGGGAACAGCGAGGTTAAGGTTGGTGCCCTGGTCGTTGTAGGCGATAATATTCGCGATTACATATTCGCTGTTCGCGTTAAAGCTTGTGTCAATATTAACCCTTGTGTTGGTTGCGCTGTTCACGGTTCTGGGCGCGCTTGTAACCTCAAAGCTGTCGAATTGATTGGTTTCGTCAGCCGTGTCACTGAAAGCGGAGTCGTTGGTGTCCGCTCCCGAAATATCGAAGCGGTGACCTGTGACGGTTATCTTGTCGAGTCCTGACTGAGTGTACAGCGCGCTATTATTTATCTCGGTTTCCTGTTCGTTGGCGTTGCGCATAACCGCTTTGACTGTGAGCCGCTGCTGTCTGCCGTAGACAATCTCAACGCGGTAATCGTCGCCGAAGTCAACAGCGTTAAGGAATGTATATGTGATGGAGTCGTATACGTCGCCTGTGCCGTCTACGGAGTAAGCCGACGAGGGAACCTCGGCGTAAGCGCCGTTTGTCTTTTTAAGGATTTTCACGGAGCTTACATATCGTGAGCCCTTGGGCTCAATCTGGATCTGAGGCTTGACGCCCTTGTGAGTACCGAAATATGTCGTGCGGTACAACTTGCCGCTGGCTTGGTCATCGGTTTCGGTTACGTCAGATCTGTAGCTGTCGATTTGATAGCTGTTCATCGTGTTTCTGCCTGCCGTAGTGTAGGCTTTGAACGGGCTTGAAACCGTCGTCGTGCTCGAAATCGTCACAGTGGAGAGCACCGACGTTTCAAGGTTAAGGTTGCCGTCCATCTCCTGCTTTATGGTTATGCTTGTCTTGGGACGGTAGTAGACCGAAATCTCCAGCGACGCGCCGCGCAGGT
>JAILPC010000176.1 GCA_024690465.1 Ruminococcus sp.
TGTCATAGAGCTTCATTGTCGTTCCTGTGGCGTCGTATCCCCGCTCTTTAATCAGGAGAGCGGCGACAGAGCTGTCAACTCCTCCGCTCATAGCGATTAATGCTTTCATAAACTCTGCCTTTCCGCATAATTGATTAGATAACAAAATTATACATAGAAATTACAATATTTTCAAGTGAAATAATGTGATTTTTTGTTATTTTGCTATTTACATTTTATAATTTCTGTGTTATAATTCTATGTGTGTTGATATACTTACGCAAAATAGTCTGAAGGGATGATATTTATGAAAAGAATTTGTGCGCTGGCTGCAGCGGTTCTCATACTTGTTTTCGCGGCAGTTCCCGCGTTTGCGGCTGACAAAAATCCCAGTCCTACAAAGCCAACCGTATACCATGTTGTTATTCATAACCCTAACGGCGGTACCGGCACGTATACAATGGAATTTGACGAGGACGGTCAGCATGCGACACTTGTTGCTCATCCAAAGAACGGATATGATTTCGTAGGATGGAAGATTGAAGGTGAATATACATTAGTATCAGGCAAAATGACTGATAAGGAAATTGTGATTTTGCTCCGCAGCGACGTTGATGTTTATCCTATGTTTAAGAAATCCGACGCTGGTTCAAGCTCGCATATTTCAAGAAACTCAAGCACTGTTTCACCAAAGACCAGCAACAATGACAACTCCGCGTTCTTCTTTATTGTGTTCAGCGTATTATTCGTTATTGTCGCAGGTGCTTTAGGATTTAAGATTGCGGCAGGCAGGAAATAAAACAGCGATTTAAGGCTTCCTTCGGGAAGCCTTTTTGTTCTTTTATTCATAAATTGAGCGCGCGTAAGTTTGCGGTAATCACTTGACACCTGTCTTTAATATGATTATAATATACTATGTATAGAAATGCGCAGGTGCTTTTTATGAACAGAGAAAAGCGATTAAAAATTTTGGTGGTTGCGATTATTTTGGTATTGCTGATAATTGTCGGTATTCTCGGCTTTTATCTTTTTACCCTGTTTAGCCGCGGCACCGATGTTTCAGAATACCGAATCAACGGCGACAGCTCATCAATGTCGTCTTCTTCGAGTGCTTCAGATGCAGGCGGATCGGGTAGCGCGTCTAATCCTATTGATTTCAAAACTCTGAGAAAAATTAATCCCGAGATTTTCGGCTGGCTGTATGTTCCCGATACTAATATCGACTACCCGCTGCTGCAGAGCAACGAGCGTGACGACTTTTATCTTCACAACGATATTTACCGCAATTACAAATACGCGGGTTCGCTCTATACGGAGTACACCAACAGTACCGACCTCGACGACCGTGTGACTGTTATTTACGGCCACAATATGATTGACGGCTCTATGTTTGCTAATCTACATAAATTCAGAGATAAGAGTTTCTTTGATAAGCACACAAAGTTTTATATCTACACGCCAAAGCGTAAGCTGACATATCAGGTAGTATCGGCGTATGAGTATGATGACAGACATATTCTGAACACATTTAACTTTGCTGAGAACGAGGTGTTCAAGTCGTATTTGAAATCTATTCAGAATCCTCACTCAATCAGCAGCAATGTGAATAAAAAGCTTGACCATAAACTAACTGTTAAAGATAAAATAGTAACAATGAGCACTTGTCTTGATTCAGGTGACGGAAGGTATCTATTGCAGGGGGTGTTAGTTAAGGATGAGCCTACAAGGTAACGGAAACAACCACAATTTTCGACCCAACCTTAACGACGAAAATGATTCATTCTTAAAATTTAATGACAGTGAAGAGTATGCCAAGATAACGGGACAAGCCCCGACGTCTGTAGAACAGGACGGCAGCGTAGAATTCGGCGCGGTTGAGGATGAGCGTAAAAAGAAGCTTCAGGAAGCTATCGAACGAGAGAATTCCTCCGCGTATGAGGACTTGGACGATTTTGTATATCGTCAAAACAAGCGCCGCGCGAAAACGAGCGGACACAGACATCATCATCGTCATATCAGTCCGTCCGTGCTTTCACCGGGCAGAGCGAGACGCAAAAGCACCTCTTCGAGTAAAAAGAAGCACAGACATAAGCACCACTACCACAGACATCACAAGAAAAAAAGGATGAAAAAGTGGCAGAAGGTTTCGCTCGGCATTATCATTTCGCTTATTTCTCTTATTGTGATTATGATAATAGCGGTTGTGCTGATGTACTTCGCGGGCAAGAACGCGCTTCTCGATGACGGAGGACTGAACATCAATCCTCCCGACTATGTTGAGACGACCAACAACGGTCAGTACATATTCTATAAAGGTCATAAGTATAAGTACAACGACAGGATGACCAGTGTTCTTTGTATAGGCGCGGATCGTGACGCTGAGATTACACGCATAGACGGAGACAATCAGGAATTCGCGACAGGCGGACAGGCCGACTCGCTGTTCCTTGTTTCGATGGATGTTGATACAGGCAAAGTGAACCTTGTCAATATCTCGCGTGAAACTATGGCTGAGGTTAACGTATACACTTCGAGAGGAAAAGCCGCGGGCAGCAGGACCGAACAGATATGTCTTGCTTATGCTTACGGTAACGGAGGAAGAACGAGCTGCCAGAATGAGCTCGTTGCGGTCAGAAGATTGTTCTATAATCTTCCGATTAATTTCTTCTTGTCGCTCAATATCGACGGAATTGCTCAGATAAACGACAGCGTGGGCGGTGTTCTTGTTAAGTCCCCCGAGACTATCGCGGAGTTCCACGAAGGAGAGACATATAAGCTCCAGGGCACTCTTGCCGAGTCATTTGTCCGCAGCCGTAGCCACGAGACATACAAGGGCAACAGCTTGCGTATGGAAAGACAGAAGGTTTATCTTGAGGCTTTCGCTCAGAATGTTTTCACCAAAACACGCGCAAAGCTTACAGTTCCTCTTGATGTTTATAACATCGCGAAACCTTATATTACAACGAATATCGGACTCAACGAGGTTGCGTATTTCACGGTTACAGCTCTCAGGGGCGGATTCACCGGACTTGATGTCCAGAACGTTCCCGGTAAAACAAAGCAGGGCGAGAAGTATGCTGAGTTCTATGTGAACGAAAAGAAATTCTTTGAAATGTTCCTTGACCTGTATTATATAAGAGTTGATTAATTATTTGAGCCGTCACTTTGGGTGACGGCTCATTTTACATATTGAGAATAAATACTCCGAACGTGAGATATGTCGCGAACGCTGTCCATAAAACATAGGGTATCTGAAGCAGTCCCGCCAAAGGACTTATTTCGTAGAACTTTCTCGTCATAAGCACTACAAGAACGAGCAGCAGAATTATCCAGACAAACGAGAACAGATAAGCGCTCAGACTGAAAAACAGAATAGGCCAGACGAAGTTGACCGCGAGCTGTATTCCGTAAATCCACAGCGCCTGCTTCCGTGTTTCGGAGTCGGTATATTTGTTGGTGTAAATTATATATGATGAAATGCCCATAAGCAGAAACAGTATTGTCCACGCGACAGGGAACAGCCATTCGGGCGGTGTCAGCGGAGGCTTTGCCGCTTTCTGATAGTTTCCCATCCCGGGCATTGATATAACTGCCGAGAGAGCTCCGGTTCCGAGACTTATCGCGCAGCTTGCGGCAAGTTTTTTGAAATCTATATTATGAACCAGTTTCACAAAAATCAACTCCTAAGCATATTATATGCGAAAGAGAATGTTTTTATGAGTGAAGAACTAAGAACGAAAAGTGTTTTCGGGCGATATTATTACAAAAGACAAAGCGGAACTTCTCCGAGAGATGTTCCGCTTTGTCTATATTATACAGTTGTTAATGATTCACTCTTCGCTCTACACTTTACGCTATTACTGATAATCCGCTACGTTTGCCCAGCTCATCAGGAGTTCCTGCTCCTCGGGAATTCTCTTAACGGACTGTGACGCTGCTACAATCGGCATCCAGCTCTGAACCAGCTGTTTGGCTGTGTCGGTTTTTCTGCAATACGCGTTGAGATATTTCTCGGCCATTTCGGTTTTGCCGTTCAGAGTGAGCATAAGATAGGTTCTCGCCGCGTCAGCCGCGCCGTTGCCCTGTGTAACGTGTGCCCAGTCAATGATGTACGCGTCGCCGACAGGCGTGATTATGATATTGCTCGGCACAAAGTCGCCGTGGCATACCTTGTTGTGCTTTTTCATACCGTTTACGCGGTTGTGAAGCTCATATCTTACTGTTGCGTCAAGGTCGGAAGCGCTGATTTTCTTCTGCATTTTATCGCGCAGGTCGGTAAGCAGGGGAGCGCGCTCAGCCAGAATCGACATCTGGATATCAACGAATTTTTCGATAAATTCATCGAGCTTTTCGGGGTTTTCCTCCATAAGCTGAGCGAGAGTTTTGCCCTCGATAAAATCGGATACAATAGCCCATTTGCCGTCGATTTTGGTTACCTCGTGAATTTTCGGAATATTGATTGAACCGATTTCCTCAACGCGAGCTTGGTTGAGAGCTTCGTTGAGTACGGCGGCTTTTGAAAAGTTTTCGTCAAAAACCTTTATCGCCTTGTCGCTGTCACGGTATATTTTCTTGTCCTTTGTTTCATATATAATGTTATCAAATTTCATCATTTGGCCTCCTTGTAGTCCTTGCCGTAGTAGGCTTTGAGGTACATCTCCTTCATTTCGCTCATAAGCGGATATCTCGGATTTGCTCCTGTGCACTGGTCGTCAAACGCCTGCTCGGTCATTTCATCGAGAGTATCAAGGAAGTACTTTTCGTCTACTCCGTAGTCGCGGATTGTTTCTTTGATACCGATACGCTTTTTGAGGTCGTTTATAGCCTTGATAAGATTCTCAACCTTATGGTCGTCGTTTTTGCCGCCTAAGCCGAGAAACTCGGCAATCTCCGCGTATCTGCGCTTTGTGTGAGGATATGCGTACTGTGAGAATGTGCCCATCTTTGTCGGTACCTCAGAGGAGTTGAAGCGGATAACATGCTCGAGCATAAGCGCGTTGGCGATACCGTGAGCGATGTGGTGGAACGCGCCGAGCTTATGAGCCATTGAGTGGCAAATGCCCAGGAAAGCGTTTGCGAAAGCCATTCCCGCCATAGTAGCCGCGTGAGCTACTTTTTCTCTCGCTACGGGCTCGTTGGGACCGTTGTCAAAGCAGGCGGGCAGGTATTCGAATATAACCTTAAGTGACTGTAAAGCAAGACCGTCCGTAAAGTCTGTAGCAAGCATTGCCGCGTACGCCTCAAGCGCGTGAGAAACCGCGTCGATACCCGAAGCGGCTGTCAGTCCCTTGGGACCTGACATCATCATATCAGCGTCTACAATTGCCATGTCGGGCATAAGCTCGTAGTCGGCGAGCGGATATTTTACGCCTGTTTCTTCGTCTGTGATAACCGCGAACGGAGTAACCTCGCTTCCTGTGCCTGATGATGTCGGAATTGCTACGAAGTCAGCCTTTGTGCCCATCTTCGGGAACTTGTAAACTCTTTTTCTGATATCAGAGAATCTCATAGCCATATCGGCAAAATCAACCTCGGGGTGTTCATAGAGTACCCACATAATCTTGCCGGCGTCCATAGCTGAGCCGCCGCCGACAGCGATAATAACGTCGGGTTCAAACGCTGCCATAGCCTTAGCGCCTTCTTTAGCTGAGCCTAGTGTCGGGTCAGGCTGAACGTCAAAGAATGTGGTATGAACAATACCCATTTTATCGAGTTCGTCGGTTACACACTTCGTGTAGCCGTTCTTATAAAGGAAGTTGTCTGTAACGATAAACGCTTTTGTTTTGTCCATATCCTCTTTGAGCTCCCTGAGAGCAACGGGGATACAGCCTTTCTTGATATATACCTTTTCGGGAGCTCTGAACCAAAGCATATTTTCTCTCCTCTTAGCTACTGTTTTGATATTTAACAGATGTTTTACACCTACATTCTCACTGATTGAGTTGCCGCCCCATGAGCCGCAGCCGAGTGTGAGTGAGGGTGTAAGGTCAAAATTATAAAGGTCGCCGATGCCGCCGTGTGAGGAGGGAGTATTGACAAGAATTCGGCAGGTTTTCATACGAGCCGCGAATCTTTGGAGCTTTTCTTTCTCGGTAACCTCGTTGAGGTAGATTGAAGATGTGTGACCGAAGCCGCCGTCGGCTACCAGTTTTTCAGCCTTGTTGAGCGCGTCGTCAAAGTCCTGAGACTTGTACATTGCCAGAACAGGGGAGAGCTTCTCGTGAGCAAACTCCTCGCTGATGTCTACAGATTCAACCTCGCCGATGAGGATTTTTGTGCTTTCGGGAACGTTAACGCCCGCGAGTTTAGCTATTGTGTAAGCCGACTGGCCGACGATTTTTGCGTTCAGCGCGCCGTTGATGATGATAGTTTTTCTGACCTTGTCAATCTCATTCTTTTTGAGTACATGACAGCCGCGCGCGATGAATTCCTTCTTAACGTCATTATAAACCTTTTTGTCAACTATAACGCTCTGCTCTGAAGCGCAAATCATTCCGTTGTCAAATGTTTTTGAGTGGATAACCGAGTTAACCGCTACGAGGATATCGGCGGTGCTGTCGATAATTGCGGGAGTGTTGCCCGCGCCTACGCCGAGAGCGGGCTTGCCGCTTGAATAAGCCGCGTTAACCATACCTGGACCGCCTGTGGCGAGGATAGTATCGGCTTCACTCATAACGAGGTTTGTCATCTCGAGCGAGGGCTTGTCAATCCACGCGATAATGTCCTCGGGAGCGCCCGCCTTAACGGCGGCTTCCAACACAATCTTTGCCGCCGCTATGGTGCTTTCCTTAGCGCGAGGATGAGGTGAAATGATAATGCCGTTTCGTGTTTTGAGGGCGATAAGGCACTTGAAAATAGCGGTTGACGTCGGGTTGGTTGTGGGAATTACAGCCGCGATTACGCCGATAGGCTCAGCGATACGCTGTGTGCCCATTATCGTGTTTTCTTCAATAACACCACAGGTTTTCGCGTTTCTGTATTTGTTATAGATTTCCTCGGAAGCAAAGTGGTTTTTGATAACTTTGTCCTCCACAATGCCCATTCCCGTTTCGCTGACAGCCAGCTTTGCCAGAGGAATACGCTCGCGGTTAGCTGCGGTTGCCGCCGCGAGGAAAATCGCGTCCACCTGCTCCTGTGTGTACTGAGCGAACTTTTCCTGAGCTTTTCTGACGCGTTTAAGCGCTTTTTCAAGAGCGGGAACACCGTCTACAATCGGATATTCTTTAATACTCATAATTAGCCTCCATGTTGTTTATTCTTCAACATATTTTAATTTATTTTCTTTAGCAATTTTTATCGCCTTTGAACCTTTAGGAGCGATAATAGTTGTGTCGGTCCCCGTTTTGAAAGCCGATGACGCGATATCTGTTTTTTTGCTCATAACCTGAATCGTATCGAGTGACGAACAGTCAGCGAACGCAAATTCACCGATTGTTTTCACCTTTTCGGGAATCACGATTTCTGTGATAGCCGAGGCGTTAAACGCGTTCAGCTCTATTGTTTCGAGTGTTTCGGGAAGCTCAATCTCTGTGAGCGCGAATGTCCCGAAAAACGCGTTTGAACCGATAGTTTTTACTCCCTCGGGAATATTGACAATATTGAGGTCCTTGCAAAGAGCAAAAGCGTAGCCGTCGATACTCTCCATGCCGTCGGGCATTGTTACGCTCTCAATATCAGAACCCTTGAACGCGCTTTCGGCGACGTTCTTTACCGTTTTGTTATCATAATCGAGCGGAATACTTACATCCTTGTCCGCGCCGTTATATGATGTAACAGCAAGCGTGTTGTCGTCGTTAATCTTATAGCCTACTCCGTACTCGTCCCTTAGAGCGGGTTCGGTAGGAGTATTGATTGAAATCGTATTTCCGTTTGATGATGAGCAGCTGCATGAACTCATCGCCAGAACTGAGAACAGACAAACCGCTGTCAGTAATATTGCCGTTAATTTTTTCATGGTTATCACCGCTTTTTATAAAATTTTTTCATAAAATCAGTATATCATATCGAATAGAATTTGTATAGCGTTTAATGTATTTTACTACATTGTTAATTTTTTGTCAATCTTTTTACAGGTAAAAAAAGTCTTCCGCAGGATAGGGAAGACTTTATATAATATAGAAACCGAAAATACCGAGTATAACCGCGATTGCCGCGCCCGCGGCAACATCAGAGATATAGTGTACGCCCGCCAGAACTCTTGACGCGCACATAATAATACCGAGTATAAACAGCGCTATGCCCGCCCAAACGTTGACATATAGAAACGCCATGGCGATAATGAACACGCTTGCCGCGTGGCGGCTCGGAAAGCTCTGTCCGCTTTTGTTCTTTTTTATAAGCGGATTGATGTCGAGCGCCTCGTACGGCCTTGCCCTGTTGATTATCATCCGCAGTACGGTAACGGATACAAAAGTAACCGCGGGCACAACGACAAAACGTACCGCCTCAGCGTACCGTCCCTGCCATATAAGGTATATGTGCAGCAGCGGATACGCAACGTATACAGGGTATGGGCTGAATTTATATATAATTCTTACAAAGAAAAATAATTTGTTATGACTTCTGAAGAATTGTTCAATTCTGTCATACCGTGATTTGGTCATACTATCACCGAAAGTATTTTATCACAGTTAACGTTGTTAATCAAGCCTTGCCACGAGGGAAGGCTTACGCTCCCTCAATCCTCACACCGTATTCCTCAAACCAATAATCCAGCTCGATAATATACGCCAAAATCTGCGGTGCCTTCATAAGCTGACCGTACCAAGGCGAGCTGATTCCTTCGGGATTCTCTATAATCCGCTCAATTCCCTCCTTGCTCAACAGCTCGGTGAGAGCGGTATCCTTTCCGAGGATTTTTTCAACTCTCTCGGCACAGATTTCCATATAAACGGGGTTGTGGGTTTTCGGGTACGGGCTTTTCTTCCGCCAAACTATATCATATGGCAGAATATCCTCAAACGCCTTTCTGACAATGCCCTTTTCTCTGCCCCTGTATGCCTTGATTTCCCACGGCATGTTGTACGCGTACTCGACAATTCTGTAATCGCAGAACGGAACTCTGACCTCCAGACCGCTGTACATACTGCACCTGTCCTTTCTCTCAAGCAGGCACTGCATAAACCAGTAATAGTTGAGGCTGAACATTTCTCTCATGCGCGCTGTTAGCTCGGTATCTGTGCTGAGCTTTTCGGTTGAGCGGATTGTGTCGAGGTATTTTTCGCGCACATATTCTTCGCCTTTCAGCAGAACGCCCTTTTTGAGTATACTTCGCCTTATATCCTGTGACCGCGACCACGGAAAGCAGTCTTCAAAAAGTATATCTCTGTTGTGATACCAAGGATAACCGCCGAAAAGCTCATCGGCGCACTCACCCGAGAGCGCCACCGTATATTCCTTTTTTATTTCTCCGCAAAACAGTAAAAGCGAGCTGTCTACATCCACATAACCGGGCAAATCTCTGGCGAGCACGCTGTCGTACAGCGCGTCCGCGAGCTGTTCGTTGTCGATAATTACCTCCCTGTGAATTGTGTCGGCGTTCTGTGACATAAGCTTTATAAACTCAACATCGGCAGTCGGCTGAAACAGGCTTTTTTCAAAGTATTTCATATTGTCACGGTATTCCACCGAGTAGGTTGTTATCCTGCTGCTGTTATTTCTTTTAAAGAAATTTGAAGCGCTCTGAACGATGATGCTGCTGTCGAGTCCTCCCGACAAAAAGAAGCACAGCGGAACATCGGACACGAGCTGTTTTTCAATCGCGTCGGTCAGCAGATATCTGACGCGTTCAATCGCCTGCTCCTCGCTGTCCTCAAATTCCTTTGCCTCAAGTCGGAAGTAACGCTTTTTCCTCAGCCTGCCGCCCTCGTATACGGCGTATTCACCCGGCAACAGTTCTTTGATATTTTTGAAAACTCCGCTTCCCGGGGTTCTCGCGGGACCGAGAAAGAAAATCTCGCACAAACCTTCCTCGTCAATAACGGGCTTGACCTTTCCGCTTTTCAGGAGCGCTTTAATCTCCGAGCCAAACACAATTCCGCTGTCGAATTCACTGTAAAAAAACGGCTTGACGCCTATTCTGTCACGGCACATATACAGCTTTTTGTTGTACATTTCATATACGGCGAAGGCAAATATTCCGTTCAGCTTACCTGCGCAGTTTTCGCCGTATTCAATATAGCTTTTCAGCACAACCTCGGTGTCGCTGTGCCCTTTAAATGTGTACCCTTTGCTTTTTAAGTCGGCGCGCAATTCCTCGGTATTATAAAGCTCGCCGTTATATACGATGATATACTTTTCATTGTTCATTCCGCACATCATCGGCTGCTTGCCGTTTTCCTTGTCAATAACCACAAGCCTGCGGTGAATCAGCGCGGTGTTATGGTCGATAAAAATGCCGTTTTCATCAGGTCCTCTTTTTGTCAGTGTCTTGGACATTTCAGAAAGCATTCCGAGTTTTTGGGACAAATCCTCATACCTGTCAACTATTCCCGCTATTCCGCACATATAATAAAATAACCTCCTAAAGCTTTTTGATAGTGTATATAAAGCCCGCGCCGCAGAGAAGAAGCATAGCGCTGCCGACCGCGTTGGTGCTCAGGCTTAGCTCGGGCGGCGCGGAAATGCTTGAAAACACAGGCAGACTTATGTTGAATATTTTTATAAACAGCATTGTCAGCAGAGCTGTTATAACTCCTTGTATAATTCTATATAGGAAAAATAAGCCTTTGTTTATTTCTATGCTTTTCAATGCCGTAAAAATTTGAAAATGAACACAAAGTCCTCCGAAACCGACTGCGAAAGCCAGGAGCAGAATGTTTCCGCTGTCTGCGAGAAGCTTGCTAGCGGTTGTTACTTCCGCGAGTATACATATGTATATGTTCGCGCTCCCGAAAAATTTCTCCGTTAATCCAATGATTGCCGAAAAAAGCACTACCATACCGCACATATCTATCATGCCGTAGGTCGCTTCGATAACAGCTTCGGTCAGTGCGGAAGCAAAGGGCAGAGGTTTTGATTTTAATTCTATATCAGAATTATAATTTTCGGTTTTTCCAAAAAATTTTTTATTCGCTATCCCCAGGATTATGATGGACAAAATCTGCGACACGAGAATACAAACGCCTGTCTGTACACTGGAAAGCAGATTTTGACCGACGAAAACAATCAGAAACCCGGGTCCCGCGCCTACCGCGAAGTATGACGCGCGGACAGCGTCGTCTTCACTGATTGCGCCGCTTTTTTTCAGCGCGGCAATTCCTCTCGCTCCGACAGGATATCCGCCTATCATACTCATAATCAGTACAGCCGCTAAATTTCCCGAAACGCCGAAAAGCTTTCGGCACAATCCGCCTGTTATTTTTCCGAGCTGCCGTGATAATCCGCATTCAGCCGCAAAAATCGCAATCACCATAAAAGGAAAGATTGACGGCACCAATACTTCGGCGCAAAAATAAATTCCCCGCAGTGCTCCCGAGGAACACTCTTTCCCGAAAAAAAGTATTGCGATAACCGCCGAAATAACGAACGCGAACTCCGTCGCAACCCTTGTATTTTGCTTCTCAGTCATCATTTTTATTCACCTTTAATATATATGTTTCAGGGTGATAGATAATGAAAAAATCAGATAAAAACCGAAAAATCCCCGTTGAGCTGACATACAGCCTCCCGATTATTGAATTTACGGGAGACAGAAGCGTTATAGTTGAGGGTTCAACAGGCGTGCTTAAATACGAGAGCGAGCTCGTGAGTATTAATACGCGTTCTATGGTGATTGCTTTTTACGGGCGCGGTCTGACGCTCAAATGTATTTCTCCGACAGCCGTGATTATCGACGGCTGTATCACGAAAACAGAGTTCATAAGGTGAGGTTATGGTTCTTAAAATAATACGCTGGTTCCGAGGTTATATACTTTTCAGAATGACAGGAGCGTTTCCCGAGAGATTTCTGAATTCGCTCAACAGGCAGGGGATTTGCCACTGGGATTTTGTCCCGTCAGATGACGGATATGTCGGAAAAATGTTCCTCTCCGATTATCTCAGAATACGTCCGACAGCGCGCAATTCGTCGGTCAGACTCAAGTCGGAAAAAAGGACAGGTTTTCCGTTCTTTATCAGAAAGTATAAACGCCGTAAAGGTTTGCTTTTCGGCGCTGTCGCCGCTGTTATAATTCTGACGGTTATGAGTCAGTTCGTATGGGATATAAAAATTGTCGGAGCGGACGGATTGAGTACCGCGGAGCTCATTTCCGCGTTTGATGAATGTGGCTTAAAGGTCGGAATTCCTAAAGGTCTGATTAACGTTGAGAGCGTAGAGAGACAGGTCGAGCTCAAAGTTCCCGATGTGCGCTGGATTGCGGTTAATATGCTTAATAATGTCGCGACGGTTGAGATAAAACAGCAGAGCGAGCGTCCGAAAATGAACAGCGGCAAAAGTCCCTGCAATATCAAAGCGTCCGATGACGGTGTAATAACAGATATTATAGTCAACAGCGGTACCTGCGAGGTCAAACGCGGTTCGGCGGTAGTCAAAAATCAGCTGCTTGTGAATTCCGTCGTACCGATAGGTGAGGATAAGCAGAAGTATGTGCACAGCCAAGCGGAAATTAGGGCGGACGTAATAGATAAGCAATTATTTATTATTCCTGAAAAGAAAAATAAAATCATTCTCAAAAAGAATTATATTGATAAATCAAAGCTCAACTTTTTGTGCTTGAATATTCCGTTTGAGGTTTCTCCGTCGAGAGAGGGCATTAAGGCGTGCAATCTGTTAACTGAGTCAATCAGAATAAACGACATCACCCTTCCACTCGGCAAAACAACGAGGCGCGAGTACTCATTTGACAAAAAAGAAAGCGTCCTGAAAAATGAGGACGCGAAAAAAACACTGAAAAATAAAATGGCGCTTTATGAGTGTTTTTGCGAGGGAGAAAGCAGCGTGAAACAGCGCAAAATAAAACTGGAGAAAAAAGCCGGCAGTTATGCGCTGAATGTTGACTATATCTTCAACAGAAATATAGCCAAAAAGCAAAAACTCACGATTGAATAAAAGTGTGAAGTGTGTTATACTATTTTTATCTTATTGTATAGAAAGATGATATTGATGAAAATCCTTTGTATAGGTGACGTGGTTGGAAAAATCGGGTGTGAATATCTGCGTTCGAAACTGCCTAACCTCAAAAAGTTTTACGGTATAGATATGGTAATCTGCAACGGCGAAAATTCCGCCGACGGCAACGGCATAACTCCCGTGTCTGCAAAGTTCCTTTTTGACAGCGGAGTAGACGTTATCACTCTGGGTAACCATTCTTTCCGCCGCAGAGAAGTGTACGATTATCTCGACAACACACCGTATATAATTCGTCCCGCCAACTTCCCGTCGGGTTCAACACCCGGGGTTGGAATGTGCGTATTTGATATGGGCAGAATCAGCGTGACCGTAATTAACCTTATGGGCACAATGTTTCTTGAAAGTTCGCTTCCGAGTCCGTTTGACATCATCGATGGAATTCTTGAGAAAATCGAGAGCAAAATCACCGTTATTGATTTCCACGCGGAAACCACTTCAGAGAAGCTCGCTATGGGTTATTATCTCGACGGCAGAGTTTCGGCGATTTTCGGAACTCATACCCACGTCCAGACCTCTGACGACCGTGTGCTCAGCGGCGGTACGGGCTATATTACCGATGTCGGAATGACAGGTCCTATGAACTCCGTCCTCGGCGTAAAACCCGATATTGTAATCGAAAAATTCAAGACGCGTATGCCTGTTCGTTTTGACATAAAACAGGACGAGTGTAAACTCGAGGCGGTTATTTTTGATATTGACGAAAGAACAGCAAAAACTAAATCCGCGGAAAGATTAAGAATAATATAAAAAATACTTGAAAAATTGATTTATTATTAGTATAATATATAGTGTATAATCCCGTGATTTAGGTTGCAATAGGTTAGGAAGTGTTTTTATGAACGGACAAGACTTAAAACAGGCTGTTATATCCGGCTCAAATAATATCTGCAGCAAAAAGCTGATGATTAACGACCTTAATATTTTCCCTGTTCCCGACGGCGATACAGGCACAAATATGTCGATGACTACGACTGCCGCTGTTAACGCTATCAAGGATGAGGAAAGCACAGAGGCAGGCGTAATCGCCAAGGCTGTTGCTTCCGCTATGCTCAGAGGAGCAAGAGGAAATTCAGGCGTTATTCTTTCGCTTCTTTTCAGAGGCTTCTCACAGGGCCTCAGCGATAAGGAAGAAATCACAGGCAAGGACGTTGTCAAAGCTCTCGGATTGGGTGTTGACGCCGCTTACAGCGCTGTTATGAAACCCACTGAGGGTACAATCCTTACGGTTGCCCGCGTAGGCTACGAGGGCGGACTTAAGGTTGTCAATAAGAACGATGACCTCGTATATGTCTGGGAGGAAATCTGCAAAGCAGCCGAAGGCGCTCTTGAGAAAACACCCGAGTATCTCCCTGTTCTTAAAAAGGCGGGAGTTGTTGACGCGGGCGGAATGGGACTGCTCTCAATCTTTGAGGGTATGCTTTCGTACTTTAAGGACGGCATCGTTGTTGAGTACGAAGAGGACAACACTCAGGAGGAACTCGATAACTTTACAAGCACTGTTGCGGAGTTTGATGAGGTTATTAACTTTACCTATTGCACAGAGTTTATCGTTGGTCGTGATACCGAAATCGGTACCGACCCCAACGAGTTAAGACTTTTCCTTGAAACAATCGGCGACTGCGTTGTTGTTGTTAACGACGAGGAAATCATCAAGGTTCACGTTCATACCGAACAACCGGGTGACGCTCTCAAGAAAGGTCTTGAATACGGACAGCTCTTAACCGTTAAGGTCGAGAATATGAGAGAGCAGCACAAAAAGGCTAAAGAGGACAACGCTGCCGCGAAATCCAAAAAGGCTCCCGTTAAAAAACAGAAGCTCGAGCCTGTTGAACCCACTGAGGAAATCGGCTTTGTAGCCGTTGCAGCAGGCGAAGGTCTGACAAATCTGTTCAAGGATTTAGGCTGCGCTAACGTTGTTTCGGGCGGTCAGTCAATGAACCCGAGCACTGACGATATCTACGAGGCTGTTATGGCAACACCCGCAAAGACAGTTATCGTTCTTCCTAATAACAAGAATATTATCATGGCTGCTCAGCAGACAGTTCCGATGGTAGAGGACAGAGAAGTTATCATCGTACCCACTCGCACAATTCCTCAGGGTATGACAGCTATCCTCAACTACGACCCGGAGCTTTCTCCCGAGAGCAACAAGGATATGATGATGGACGCCGCCAAGGCGGTTGCTACAGGTCAGGTTACCTTCGCGGCACGCAACAGCGAGTTTGGACATCACAAGATTAAAGAGGGCGAGATTATCGCGCTTGAGAACGGCAAGCTCACCATCACAGAGAAAACTCCCGTTAAGGCTGCGGTGAAGCTTGCGAAGAATATGATTAATCACGATACCTCGTTCGTTACTCTTATCTACGGCGATGACGTAAGTGAAGAGGACGCTCAGGAAGCGTACGAAATCATTCAGGATAAGTACGGTTCAAAGGTTGATGTGTCGCTGGTTAACGGCGGACAGCCGATTTACTACTTCATTTTAAGTGTTGAATAAAAACAGGGGCTGTCATAAGGCAGCCCTTTTTATTAAAAGGCTTCCCTTTTGGGAAGCTGTCGAGCGTAGCGAGACTGAAGAGGGTCCATTATTAAACGCTCGCTATATCAAACGTTAAATTTTCAATTCGTTCACAAGTGGACCCTCTCCCGACCAATTCGCCTTAGCGGCGAATTGCCCACCCTCCCCCAAGGGAGGGCTAATTTGTTAATTATCATTGAAATTATGGCTTCGTTGTATTCGATGAAAATTGAAGAACTGAGCGGTATCGGTATTAAGCGAGCTGAGCTTTTTCACAAGCTCGGTGTATATTCTGTTGGGCAGCTGCTGAATTTTTACCCGCGCGATTACGAGGATTGGTCCGACATCACAGAAATTTCCAATGTCACAGACAACACCACGGTATGTATACGCGCGGTAGTCGGTTCCGCTTTCAAAACAGGATATACGAAAAGCGGAAAGTTTATTGCCAGAGTATCCGTGTTTGACGACAGCGGCGGAGCGGAGCTTGTGTTTTTCAACAATCGCTATATAGTCAATATGCTGAAGTACGGCCAGACATACCTGTTCTTCGGTAAGGCGAGCCATACTCTCGACGGCGTCAGTATGGTGTCGCCCATATTCCAGCCCGAAAAAAGCTCCACAGCGGTTCAGCCGATTTACAACCTGACCGCGGGACTGAACAATAAGTTCATAATAAATTCGGTAAAAAAGGCGCTGAAGCTGCTGCCGAATACGGTCAACGACCCGCTGCCCGAGGAACTGCGTACGCGCTTCAAACTATGCGATTTGAAATACGCGATTAATAATATACATTTTCCCGAAAGCATCATGGCTCTCGAAACAGCGCGGAAAAGACTTGTCATCGAGGAACTTCTTGTTCTTAATTTAGGGCTCAGAAGCCTCAAAAACCGAAAACGTTCCCAAAATAAAAATATTATTATCGACGACTGCTCCGAGCAGTTTGAAAAGCTGCTTCCGTTTGCACTCACGAATGCCCAGAAAAGGGTGATAAGCGAGTGTATCGGTGATATGAAGAACCCCGAGATTACGCTCAACCGACTTGTGCAGGGTGATGTTGGCTCGGGCAAAACAGCGGTAGCCGCTTCGGTGTGCTACACGACGATTAATAACGGCAGACAGTGCGCTTTTATGGCGCCTACAGAGATACTTGCGGAGCAGCATTATAATTCTCTTAAAGAATTATTAGAGCCTGCGGGAATAAGAACGGCTCTGCTCACAGGCTCGCTCAGAGCGTCCGAGAAAGACAGTATCCGAAAGCAGCTTGAGTCGGGAGAAATCGACCTTGTAATCGGTACTCACGCGCTGATAACGGACAAAACCCTGTTCTCTGACCTGGGGCTTGTTGTCACAGACGAACAGCACCGCTTCGGTGTAGCGCAGAGGGCAAAGCTGCTCTCCAAGGGCAACAGTCCGCACTTGCTCGTAATGAGCGCGACACCGATTCCAAGAACCCTCGGGCTGATAATTTTCGGAGACCTCGATATCTCAATCATCGATGAGCTTCCTCCGGGACGACAGGAAATCGAAACGGTAATAATAGATTCAGCAAAGCGTGAACGCGCTCTCGGATTTGTTCGCAAAACGGTTGAGCAGGGGAGACAGGCTTATATTGTCTGTCCTCTGATTGAGGAGGGGGACAGCGACCTTATCTCAGCCGAAGAATACGCCGCCGAACTTATGCTCAATCATTTCAGCGATATTCCCGTCGGTATTTTGCACGGCAAAATGAAGCCCGCGGAAAAAGAAGCTGTTATGCGTGATTTTGCTGATAACAAGCTTAAAATTCTGGTTTCGACAACGGTTATCGAGGTCGGAATTGACGTTCCTAACGCTACGATAATGATGATAGAGAACGCTGAGCGCTTCGGTCTCTCACAGCTTCATCAGCTCAGAGGACGCGTAGGAAGAGGTGAAGAAAAGAGCTATTGTATCCTTGTTTCCGACAGCACAACTCAGAACGCCTACGAACGTCTGAAAACTATGAAATCCACGCGTGACGGCTTTAAAATTGCCGACGCTGATTTCAGACTCAGGGGTCCGGGCGACTTTTTCGGCTCACGTCAGCACGGACTTCCAAAGCTTTCAATAAGCAGTCTTGCCGACACGCGCAATCTCGACATCTCACAGAAGATTGCCGATTATGTAATAAAAGATTCACAGAATCTGACCGATGACCGCTACCGCGCGTTATCGGGAGAGATAAAGCGCCTGTTCAAATCCACGGGCGACGAAACGCTGAACTGATTATACTTGTAAAATTATATGTTTTATATTATAATACTCTCATCCTTAATACGGAGGTAAAATATGAAAAAGAAATTATCAATTATTCTTTCGCTTCTTCTGGCGTTGTTTACGATAATCAGCTCCACGGTTTTATCCGCTTCGGCTGTAAGTTATACAAATGATGTAAAGCTGAAGTCAAAAACAGCTCTGGTAATAAATCTCGACACGGGACAGACGGTATACAGCGTAAAAGCTGACGTTAAGCGTTATCCCGCGTCCACAACAAAGATTATGACATATATTGTTGTAGCTGAGCATGTTGAGGATTTGGAGAATACAAAGGTAAAGATTAAACAAAAAGTTCTCGATATCCTTCTGGGCACAGGCAGCTCAGTTGCGGGACTTCAGGACCACGTCAACGAAAAGATGTCTGTTCTCGATTTGCTCTATTGTATGATGGTGCCTTCGGGCAACGACGCCGCAATGGTGCTTGCCGATTATGTCGGAGGCGGAGATATCAGCAAGTTTGTCAAGATGATGAACGACAAGGCAAAGGAGCTCGGTTGTAAGAATACTCACTTTGTAAATCCCGACGGTCTCCACGACAAGAACCATTACACTACCGCGAACGACCTCGCTAAAATGGCTCAATACGCGCTGACTCTGCCAGAGTTTTCAACAATTACAAATACCGATACATATTACCTCAAGGGTGATGAGTATCCGCTCGTTACAACAAACTATCTTATCGACGAGAACCGCGGCGGTGATTATTATTATCAGTACGCGCAGGGCATAAAGACAGGTACAACCGACGAAGCAGGTCACTGCCTTGTAACAAAGGGTGAGGCGGACGGCTATTCATATCTCGGCGTATTCATGATGAATCCTATCAAGGACCCCGACGAATACGGAACGATGATTGACGCGGCTGACCTTTTCCGCTGGGCGCTTACAGAGCTTGAGCTTAATCAGGTTGCGTCGTCGGAAACACCGATGTGTGAAGTTAAGGTTAACCTCGCGTGGGGTAAGGACAGCGTTCAGCTCGTACCCGAAAAGAACATTAACGCAATCGTTCCTTCGGACTATAAAGACTCAGATATTGTGGTCGAGACAGATGTTCCCGAAAGCGTTGACGCCGCGATAAACAAGGGCGATGTACTAGGCAAAGCCACTGTTTACTATAACGGTCCCGACGCAAAGGGCAAGCAGAAAATAGCTGTAATCAATCTCGTGTCGAGCGAGACAATCGAGCGCAGCGGAATACTCAACGTCCTCTCCGTTATTCAGAATATTATCGGTTCAAACTGGTTTGTACTCATAATTGTAATTGTTATTATACTGCTTGTGGTTTATATCATAATCAGTTCAATCATCAAAAAGCGCAACCGCAAACGCAAGCGTAATGTTAAACACTACAGAAACTTCTAAAAAATCTAACCGCTGTCAGCTTTTGGCAGCGGTTATTTTAATGTCTGTAAAGTATCTGTCGAGACATTCTTCAAAGCTCAGACCTTTTTTGCAGAGTTTATTGATACTGTTGAAGCTTACTCCCGAACTTGAGTTAAATGTGTAATGCGGATTAATCAAATCCGCGGGATTACACGTATCTCTCAAATATGGATATACGCTGTCGCATTTTCCGTCGGTTACGAATGAACATGGAATTTTGACGGGCTTGCCCTTGTAAGTTATATATCTGCCGCCTGTTTCTTCAATCGTTTTTTCGATTAAAGAATAATAACGCTCTCCGTCAGTGAATTTTTTCAAAAAATTAGATTTGCTTAGAGTATTGAGTTTTACACCTGACTTATAATTCGAATTCAGAATAATAGCGACAGCTTTCAGCCCTTCCTCACAGAATTCTTTTTTAAATTCATACGCGAGTATTTCTGTTGAAACACCGCTCTTTATTTCTTTATCAGAATTAAAACTGCTTTTTTTACTTTTTGTTGTGTTAATATTTACCGTAAACAGCGGAATTGATATCAAAAAAACCGACGTCAGAATCAGCGCTATAATATGTTTTTTCATATTTTCACTCATTTTGCTTTTTATTCCTTGACATAAAAGGCGGTTTGCCTTAAAATATTATATGTTTAAAAAATATTATTATAACCTATTGAAAGGATAGTTATATGAAATCGAAACTCTGTTGGATGACGTTTGTCCCCGTAGCTTTGATTGCGATTGCTATTAAGGTTTTCGAGGCGCTTAATGTATTCCCGTCCGTCCCCGTAAAAATGTTTTCATACACAGCGTTAGGTCTTGTTGTCCTGATGTTTGTCATCAACATTATTTTTGTTGCGGCAGACCGCAAAACTTCGCCTGCCTATCTTTTGACACGGAATATTTCCGCGGCAGTATTTCTTCTTATTTCGGCAGCTATGATAACGTCAAAATCCGCGTTAATTTCAATTGTCGATATTCAGAACGATAAATTTGACGGTATGACTCTGGCGCTTACAGTGCTCGGAATTCTGACAGCAATATGTTTTGTTGTCATTTCGCTTGCTCACATTCAGGGCAGGAACTTCCTCCCGCGTATGGGAGCTTTGTTCCTCGCGATGCCTGTATGGGCAGGGCTTGTACTTGTCAACGAGTTCCTCGATAACCGCAAGGTATCGCTTGCCGATGTAGATGAGTTCAAGCTTTTTACTATGGCGTTTGCTATGATTTTCCTGTTCAAACTGTCCATGATAATTGCGACAGTAGACGGAAGAAACCCCGTGAAAGCTATGTATCTTTACGGCTTGCCTATGGCGGCTCTCGGTATATCAGTCGGCGCCGTTAATGTGTGCAGTATTATTACAAGCGGTCTTGATTATTCCGAGAATGTTTTCGCCTCCGCACTTTGTGCCCTCGGTTTGTACGCGGTTATGCTGATTGCCGAGATTACAAAGAATTCCCGAACAAAAGAAGAACAGGTCATCAAGTTTGACCTTGACGATTTTGACCAGGAGCAGCGTGTATATGGCGCCCATCAGGATAATTTCGTCGCGGCTCCCGAAGAGCAGACAGGCGACTACGACTATGATTATTCAAGTGCTTCCGAAGAGTCTGAGAATTATGTAACCCAGACAGATAAGAACTACACTTCGGACTATGACTATGATTACAGCTACGGCGGTACTAATGACCAGGATGACCTGGTCGCTCCTCCCGAACCTGTGGAAGAAGATGACGACGTTATCTATGTAGACAGCGACGTTGTTGAGGATTTTGAGGAGCGTATTCTTTCGGGCAGAACCCAGAACATCAAAAGTCCCGTTAATGCAAAAGAAACAGATTATGACGCCGAGCAGATGGCAAAAATTGATAAGTTGATTGAGGATATCAACAGTTAATTTGTTGTTGACATTCGGCTTTTTGAGTGATAGTATAGTAATGCGTTGACGAAGACACGATACAGTGCAATGGTTTTTAAGAGAGTATGCGGTTGGTGTGAGCATATAAACCCTGTCTGTGTTACCGCTTCTGAGCACCGCGCAGGAAATGGCGCGGCGGATAGCTCCGTTAAAGGCGTAATGAGTAAAAAACTCAGGTGGAACCGCGTTTGATTATTCAGCCGCCCTGATGTCCTTAGGGATATCAGAGCGGTTTTTGTTTTTTCGTCCTCGTAATTCCGAGCGCAGCGAAGAATCTTAAACAGCAAAATCTAAAATAATAAAAGGAGTAAGTTGAAATGTTAAATGTAGAACTTAAAGGCGGAGTTGTTAATCGGTATGAGGAAAACATAACTCCCGCTGAAATCGCAAAATCAATCGGAATGGGACTTTACAAGTCCGTGTGCGCCGCAAAGGTGGACGGTGAAGTATGTGATTTGAGAACACCTCTCACAAAGGATTGCAAGGTTGAACTTCTGACCTTTGACGATAAAGACGGCAAGCACGCGTTCTGGCATACGGCTTCTCATATTCTGGCACAGGCGGTCAAGCGTCTTTATCCCGACGCAAAGTGCGCTATCGGTCCCGCTGTTGAAAACGGCTTTTACTATGACTTCGATGTTGAAAAGCCTTTTGCCCGCGAGGATCTCGACAAGATTACCGCCGAAATGAAGAAGATTGTAAAATCCAAGATTTCTCTCGAAAAATTCGAGCTTGAACCTGCCGAAGCCGTAAAGCTTCTTGAGGATATGAATGAGCCCTATAAGGTTGAGCTCTGCAAAGAGCACAGCGATAAAGGCGAGAAGATAAGCTTTTATAAGCAGGATGACTTTACCGATTTGTGCGCGGGACCTCACCTTATGGATGTCAGCGCGGTCAAGGCTGTAGCGCTCACAAACTGTACGGGCGCATACTGGCGCGGCGACGCAAAGAACGCCCAGCTCTGCCGTGTTTACGGCGTTGCTTTCCCCAAGGCGTCAATGCTTGAGGAGCATCTCACAATGATGGAAGAAGCCAAAAAGCGCGACCACAATAAACTCGGTCGTGAGCTTGAGCTCTTCACAACAGTCGACTATATCGGACAGGGACTCCCGATTATGCTTCCCAAGGGCGCGAGAATCATTCAGCTTCTTCAGCGTTTTGTTGAGGACGAGGAGCAGAAGAGGGGCTGGCTCCTGACAAAAACTCCGTTTATGGCAAAGTCCGACCTCTATAAAATCAGCGGTCACTGGGGCCATTATAAAGACGGAATGTTTGTACTCGGCGACGAGGAAAAGGACGACGAGGTTTACGCGCTTCGCCCGATGACCTGCCCGTTCCAGTATCAGGCTTTTCTCAACCGCCAGCGTTCATACCGCGACCTGCCTCTGAGATATAACGAAACATCAACACTGTTCAGAAACGAAGCCTCGGGCGAAATGCACGGGCTTATCCGTGTGCGCCAGTTTACAATCTCCGAGGGTCACCTTATGTGTACTCCCGAACAGCTTGAGGACGAGTTTAAAAACTGTCTTGAGCTTGCTATCTTTATGCTTAAAACAGTCGGGCTATATGAGGATGTAAGCTACCGCTTCTCCCAGTGGGATCCCAACGACAGAGAGAAATACATCGGCACCGAGGAGGAGTGGAACTCTGTTCAGGATATGATGGGACGTATACTTGACCACCTTGAAATCCCGTATGAAATCGGTATCGGCGAGGCTGCGTTCTACGGTCCTAAGCTCGACATACAGATTAAGAACGTCTACGGCAAAGAGGACACGCTCATCACAATCCAGATTGACGGCCTCATCGCTGAAAAATTCGGTATGGAGTATGTCGACAAGGACGGCAAAAAGAAGAACCCGTATATCATCCACCGCACATCAATCGGCTGCTATGAGCGCACTCTGGCTCTGCTTATTGAGAAATACGCGGGCGCGTTCCCGATGTGGCTCGCGCCGACTCAGGTGAAGATTCTGCCGATTGCCGACCGCCATTTTGACTATGCTTATTCAATTAAAGCCGAGCTCGAAAAAAACGGTATGCGTGTAGAAATCGACGACCGTTCCGAAAAGATAGGCTACAAAATCCGCGAGGCACAACTCGAAAAGGTTCCCTATATGTTCGTAGTAGGCGACAAGGATATCGAGAACAACTGCGTATCCGTACGTCACCGCAAGGAAGGCGACTTAGGTTCAATGCCGCTTGATGACTTTATCGCCGCGGCTGTTAAGGAAATTGATTCCAAGGAGATTAAATAGTTGAAAAAACGCAGAGTAGAACGCTACGGCGCCGTTGACAGAACCTTTGAGATTAAGCTCGACAAGCCTGTCAGAGGACTGAGAGCAGTTAAGGTGTTTGTTGTTGTTTTGCTTGCGGCGCTGGTGGTCGGACTGATTATTTTCGGTGCCAAACTCTATTGGGCTGACGGTCCCGACCGCAAAACCGCTGAAACCGATGCGAAAATTGACAGCGCTGTCAGTGAACAGCTGTTGAGGATTGTCAACAAAACCAACCCGCTCGATAAGGACTATGTACCCGAGCTTGTTGAGCATGACGGCTATTCGGTTTCTGTGCTTGCCGATGAGCAGCTGAACGCTATGATTGAAGCTGCCAAAGAAAAAGGTATTGAGCTCAGCGTTTCGAGCGCGTATATATCATACGACGAACAGAAAAAGCTCTATACCGAAAAATACAAGTATAACAGAAATAAGTACAATCTTTCCGAAGTCCGCGCTCAGGCTAAGACGGAATCCGACGTTCCTCAGGCGGGCAACAGTGAGGCGCAGACGGGTTTGCTTGTTACTTTTGGTACAAACGGCAGGTTTGACGGCTCAAAGGCGTCGCGCTGGCTCAAAGACAACTGTATCGGTTTTGGCTTTATCTGGCGTTATCCGACAGATAAAACCGATTCAACGTCAATGGACCCGAATCAGCAGGTGTACAGATACGTCGGAACAGACAACGCTCAAATGATGCGCAGCCTTAACAAGTCACTCAATGAATATGTACTTTACATAAATTCCAGATAAAATAAAAAAAACACTTGCAATTTGTAAAAAAGTATTGTATAATCACAATGTTATGAATGAATTTATGCCGAATGAGGTGAATAAAATGAAAAATGGTATCCATCCCAATTACTATCAGACTACAATTACCTGTCACTGCGGTAATGTAATCGAAACCGGTTCAACAGAAAAGGATATCCGTGTTGAAGTTTGTTCAAAGTGTCATCCTTTCTTCACTGGTAAACAGAAGTTAGTTGATACAGGCGGACGTGTTGACAGATTCAAGAAGCGTTTCAATATCGATTAATTTATTGAGAGTATTAGGGCGACTTATGTCGCCCTTTTTTCCTATTTGATAAAGGGGATAATTATGCGCTCATACAAAACCGTAAAAAACTCAGCCAGCGGCGAGCTGACCGAAAAGCGTTCACGCTTTATCGGTTACTGCAAGCCCGTTGCTACCGAGGCTGAGGCTGTGGATTTTATCAACAAAATAAAAAAAGAGCACTGGGACGCGCGTCACAACGTGTATGCCTACAGCCTGCGCGAGGGACAGGTCAAGCGCTACAGCGACGACGGCGAGCCGTCGGGTACCGCGGGCGTGCCTGTGCTTGATGTGATAACCAAAAACGATGTTGTAGACGTCGTTATTGTTGTCACGCGCTATTTCGGCGGCGTGCTGCTCGGCACAGGCGGTCTTGTGCGCGCTTATTCCGCCGCGGCAAAGGTTGGGCTCGAAGCGGCAGGTGTAATCAATATGAGCCTTTGCTCCGAGTGTGAGATAAGCTGCACATACAATCAGTACGGCAAGCTCAACACTCTTATAATGAATATGGGCGGTGTTGTGGATAACTGCGATTTCGCGGATAACGTCAATATCAGCTTTCATATTCCGTGCGAAATGACCGCTTCTCTCGACAAAGAATTCGCCGACGCAACGGCAGGCGAGGTAAAACTACAAATAAATAGCGAAAAATTTTTTGAGATTTAAGGAATTTATAGATTTTTGTCGTATATATAAATGTCAGTGTTAAGTGATTAGTGGTTAGTGATTAGTTAATCGTTAACAAATGTTTAAATATATTTAAACTTTCATCTGTCGGGTGAAGTTGTGTGTTTTTTGCAATTTGCTCAATTGCGCGAACAACTAATCACCGGACGCTAAATTAAGGAGGTGGAGATATGGCGTTGCCCGAGGGCTTTCTTCAGGAGCTCAAAGACCGCAACGATATGACCGATGTTGCGTCCGCGTACGTCAATCTCAACCGACGCGGCAGAAATATGGTCGGGCTTTGTCCGTTTCACGGTGAAAAAACCCCGTCCTTCAATATCTACCCCGAGAACGGCTCCTTCTATTGCTTCGGCTGCGGAGTAGGCGGCGATGTAATCACATTTATTATGAAAATTGAGAATCTCGACTATATCGACGCGGTTAAGTTTCTTGCGCAGCGCGCGGGTATGAATATGCCCGAGGACACGTTTGACGACAGCATGTCAAATCTTCGGAAGCGCATTTTTGAAGCGAACCGCGAGGCGGCGAGATTCTTCTATAAAAATCTTTACTCCGAGGTCGGCAGGGAAGGGCTTGAATATTTTCACGGACGAGCTCTGACGGACAAGACAATCCGTCGCTTCGGGCTTGGATATGCCGATTCAAACCGTTATTCGCTGTGCGGTCACCTTAAAAAGCTTGGCTTTAAAAACTCCGAAATTGTTTCAGCGAACTTAGCGTTTCAAAACAGGAACGGCGGTATCTCGGACCGTTTCAACGACCGCGTTATGTTTCCGATTATCGACCTTCGCGGAAACGTGATTGCTTTCGGCGGCCGAATAATGACCAATCAAAAACCGAAATATCTCAACACTTCCGACACTCCCGTGTTCAAAAAGAGCGCTAATCTGTTCTCGCTGAACAACGCCAAGAGCTCCGGCGAGCGTTCGCTCATTCTTTGCGAGGGATATATGGACGTTATTGCCGTAAATCAGGCAGGTTTTCCTAACGCGGTTGCCACTCTGGGTACGGCGCTCACGCAGGAGCAGGCGCTGTTGATGAAGCGCTATGCCGACGAGGTAATAATCTGTTACGACTCGGACGAAGCGGGACAGAAGGCTACAGCGAGAGCTATAACGTTTCTGCGTAACGCGGGGCTGAACATAAAGGTAATAAATATTCCGCAGGGCAAGGACCCCGACGAGTTTTTACGCAATAAGGGCGAGAACGGTCACGACGCTTTCAAAAATGTTATTGAGGGCAGCGGAAATGATATCGAATACAGGCTCAATAAGCTGAGGTTGAATTTCAACCTCAAAGAAGCCGAGGGCAGAGTTGCTTATCTCACAGAGGCAGCAAAAATCCTCGCATCGCTCGATAACACTATCGAGCAGGATGTGTACATATCAAAGCTCTGCAAGGAGCTCGAGGTCAGTCCGGACGCCGTAAAACAGCAGATGCGCAAATTCAGCCGCAAAAAGTATTACGACAAGCGGCGGGAAAATTTCAGAAATATGCGTCAGAATCTCAACGGCATTAACGACAAGGTTAACACGGAGCGCTACAAAAAGCCGCGTGTAACTACTGCCGAAGAGGGCATAATAGCTTATATACTCAAGAATCCCGACAAGCTGCAAAGGGTTGAAGAACAGCTCCCTGCCGAGAAATTCCAGACGGAATTCAACAGAAATCTGTATGTATATTTCTCTGAAAGAATTAAAAATAACCTTGACGCTCTGGCTTCGGTCTCGGGCGATTTCACACAGGAAGAAACCGCGAAGATTTATCATATCGCCAACTCCGACTACGCGAGAATGGCGAACGATAAAACAGCGGCAGAAAATATAAGAGTAATTAACGATGAATACTCAAGGCTCAAAGTCAGCGACGCGGCTAACGCGAGTATGGATGACATTGCCGAGGAGCTTAGACGCCTGAAGGATTCTCGTAAATAGGATTACACGATAACAGGAGTAATCATAAAGAAAGGATATGTGTAATGGGACAGCAGCAGGATAAAAAAACAATCGTAAAAGAACTAACGGAACTCGGTAAATCAAAAGGCAGCCTTACTAACGACGAAATTATCGAAGCTCTCGGCGAAATGGAATTCAAGCCTGAGGAGCTCGAAAAACTCTACGATAGTTTTGAGCAGCAGGGTATCGAAATTATCGAGGAAATTGAGAATATCGACTTTGAGGAAATCACCGAAATCGCCGAGCAGCAGAAGAAGGATTCTTCTCCTGAATCTTCCGACTCAATATCAATCGACGACCCCGTAAAGGTATACCTCAAGGAAATCGGTCGTGTTCCGCTGCTCACTCCCGAGGAAGAAGTCGAGCTCGCTATCAAGATTTCAGAGGGCGACCTTCAGGCTAAAAAGCGCCTTTCCGAAGCAAACCTTCGTCTTGTTGTAAGTATCGCAAAGCGTTATCTCGGACGCGGAATGCAGTTTCTCGATTTGATTCAGGAGGGTAACCTCGGTCTTATCAAGGCTGTTGAAAAATTCGACTACACAAAGGGATTCAAGTTCTCTACATACGCTACATGGTGGATTCGTCAGGCTATCACAAGAGCTATCGCCGACCAGGCGCGTACAATCCGTATCCCCGTGCATATGGTAGAAACTATCAATAAAGTAAAGAAAGTCAGCACCCAGATTCTCCACGAAAAAGGCCACGAGCCGACCTCAGAGGAGATCGCCGAAAAGCTCGAAATCTCGGTCGACAAAGTTCGCGAGATTGTCAGAGTAGCTCAGGAGCCCGTATCGCTTGAAACACCGATAGGTGAGGAGGAGGACAGCCATCTCGGCGACTTCATACCCGACAGCGACACTCCCGCTCCCGCGGACGAAGCCAGCCACGCCCTCTTAAAAGAACAGCTCGAGGAGGTCCTCGCGACATTAACTCCCCGTGAGGCAAAGGTGCTCAGACTTCGCTTCGGCTTAGAGGACGGCAAGAGCCGCACCCTCGAGGAGGTAGGTACGGAGTTCAAGGTAACCCGTGAGCGTATCCGTCAGATTGAGGCGAAGGCTTTGAGAAAGCTCCGTCATCCGTCGAGAAGTAAGAAATTAAAGGATTATCTTGATTAAGTAATAAGTAATAGGTAATAAGTAATAAGTAACGCTATTTGTTATTCTAAGGAGAATACTATGAAAAAGACGGTTAGTTTAGTTTTAGCGATAATTATGATAGTCGGCGTATTCGCGTCTGTACCTTTTACCGCGGGTGCCGAAACCGTTATCAACACCGTAGCTATAACAGTAACCGCTCCCGTGGCTGGACAGAAGCCGTCAGGGGAAGCTGTGTGTGGAGCAGGGTACCACCTTCACGAAGCGGTAAGCTGGTATAACTCTACAGATAAAGAAAATGTTTCAGCCGATGAGACCTTTGAAGAGGGTAAAGAATACGCGGCTAACATATTCATCGATCCGAATGACGGTTACGTATTTAACGCTAACGGAAAAACATCGCTCTTAACAGCGACCGTAAACGGATATAACGCTACAGTACTTGAGGTCTACAGTTACTCTCCCGCGGAGTTTATCCATATTTCGTACAGGTTCTCAGCGGGCAGCTCGGGCGGCGATACACCTCCGCAGCAGATTCAGATTATCAATGATGTAAACATCAAGGGCGTTAAAGCGCCTCTCGCGGGCGCAAACGCCAGTTTCAACGCTGATACAGACGATTCGGGCTACACTATCACAGACGTCGGCTGGAAACAGGACAACAGCTGGTTGAACGAAAGCTCTGAGTTTGAGTCGGGTACGGAGTACTCACTTTACGTCTGGATAACCGCGGATGACGGCTATCAGTTCAGCGTGGACAGCAGCGAAAACTCTACGGTTAACGCTTATGTAAACAGCAAAAAAGCGAATGTAGGCAAGTACCAGATAAGCGACAAAGCCAACAAAAAACTCGTTGTTATTTATAAATATGTCGCGTCTGACGAACCGTATACATATAACGTCATAAACGATAACGAGGCTGAGATTACAGGCTACCTCGACTCTGAGCCCATTATCTCAATTCCGTCCTCTATTGACGGCTATAGGGTAACAAAAATCGCCAAACAAGCCTTCTACGACAATGACGATATAGAGGAGGTTGTTTTCCCTGATACTTTTGAGAACATAGGCGATGAAGCTTTTAGCGACTGTTCCTCGATTACTGATGTAACGTTCAATGACGGTCTTAAGGAAATCGGCTTCAGCGCGTTTGACAGCTGTGATTCTCTGGGTGAAGTCGATATTCCCGAGACAGTTGAGTCTATCGGCGCAAGCGCGTTCTCATCGTGTCACGCTCTCAGACATGTGTGGCTTTACGAGGGACTGCAGACAATCGACGGGTACGCGTTCTATAACTGCGAGAACCTCAAGGAAGTTTCCGTTCCCGACAGCGCGTTCCAGATTATAAGTAAAGCTTTCGGCTACAAATATAACGCAAGCGAAGAAACCCAGGAGCCTGTCGACGGCTTTGTACTGAGCGGATACGCTGGCTCGGCGGCTGAGAACTACGCCAAGAATCATAGCCTCACCTTCAATTATCTTCCTATTCCCGTAACCGTTAAAATGAAAAAATCTATGTTCACATATACAGGCAAGGCGATAAAGCCCTCTGTCACAGTAACCGATATGAGAGGCGACAAGCTTGTTAAGGATACGGACTATACCCTTGTATATCCCAAAAGCCCTGTAAATGTGGGCTCGTACACTATTGACGTAAAGCTCAAGGGCAAGTACAGCGGCGTTGAATTCGCGCTCTATGTAATCAAGGCGGCTAAGAACCCGATGACGGTCAAGGCGACGGCTAAAACAGTTAAGTACAAGACTGTAAAGAAAAAGAACGTCACCGTTAAGCCTTTGACGGTTAAAAAGGCTCAGGGCACCGTTACATACAAAAAGCTCAAGGGCAGCAAAAAGATTACCGTCAACAAAAAGACAGGTAAGTTTACAGTCAAGAAAGGAATCAAGAAGAACACCTACACAATTAAGGTGAAGGTGAGCGCAAAGGGCAACAAGAATTACGAGAGCCTGAGCAAGACTGTAAACGTTAAGATTAAAGTTAAATAAGCGTTTAGCATTTAGTGAAGGGCGACCGTCTGGTCGCCCTTAATTTCGCATTGCGCATTACGAATTGCGAATTAAATATAAAGTCTCGTTCCCGGATAAATCATATTGGGATTGCACATTCCGTTCTTCTTTGCGATATCCTCAACGGTTGTGCCGAATCTCTGAGCAATTGACCAGAGTGTATCTCCGGGGCGCGTAACATAGATAAATCCGCTTGTTTCTGTGTCAACAGGTACGCTGATTGTCTGACCGACATAAATCATATTCGGGTCAGTGATGTTATTTACGCTTAGAATTTTATCTACGGTTGTCCCGAAAAAGTTCGCGATACCGAAAAGTGTGTTGCCCTTGCGGACGGTATATGTTATTGTTTCCATAGTTTCTCCTCCGTTCATTTTATACTATTCAGCAGTATCGTTAAAGTGCACATAAAATGCCTTTAATTTTCTACATGCTGACGACCTTGACAATGGATTATTGTTCTAATAAAGAAATATAATCAGGCTTAAATTTGTTACAATTTAAAAGAATAGATTAGACTGGAATTTTTGTATTTCGGAGGATATAATGCCACTTAAAAGGATTACTTCGGCAATACTTATTATAGCTGTAATTGTCACGGCTCTCGCGCTGAATTTCAGCGTTTCGGCTGCCGTGAATTATGAAGCAAAAGCGAAAAAACTCGACAAAACCGTGTTCACGGGTGAGCTCGGAGCAATATACTCAAAAACCTCAACAACATTCAGAGTCTGGGCGCCTACCACTGATGATGTTAAAATCAAGTTTTATGAATCGGGCGACAGCGAAGTCTACGCTAAAATTGTCAATATGAGGTTCAAAAAGTCCACGGGATTGTGGAGCGCAACAGTCAAGGGCAACCTTAAGAACTCTTACTATACCTACCTGCTTAAAAGAGGTAAAAAGACCGTAGAAACTTACGACATTTACGCCAAAGCCTGCTCGGCTAACGGCAAGCGCTCAATGGTTATCGACCTCGATTCCACAGACCCGAAGGGCTGGAGCAAGGACGGTTATGTATCGGTTGATAATTCTACCGACGCTGTTATCTGGGAGGTTCAGATTTCCGACTTTTCGTCCTCGCCGACTTCGGGCGTCAGCGAAAAGAACCGCGGAAAATACAAAGCCTTCACCGAGAAAGGCACAACACTCAACGCCG
>JAILPC010000182.1 GCA_024690465.1 Ruminococcus sp.
TAGCCGCGGGCAACTGCTTCAGAGTTTCCGCGAGCTCGTATATCAACGGCAGATGGTATGTCGGCGTCGAAAATCAGTGCTGTTTATACAACGCTGATACAAATGAACGCATTTCGAGCTATAATATCTCGCAGACGACCAGTCTAGACTACTATTACACAATGACAACGGGAATGAATGTTGTAATAAAAATCCGTCTCGCTCCCGTCGGCGACTTTGGCTCCACGGCGGTTGACAACAACTGCTACGGCGACGAACCCGCGAACGCGCGTAAGCAAGACAGCGGCTCCGTTACCTTCAACGCCTCAAAGCCCGATGTTTCACAACCGCTTGCTATTCCGCACGCGATGTATACAAGCAATTGGGTGGACAGCGCAGGCTCGGGTAGCATTATGAAGAACTCCAGGATTAACTCGGTAGATATATACAGTTCAACATGGAAACCAGGTGAAATCCGAAGCGTAACGCTTTATAAATTTGACAAGAACGTTACCACCGCGACTGCATATTCTACCCTTAAGCCTCTTATTGCGGATGAGCGTTATGATGATAAATGGGAGCTTACTCACAGCGCGACATATAACTCAGGCGAAAGCAATGAATCCCGTCGGTTTGTTCTCCCCGAGGGCGTAACCGTCAACGCGGAGAACGACAAGTGCTATCGTGTGGTTGTTCAGTACGACAGAATAAGAGTTTCCAACAGTACACCAACCTATTACGATACCGCGACAACCACCTATGTCAAGCCGTATCTCTACTACGGCACAACCAATCCCGTAGACATCAATATTGCCGACACACCTGAACACTGCTCCTATGAATATCTCGGCTGGAATAATACCAAGTCATATTCCAAGAACACAATTAACAAAAAGACAGAGGCGTTCTATGTGCTTGTCGCTGATCTACCCAGAGAGGATTTAAGCCTGAATTCGGCGACATTCAACGATTTTGTAGACAGCAAGCCTCAATACGGCGTCAGCATTAAGGACGCGCTCAACCAGAGCTACACCACCCGAGTCCATAACGGCGTTACAAAATACTACTATTACTACGAAATTAATTCTGAAGACGAATATCCGATTGATAACACTATGGCGTTCAGCGCCTCGTACACACTGCGTACCGACAATCCTCCCGCTCCGGGTGATCAAACCTACGACTGCGACGTTAGTGTAGAGCAGTGGAACCGCGACACCTATGACGGCAACTATGTTCCCGCCACAAACCAGACAGTGAAGTTCTCTGTGCCTGACGGTGAGCCTATGAAGGTAGGCACAATAGCGGGAGAAAGCAAAAATCCGATCCAAATTTCCAATTCTACAGGTTCTTTCTATATGAACTGCGACCCGTCCGGTAATCATTCTTACAGAGGTCATCTCACTATAAAGCTGATACCTGAGTCAGGCTACAACGTCGAAAGGGTAGTTGTATCAGACATTTATACATCCACCTATGCTCCTGACGCAAACAACGAGGTAAAAGTGCATCTGAGAACCTCGAATGTATCAATCAAAGTTTATTACAGCCGTCCGTTGATTCGAATTTCCTCCACCAACGAAGGAAACAAGGGAAAAGCTACGATAGACGTTAATACAGGCGGACAAACGGAAACCGTTCTCAATGAGAACACCTTCACAAACGGCACCTTTGTTACAAAGGGAGACGACGCCGATGTAATCATCAGACCGCTTACATACTCCGACGAGGGCTTTGAATATTACTATACGGTCGAGTCTATCCGTATAGGTAACGCATACAACAACACGACGACCGTATATACTAAAAACGGCGGCGACGTTCAGGGCGACGAGTTTAATATTGAGAAGATGGACGATGGAAGCCAGTACAGGCTGACAATGAACACTGTTCAGAGTGATAAGTACATCTTTATCCAGCTTGTGGGCAAGGAGAGAATTCTTACCTCAAACGTGCAGGTGAACCAGCAAATCAAGTACGCGGGCACAGACAAATACGCGGAATGTCCCGATGGCTCTGTCACCCTCAACGGTTCTCTCAGCGGCAACGATACGCCTTTGAACTTTGACGGTGAAGACCGCGGCACTGTCACCATGAACGATAAGGCTACGATTGAAGGCTCGGTTGTCAGCGGTACAACGCTTTCTCTCAGCAATATTACGCCTCCTGAGGATTATGTAATCGAGTCAATTGAGGTTGAAAGACTTAATTCCTCCGCCGGTTATACAGAAAACAACGGAATCTACACACTTAGCAACCCTGCTCCCGACTCGGGTACAACGGTTATCACCGTAAAATATGGCTTGAAGAGAACCGAGTTTACACTCAACTACAAGTATTACAGCCGTGAGTGGAACGCCGACGAGGAAAGCAACTACGAGAACAACAACAAGGTAATCGGCAAAAACACTCAGCCCGACAAGACCTACACCGTACCTGTATTTCTCACTGACGCTGACATCAAGGACGGCAAGATTACGAACATGAAGGTGTTTGTTGATAACGCTCCCGCGATAGACGATCTGTACAAGGATTGCAAGTTCACCAAGTTTGACGACGATCACGTTATCTACAACGGAACCGAAGTAACAATCTTAGCCGACCAACCCGCGAAAGAGTTCGTGGTTAAGTTCTATAAGAACGACGGCGAACAGGATGAGCTTGTTACACCGTGCAAGAACGTTAAGCTCAACGGCTTTGTTAAGAAGGACGGCGAGTTTATCACAGCCGATGAAACCTTCAACGGAAGCAAGTTTGCTTACTGGCTTGTGAAGAAAGCGGGAACCGATAAGGAAATCACGAAGTGTTACTCAAGACAGTTCAACTCGCGTGTAACCGCGGATATTGACGTTGTTGCGTACTACGGCGACAAAGCCAAGTCAATCGCGCTGAGCGACGCTATCTTCTCGAGAGAGCAGACGAGCGACGGCAAGGGTAATATTTCCGACAAGCTGTTCGCTGACTTCATACTCTCATATATGGATGAAACAGGCAGACTGTTCAACGCTTCAGCCGCTGAGAGTGAGGGAGTAGAAGCTCTCGAGGGCTACCGTTCGGGACTTATAGTTGAATTTGACAGCACAATTAAGCTCGAGAGGGAAGACGAAGCGGGACACAAGCTTACAGATCAAGAAAAAGTTGTATTCCCCGCAAACGATACTGTTGACAAAAACACAATTATAGGTTATATTAAAGGTGATGACACGACAGTTCCGAATACAAGAACACTTATCAATCTTGCTGTAAACAATAACAGCTACAACAATAAGAACAGAGTAGACAAGGCGCTCAGCTTCAACAACAGCGAGAACGCTCGCCACACAGTACTCAGAGCGTACTACTATGTTGTGGACGCGGCAGGCAACGTTCAGTTGACAGATCCTGTTTACTTCTATCTGTACGACATCGGTAATTCAGTTGCGTAGCAGATAATGACTAAGGGAGAGAAATATGAAAAAACAGTACATTAAACCTTTAATAACAATTGAAGAATTGTTAAAGCAGGACGTTCTCCTTCTCAGCATGCCTGAGCAGGCAAACCCCGAGGGTCAGATAGTAGTCGACAACCCTGATCCTTATGATGTAACTATCCCTTAATCTATCTGTTCACAAACAATCAAAATAATATTATATTATGCTCATAGCCGCGGCTTCTGCCGCGGCTATGTTTTTTGCCGCCCTCCCATGATTAAATGAGAAATGAGAATGGAGAAATGAGAGAGGAGCACCAAGCATTCTCTTGGGGGAAGCCTTAACTTTCCCCCAAGGGAAAGCTTTTTTGTTGTATTTTTTTATATATTAAAGACAATAAAAAACATATTTTGATAATAAAAGTATAAAAAAACTAAAAAAAACCTTTACTCTTTCGGGAAATAGGTATATAATAACTATGAATATAATGGTTTAGTATGTGGAAAAGTATTGGAATTAACAATTGCTTTTCAAAACGAAAATCATAGGAGGAGATTTTATGACTCAAAAAAGAAGTAATCTGATACGTTTGTCGATTATAGTATCGGTATTCCTGATTGTACTGGCTGTAGCGGCATTAACGTGCACTGTTTCCACCGTGACGTTCGGTTCGGGCGGCCGCGCTCACAGGCAGCTGACGCCTGTGCAATGGGAAGGCAACTTTACCTTAAAAGGCAGTGCGTCTTATGACTCTCAAAGCGGTACCTACCAGCTGACGCCTAATTCTTCAAGAGTTGGCGGAGCTATTTTATGCACGGATGAAATCGGCGAAAATTTTTCGGTTGAACTCGATTATTTTTCGGGAGCCTACAATGGTGCCGATGGCATGGGTGTTGCTTTTTACGGTGATTATACCAATTCTGCGGATCCCGGTTGGGGTGATAGCGATGGCTTTCCTTCAAATTTAAATTACGGTGTTCAAATAGATACATATTGTAATAGTGAACGCAATGATCCGAGTTATAATCATATTGCGTTGACTCAAAACAACACTACAAATCACCTTACGTATGCGCAACTGAACGAATCCGAGGATAATCAATGGCATCATCTGAAAATATATGTTCTTGACGGAACGTGCAGCGTTTACGTTGATAATAACTTAAAGCTATTATATAATGATTTAACTTATAACGACCACAATAATATCTGGATTTCAGGTGCCACAGGGGGTGAAACTAACGTCTTTGCGGTAAAGAATGTCGAAATCTATTCTTTGGTTGAAGAGACTGAAGAAACCACGGAAGCTGCGACAACCGAGCCGCAGCCCACCGCGTCACCCGAGAGTGATTTTGAATGGTACCAAAGCGGCGGCAATGCTATTATTACCAAGTACAAGGGCAATTCTGCCAATGTAGTAATCCCCAGCACTCTTGGCGGATACCGTGTTACGGGCTTAGCCAATGCGTCGACATGGAACGGCGGTGCTTTTTATGAGAAAAGAGCTATCGTCACAAGCATAACATTCCCCGACACGCTTACGTCGATTGGAAGTGACGCGTGCTCATATTGCAGGATGCTTACAAGCGTAACAATCCCCGCGAGTGTTACAAATATTTCTACAGGCGCGTTTACTGCTGACGTTGGATTAGTGGAGTTTATTGTCGACCCCAATAACAATAATTACTGTTCGGTTGACGGTGTTCTCTATAATAAAAGCAAGTCACAGCTGATACAATACCCTGCATCAAATCCCGCAAAGACATTTGAAATGCCGAGAACGGTTACTTCTATGAGTATGCCATATACATTCTATCATTGCGTAAATCTGGAAGAAATAACAGTTGAAAGCGGCAACAACTATTACAGCGCCCAGGACGGGGTTTTATATGACAAGAATAAAACTCAGCTGATTGACTATCCCGCGGGAAAAACAGATTCCACCTTTACTGTTCCAAGCACTGTTAATACGATATATAATGACGCTTTTACAGGCTGTAAGCTTACGAATTTAATTATTCCGTCGAACGTTTCACAAATCTGCGATCAATCTATAAGAGATAGTACAACCCTAAAAAAATTGGTTGTTTTGCGAAGCGGCTCTATGAGCATAGACAACGGTGGAATCAGCATCAATAAAGATAATTTGAATATTTATGGTTATTCAGGTTCCAACATTCAGTCTTATGCAAACAGTAAAGGCTATACTTTTGTCACTATTACTTCCTACGAGAATGGTTACTTAAATAATAACGGCGCAATCGTAGGCTATGCAGGAGATAGCTCTGACATAACCATTCCCTCAACGGTCGACCGCAGTGAAATCACGAGCGTCGCGGCAAACGCCTTCAAGGGCGAGGATACTCTTGATTCTGTAGTGTTCCCCTCGCATGTCGAGAACGTCGGCGCCGCCGCGTTCAAGGATTGCTCCAACCTCAAATACGCGACATTCCTCAACGCGGAAACTGTCATAGCCGACACCGCGTTTGACAATCACGCGAACGACCTAACAATCTACGGTTACGCGGGCTCAACAGCCGAGACCTTCGCGAACAGCAAAAACATCAATTTCGTCGCCATTACGGGCAGCGATACAAATACCATCACGATAACAGCTTCCTATGCCGACGCGGTAAATACCGACGAATGTAAACAGACCGTCGAGTATTATGCCGACACAACAAAGGCGGCGACAACCTCATATGAAATCGCTAACGGCGAAACAGTCAGATTCATTCGTGACGAAAGCAATTCTACGCCGACTTTCAACCTCAAGAGCAACGCTAAAGTCAGCATTACAAGCATTGTAGTTAAGAACGCGGAAGGCACGGATATCACAGCTGACGCGTTCGGCAGCGCGCGCTATAAAACGGATTTCCTCGAGAGCTGCAAGACCTCGCTCTTCGGCTTTGTTGAGTTCCAGAGCATTACAGGCAACATCACCGTCGAGGTCACCTACGGCGCGCCGACAACTATGAGCAGCGGCAAGTACGCCTGTACTATAGTCACCAAGGGTGACGTAGGTCCGTATCGCAAGTCGTGCAGAACTGACTATCCTTATCCCGATTTACACATGAGTGGATATACCGACATGGCGACGAGTAGTATTTATTCTTATAATTATTACGGAACCGGTTATTTCAGAAGCAACGCGGGCTATAAAATGCGTGACGGCGGACAGTTTACCGCGTACGAAAAGAACAGCGACTACGACAGCTATCATGAGATTCTTTTTGATACTACATGGTATTCGTATATTTCAGATATCAAAGTTTATAACAACAGCACAGGTCTGGAAGTAAAGGACTTGTCTGCCCTCGCGGGCAAAAGCTATTCCAACCCGAGTAATAACAGAAAACTGGATGATTCCAAAAAGACAGGCGGCGGCAGCTCTATCACCTATGTTGTTACCTATAAGGCGATGCCTCAGACCGCCATTTACACAAGCATCAGGTGGAAGACTACGCGTCCGAGCTCTGATGAATACAAAGTAACCCTGAGCGGTGACGAGGGCGCCAGATTCGCCACCAACGCGGGTAACTATAACAACAGTACAAGTATTACATCAGATAATGTTTTATCGGGTCTGAGTGAAAACAATTTATATGTTCAAAACAACGGTACATTTTACGATGGCGACAATTACCCCAGTAATTGTATCAGTAGCGGCAAATGCATGATGCTCGATTCCGATACAGTCAAGTACTATTACAATCCTGCGGCGAACAACAGCGGCGTGTTCAATAACATCAAGGTCTACGCTCTCGACATTCAGAACAACGTTCCGGGTGAGCAAATCGCGGGCGTTGGCTGCGAAAACCCAAAGGTAACGCTCAATGTTCACGACAGAACAAGCTGGGATGATGACGGTTACTTTACAATAAGCGGGTTAAAGGCTTACGGCGGCGATATCTATGTTACCGCTGAGCCGTTTGTGTACAACACAAAGATTCAGTTTATCCAGAATGGCGAGCACACCGATAACTTAGTCATCAGATCCGATGATAACTTTGCTCGCGCAGGCGGCGGAATGAGTAACTCGAGCATGGGCGCAAGCGTAAGTGTTCCCTTCTCCAGCGGCACAGTAGATCGCTGGCTGTACGGCGGCGGAACCTACACAGTGAGCTGCCCGAGCGGTATAAACAGTATGTCGCTGACCTATACTAAAATATTGAGCAATAATAACACATCCAGAGTAACTATCGATAATTTCGGTACTACAAATGCTGACGGTTCAATAACCTTTACCTGGCCGAGTGATTTTTATTGTTATAATAACACAGGTTATTACAGTAATACTCTTACTATAAACTATACACCTATAACCACACGTGTTGCGCAGATTCTCCCAAAATCAAACGAAGTGTCTATAACGGGAGAATATGCTGTTTCGAACAAAAATCTTGTTAATGTCACTACATATGAAAACGGCGAAGCTGTCGCCAGAATGTTTAATAACAGCGGCGGTACAAAAGCAGTTCAGTCGTTAAATTGTACTTGTGCCACAACAACCAATACCAGTTATTCCACTACTTATCGTATTACCCCTCAAACTACGGTCAAGGTTAAGAATATATGGTGCGCGGAGAGCCGCAGCCCGTCCGGTACAAGACCTCAAGCGCTGATGGACTATGTCAACAGACGTTTGATATTCAAGGATGTCAAGGTATATAATGCTTCTACGGGCGCGGAAGTTCCCTGTACTAAAGACGGCGATTACTATGTGTTCACTATGCCCAATTACAATGTTCGCATTGAACCCCGATATGAACACAACGTCCGCGCGATTAACATCTTCTCCAACCAGAAAAACGGCGACAGCACCTTTCCTATAGGCGCGGGCTCGAGCCGCGCTACCGCGACTCTGACAGGCGATGATAACAACTGGTTCCTCGGCGCGAATTGGTTTGACTTTAATTCAAGCTATGTCGATACCGATGTTTATTGTCCGAATTCAGGTAATGCCTCAGGTTATGGTCCGCATGATTGGGTTAACGCGGCGAAAGAATGGGGCAACAGAAGGTACTTAACCCTTGACGGCAGTTACTACACCTTTACCGTGACTCCGAAAGAAAAAGACAACTACGAAATCAGGAACATAAAGGCGTATAAATATTCTTATAACCAAAATGCTCAGAATAACTATATATTTAAAGTTGATACTTACTGGCAACATAGCTTGACTGACAGCACCTCGGACTGGCTCACCTATGATGACGACGGCAATATTACGAACACTGATATAACAGCTGACGTAATCAGCAATCTCAGCGCTCCTGATGAGACGACAGGCGCGCGCACATGCCGAGTTACAGTGCCCGATAATCTTGATGTCGGCAACATCGCACTGTGGGTTGAGACTGTTCCTATAACGAGATTCGCTCACTTTGACTATGTCAAGGGCAGCTCCGCGACCTCGCTCAATCCTCCCGTCAAGCTCAAGGGCGTATTCAAGAACGCCGAAACAGCCGAAATTAACGCCACAAACGGCGCTGAAACCGAGATGTCGGTATACGAGAATAATGACGCAAGCCGTCTTATCAAGGTTGAAATCGGCGGCGATTCCACATACAACTCCGTTCTGTATAACCATAATTTGGTTTATGAAATCAAGGATTATACAGAAAACACCACTCGCGCGAAATTCAGTATTTATCGCAACCAGATAATCCCTGTGGACTGCACGCAGGATGTGCTCGACACCTACATGGGCACACCGACGTTCACGTCAACGCAAAGCAACGGTCTGTACACCAAGGTAGTTCTCCCGATTAAGAACACACTTAACGGACTTAAACTCTGTTACTCCGCTACTCAGCCCTACGCTGAGGTCAAGATTAATCAGCACGCGACAGACGCAAACCATGAAACAGTAACAGATTTGGACAGCTTCAACGTTCGTGTAACAAAATATCCCGAAAGCGCGGGTTCGAATTACTTCGCTCCCGAGAATATGTACGCGGCGGACAGCTTCACCGAGAGCTACACGGCTTCGGGCGCTACAGATATCCACAATATGAAGCTTGTGAACAGCTCGAGTGAACAGGGCTTCGAGATAAAGCCGATCGCGCCGAGTCATTATGTTCTGACCGACAATCCGATTACGATAAAAACAATCAGCGCTCACGGTGTTGAAAACACCTCCGCCAACGTAACTCTGAGTGATATCGGCGACAACACCTACCGCGTTACCTATACGGGCAGCAGCGGATTCTCGCTGATGAACGCCGAGAGAATCGAGATCGATATAAACTACGAGTATACCGACCTCACATATGTACCGTTCAGATACACCGCCTCGGGCAGCTTCAGACCGAAAACAGTGTTCAGCGGATATATTGTCGGCAAGGGCGGCACGGTAGACGGCACCAATAACCTTAACGCGGTCAATGTCGCTAAATATGACGACGAGAAAAAGCAGTGTCTCACAATGATTGTCGGCGGAGATATGCCTCAGAGCGGCAACGCGACCACAATATTCCATCAGGCAAACCTTGTCTACACCGTGACAGACAGAAACACCTCCTCACCGCTTCTTAAATTCCGCATTTACCGCGGGGAGGTTATACCCGCCGAGGGATATACTCAGGAAAAATTCGACCAATATATTGACTCCGTGACTGTTTTGTCTCCCTACAACGCGGGCGCTTACAGCGGATTGCAGGATAGAGTTACGATAAGGCTCAAGATTCCCGAGAACGGACTGAGTATTACGGGCTACGCCGAAACCGCCTATCTGCCTGTAACTGTTAAGCAGTATGTGCTCGACAATAACGGCAACGCTCAGGCGGCGGACGAAAACTTTACTACGAAAGTCACAAGATATTGTACCTCAAGCACCGACCTCGCTGTATATAAGTACTTTAACAAAAACGATATAACCGACACCGCGGGTCTCGAAAGCGCGAATCAGGATCAATTTACAGGCAGCTACACCTTAACAGGCGCGAGCGACACGCACTATATGGTACACCTCAATGATACTCAGGGCTTGTACCTTATGCCGTCCGCTCCCGAGGGCTACGACTTCGCGACAATGGAAGGCAAAGCTCTGAACATCGCGGGTAACCCGATTTCAAACACAACGCATAAGCAGAGCCTGACGGACGTTCCGTCGAATTATACCTCGGACGGCTATCAGATACGCTTTAACTCGGGTGTCTACATGCGCGGCGCGTCAATTGAGGTTGACGTGTACTATCGCCCCAAGACAGGTATTACCATCAAGCAGGGAATCGACGGTACTCTTGATCCTACCGATGTGCTCTCCAAGATTACCTTAACGACGACAACGGATGTCGATTTACCGTTCAAGGCATATACCAAGACCGATAAGGTTATGCTCAACACCTTTGAACAGTCGAGCAGAAAAGATAATTACAGCGGTATTGACGAGAATCGCCCGGGCCTTATGTTCCACAACACATACCTGAGCGCTCACAGGGGAGTAGTGCCTCAGATCAAAATCGAGCCTCAGGGCGCGAGAAACGTAAGCGCTGTCAAAATCTATAAAAAGAACAACAGCACTGACGAGTACGAGGAGGTTCCCGATACCGCTTACACAACCCAGGGCACGGGAAACACAGGCAGCTATATCACATATACCTTTACAAACGCGATAGAATTCGGCGACGATTACGTTATTGATATCGTCTACGGCAGACAGCAGCTCTTCACCGTCAAGGCGGTTATGCGCAACGCTTCGGGTCAAGAAACCGAGATAAACGACAATAGTACATACAATCAGTCGGGACTTGATAAAATCACTGTCACAGGTCAGCGCTACGATATATACGGCAACGACACGACCGACAGAGCGTTCAGCACAATAGGCGATCAAAGCGAAACGTTTGACGATTTTGAATTGACAAATTCTTCAAGGAGAGTAAATTGCGAGACCAACACCAGAGTCAGTATCGCCACAACCTTAAAACAAAACAGCCAATATGTGATTGCGAACATAATCGCCTATGACAACGATAATAATAACCTTAACCTCGTTGTCGCGGGCAAAAAGACGGTAGGAGAAGGACAGAACCAAAGAACCGAAACAACCTACGAAAACTCGACTCTGCCGAGTCTGAGCTCACCCGACAACGTCATCGTCAAGATCATTCTCACCAAGGTAGCGACGGTTCGGGTGAACGTGTTCACTATCTTAGCAGACGGAACAACAGCGGAACCGGGTACACCCAGAGAGATAGGCAACCGCTCCGACGCGTTCATAAACGTCTCGGCGACAAGCGGAAACTCCGTTAACCAGAAGGCTATCATTACCTCTGAGACAGAGGGTAAATACTACACAGGCGATTTTGATATTACCTACGCCCCGAACAGCCGTACGGTAAGCGTGCTTGAGGGAGCATATCTCAATGTGTTTGCTCAACTCCCGGGCGACGGAGACTATGTTGTTTCAAGAATCACATGCGATGGCGCGGGATATCAGAACATAGGTGTCAGCAGCATCACCCGCACGGGCTCAGGCGATAACACGCTCATCAAAGAGACGCTCAACACGGGCAGCACGGTGATACAGTCCGAAAAGGGAACCTATGAGCTGAACATATATATCCAGAAGGCGCGCTCGATTCACACCCTCGTAGCCACAGAGGACGAGCAGGGCAACAAATCACCCAGCGTCGGCACCTGCAGGGTGCGCGGCTCACACGCTGCCGCGGGCGCGATTCCGTTTATGAAGCTTGAACCGATGAACGAAACGGTCACAACAAGCTTTAACGCTGTATACAGCGGTCCCAACACCCCGTGGGAGGTTGAAGCAAAGGCGATCCGCGACACGAAGATTACACTCGAGGTGAAGCCGCCCAACAGATTTGCCGTAAAGACAGTTTCTGTCAAGAGAGGCACAAGCAGAGAAAACGCTCAGCCCATAGGGGTTACGGCTTCGGCGCCTGCCGATGACGGCACGATATACTATACCGTAAACGAAAGAATGAGCCCCAACGAAGACCTGTATGTTTATGTGGCTTTCACCGCTACCTATAACGGAAGCGGTACAGTCGAGGTAGACTATCAGTACACCGACGATTATCAGAATTATCACAATATGTTCGATCCTGTTGACGGCATTGCCTCGATGGAAGCAAGCGTCGGCACCGCGGGCTTCGGCGCGAAGCGTCTGCCCGCCAAGAACCTTGTCACAGGCGATGAGAAATACTCGTGGTCAGGCGACAGCGCTATTCAGTACTCAACATCAAGTATTCCCGCGAGCATCACGAGCGGCAGATACAAATTCGAGGTCGGCGGAGATAACGGCTTCAGTATCAGAGCGGTTAAATTCAAAAACAGCGGATGGTATTTACCCGTTGAAGGAGAATGCGGTGTCTACAACGCTGATACGGGAGCGAAAATCAGTAACTTTGGTTTAGCTGTCGGCAGCGATGGTTACGCGGTGAATATTAGAAGTACTGAGATTGACAAACAAGTACAGGACGGAGACCACTTGCTCTTTAGACTCCGTCTGGCGCCTTGTTCAAAATTCAAACGCAGTTCGACTAAGCGCAACGGCTACGGTGATTCCTCTAACGCTACAAAGGGCGGCGGGAGCGTATATCCATATATAAACGCATCGAAACCCGAAACGTCGAATCAGGTAACGATTTCTCACCCCATACTTGGTTACGGTAGAGGAAACGACAGCGGCTGGCTGAACTACGGCTCAAGCGGCGTTATTATGATGGGCTCAAAAATCAACTCGGTTGATGTGCCGTATGATTCCTCTATAGATCCGGGCGTTATCACAAAAGTAACGCTTTATGAGTATGACAAAAATAATAATGTAACGGGCAGCTGGGTATTGAATCCACCCAGAGGCAACAGTGAGCTACGCCGCTACACACTCGACAGCCCTATTACAGTAGAAAAAGATAAAGTCTATGAAACTGTCGTGGACTACGACCTGATTACGGTTAACTGCTCTATAGGACCATATTCATATCCGCCTCCCGTCAAGTCATATATATACTACGGCTCAGGCAACATTGCCGATATTAATATATCGACGCTCTCTTCCGATGAATATATAGAACTTGGCAGCAAGAACTATGCTGACGGTACTATCAATCAGAAGACCAAAGCGTACTGGGTACTCGTATCGGATCTGAGCAAGGACGACTGCAGCCTGACGTCGGCGACCTTCAACGATTATGCTCAGGGCAAGAGTGAGGTCGACATCAAGGATGAAATGCTCTACACCATCCGTCCGCACAACGGTATTACCAAATACTACTATATTTACGAAATTAATCCCGAAGACGAGCATCCCATCGACAACTCCATTAGTCTCAGCTGCTACTTCACGGTTCGTACAGACAACTATACTCCATCCTCAGGCGAAACAAATTACGACTGCGACGTTACTGTTGAGCAATGGAACCGCGACACCTACGACGGAAACTATGTGACCGCGTCCGGTCAGACGGTACAGTTCTCTGTCAAGGACGGCGACGTTCTGAGAGTAGGCAACAAGTCGGGAAGAAACGAAAACCCGCTCAGTATTTCCGAGTCTACAGGCTCCCTGTATTGCGAGCGCTCAAGCTGGTATGAAACAAATCCCGAGCACATAAAGTATCTGTATATCAAGCCGATTCCTCAGACGGGATATAACGTTGAAAGAATAGAGATAACGGATAACAGAACTTATAGCATTTATCCGAGCAGCTTCGACGAAAACGGCAGATTTAAGTTCAGTCCGTTGTGCGCGAACGTTAAAGTCAGGGTATATTACAGCCGCCCGCTTATCAGACTCTCTGCAACCAACGAGGGCAGCAAGAGTAAGGCGGCGGTAGACGTATACAACACTACAGAAGGTACAACCGAAACCGTTCTTAATGAGAACACCTTCACAAACGGAACCTTTGTAACAAAGGGTGATGAAACCCAGGTAATTATCAGACCGCTGACATATATCGATGAAGGAACCGAGTATTACTATTCGGTAGCGTCGATTCGTATAGGCAGCTCCTACAACAACACAACAACGGTATATACCGACTCGAACGGCGACAAGCCGAACGACGGATATACCATAGAGAAGATGCCCGACAACAGTCAGTACCTGCTGACAATGGGCAATGTCCAGGGTGACAAGTACATCTTTATTCAGCTTGTGGGCAAGGAGAGGATTCTCACCTCGAACGTTCAGGTGAAACAGCAAATCAGGTTCGCGGGCACAGACGAGTATGTTGACTGCTCCGAAGGCAGCTACGGCTCCGTAACGCTTAACGGCGCTCTGAGCGGCAATGACAAACCGATGAACTTTGACGGTGAAGACCGCAGCAGCGTCACTATGAACGATGAAGCGTCTATTGAGGGAACAGTAATCAACGGAACAACGCTTTCGCTGAGTAATATTACTCCTCCCGAGGGCGGTTACATAATCGACTCGATAGATGTTGATATGAACAATTATCCCACGAGTGTTGCTGAGGATAACGGAACCTACACGCTGAATACCTCTGCTCCCGACTCAGGCTCGACGGTTATCACGGTTAAATACGATTTAAAGAGAACCGTGTTTAACCTTAACTACAAGTATTACAGCCGTGAGTGGAACGCCGATGAGGAAAGCAACTACGAAAACAACAACAAGGTAATCGGTGAAAACACACAGCCCGACAAGACCTACACCGTATCTGTAAGTCTCACAGACGCCGACATAAAGGACGGCAAGATTGCGAATATGAGGGTGTTTGTTGAAAACGCTCCCGCGATAGACGATCTGTACAAGGACTGCAAGTTCAACAAGTTTGACGACGATCACGTTATCTACAACGGAACCGAAGTAACAATCTTAGCTGAGCAGCCCGCGAAAGAGTTCGTGGTTAAGTTCTACAAGAACGACGGCGATAATGATGACCTCGAAACATTATCCAAAGTTAAGCTAAACGGCTTTGCGAAGAAGGACGGCGAGTTTATTACAGCCGACGAAACTCTCAACGGCAGCAAGTTTGCTTACTGGCTTGTGAAGAAAGCGGGCACAGATAAGGAGATCACCAAGTGTTACTCAAGAAAGTTCAACTCTCGTGTAACCGAGAATATTGACGTTGTGGCGTATTACGGCGAGCAGGCTAAGTCAATCACACTCAGCGACGCTACCTACTCAAGAGAGCAGACGAGCGACGGCAAGGGTAATATTTCCGACAAGCTGTTCGCGGACTTCATACTCTCATATATGGATGAAACAGGAAGACTCTTCAACGCTTCAGCCGCGGCGAGTGAGGGAGTAGAGGCTCTCGAAGGCTACCGTTCCGGACTTATAGTTGAGTTTGACAGCGAGGTTAAGCTCGAGAGGGAAGATGAAGCGGGACATAAGCTTACAGATCAGGAAAAAGTTGTATTCCCCGCAAACGATACAGTTGACAAAAACACAATTATAAGCTATATTAAGGGTGAAAATCCTGATGTTCCGAATACAAGAACGCTTCTGAATCTTGCTGTAAACAACAACAGCTACAACAACAAGAACAGAGTAGACAAGGCGCTCAGCTTCAACAACAGCGAGAACGCGCGTCACACAGTACTCAGAGCGTACTACTATGTTGTGGACGCGGAAGGCAATGTCCAACTCACCGATCCCGTTTACTTCTATCTGTACGACATCGGAAACTCAGTCGCGTAAACAAACTATAGTCAAGGAGAAACAAAATGAAAAGACAGTACATTAAACCTTTAATAACAATTGAAGAACTGTTAAAGCAGGACGTTTTCCTTCTCAGCAAGCCTGAGCAGACAAACCCCGAGGGTCAGATAGTTGTCGACGGCAACGATCCGTATGATGTAACTATTCCTTAATTTGTTCACGAAACAATCGAGATAATATTATCTGTTGCAATTAGACAAATTAAGTGTGATAATTTTTATTCTCGTTTTTCCATAATTACTGAGCAGAACAAAAAATAAAACTTTACGAGACCTGGCGTTAACAAACGCCAGGTTCTTGTTTGCGATTATTTGTATGGTGTTATGAGCGCTGATATTCTCAATCACAACTTTCGCCAAATTCTTTAGATTGTTTATTGTATTTTTGTGATTTTTCTCAATTGACTTTTATCTTGTTTATCACTATAATATCCTTACAATATGAATGGAGTGATACATAATGAAAAGAGTATTTTGGATTGTTCTTGTTTTGGCGCTTGCTTTATGTGTATTCGCAGGTTGCGGTTCAACCGAAGAAAAGTCAGATGTAAAGCTCGCTGACGTGCTTGCAAAGATAAACAAAACGTATCCCGATGCGGTTAAAGGTCTTACAGAGCTTGAGAAGGCTTCCGACCTCACTCGTTATTATGAGATTGATGAGGACGAGATTGACGACTTTGCCGCTGAGATTAATACAGACAGCTCAAAGGCGGCGCTTGAAATTGTTATCGTTAAGACAAAGAATATTGATGACGTCAAGCAGAAGCTCAATATCCGTTATCAGGCTATCCTCAGCCAGTATGCTTCATATAGCGCCGATCAGCTCAAAATGGCTAAAGAAGGCGGCGTGAATACGACAGGCGATTATGTTTATCTGGTTGTTGCCGAGGACAGCAAGGGCATTATGGACATAATAGAGAAGGAAATCGGATAATTTCTTTATCAGAATTAAAAAGTCACAACATTGTAGTTGTGACTTTTGGTTTTTTATGCTATACTTTTTGTATTATGAGTATTAAAGATAATTTTAAACAAATGAATGAAATGCAGCAGAAGGCGGTTTTTTGTACTGAGGGACCGCTTCTTATTCTTGCGGGCGCAGGTTCGGGCAAGACCACCGTGCTCGTCAACAGGATTGCCTACATACTTCAGAGCGGGCTTTGCAAGCCTTGGCAGATACTTGCGATTACCTTTACCAATAAGGCGGCGGGCGAGCTCAAAGACAGGATTTGCGCCGCTGTTCCCGAGGGCGGAGACGACATCTGGGCGGCAACCTTCCACTCAACCTGCGCGCGTATTCTGCGCAGGTACGGCGACAGAATCGGCTATTCAAACCACTTTACCGTTTATGACAGCGCCGATCAGAAAAGCCTTATAAAAAAGGCGCTGAATCAGCTTAATATCGACGAAAAGCGCTATCCCGTGCGCTCTGTGCTTTCCGAGATTTCTAAGGCAAAGGACAAAATGCAGACGCCTGAGCAAATGCTGAGATACGCGGAGAAAAAGAACGACTTCCGTCTGGAGATTGTAGCTAAAATCTATCAGATTTATCAGTCGGAGCTCATAAACAGCGATGCTATGGATTTTGACGATATGCTCTGCAACACGGTAAAGCTGTTTGAGGGAAATCCCGACGTGCTCGAATATTATCAGAATCTGTTCAGGTACATTATGGTTGATGAGTACCAGGACACTAACAAGGTTCAGTACAAATTTGTCGCAATGCTCGCCGAGAAAAGCCGGAATATCTGCGTTGTCGGCGATGACGACCAGAGCATTTATAAGTTCCGCGGAGCTACTATCGAGAATATCCTCTCGTTTGAGAGCAAATTCAAAAACGCGAAAGTCATCCGCCTTGAGCAGAACTACCGCAGCACAAAGACAATTCTTGACGCGGCTAACAATGTGATTGACAACAATACGGCACGCAAGGGCAAGACGCTTTGGACGGAGAACGAAAAAGGACAGAAAATCACGGTTCATACCGCGCTTTCCGAGAGGGAAGAGGCTATGTACATTGCCGACAAAATCCTCGAGGGTGTAGATAACGACGGACGCAGCTTCAGTGATTTTGCCGTTCTTTACAGGATGAACGCTCAGTCGAACGCTCTCGAGCAGGTGTTTAGCCGAAGCGGAATTCCGCACAGAATTATCGGCGGACATCGTTTCTATGACCGCGAGGAAATCAAGGATATGACCGCTTATCTGCGTGTGATAGACAACCCCGACGACAACGTGCGTCTCAACCGTATTATAAATGTTCCCAAGCGCGGAATCGGCAGAACGACGATGGACAGGGCAGGGGAGCTCGCTGTTTTGAATGACACGAGTGTGTATAATATTATCCGAAACGCGGAGAATTACCCCGAGCTGTCACGAGCGGTGGGTAAGTTTAAAGGCTTTCTTGAACTTTTAGACGGTCTTAGAGAAGCTTACACGAGCGGTGATTATTCTTTAGCAGAATTATACGAGCTTGTTCTGGAACATACGGACTACAAAAACTATCTTA
>JAILPC010000211.1 GCA_024690465.1 Ruminococcus sp.
CCCCTTAACTTATTGATTAATTATCGTGCATTAAGATTTTATCATATTAAAGCGCTGATCTTAATTGATAACGATTAGCACATTTTGTGGATATTTATCGTTATTTTATGGTTCTTGCACAATATGTGGGCATTTTCAGTCTCGCAGATTGTTAAAACTTTAACACGCTTATAAAAAACAATACGGTTTAATATAAAATATTGACAATCCCTGATAAAATTGCTATAATACTTTTTGCGTTAAATCAACTGAGGGCCATTAGCTCAGTTGGTTAGAGCTATCGGCTCATAACCGATCGGTCCGGGGTTCGAGTCCCTGATGGCCCACCAAAAAAAGGAGTACCCTTGCGGTGCTCCTTAATTTTTGCCGTCAGGGACTCGAAAGGCGGAATAGGAAACGGTCCGGTGTGACCGTTTTCCCGCCGTAGCGTTAACCGAACTTTTCCTCAATAGAGGTGGTCACAAGCGAGGTGTGTATTCTCCAATATATAAAACGCACTGATGGCCCACCAAAGCAGAGCAAATCCGAAATCGTCATCTTAGGTGACTGTTTCGGATTTCTCTTTTTTGCCTAAAAATGTATACAAATAATAATATATATGTTATACTATTAATATATACTGTTTTCGCAAAATTTTTCGGTTCAGAGGTGCTTGTTATGAACAGTTTTATTTTGTCATGTGAATCAACGGTCGATATGCCGTACTCGCTGATCAACTCCAGGAATATCCCTGTTTTGTTCTATTCGTACACAGCGGGAGGCAAGGAATACACCGACGATATGGGCCGCGACCCTGAGGCGCTGCCAAAATTTTATGAATTGCTCAACAAAGAGATTCCTTCAACATCTCAGCTCAATGAGTATCAGTACATAGACTTTTTTTCGGAACTTCTTGAGAAAGGCGACGTTCTTCATATCGCGTTCGGCACAGGTATGACTAATTCATATCAGGGCGCTGTTGCTGCCGCCGAAAAACTCAGAGAAAAGTTCCCCGAGCGCAAACTGACAGTAATAGACTCACTCTGCAGCTCCTCGGGCTACGGAATGCTCGTTGACGGAGCCGCGGATTTGCGCGATGAGGGCAAAACCATGGACGAGATTGCCGATTGGGTAAATGAATACCGCCACAGAGTTCATCACCAGTTCTTCTCAACCGACCTCAAATACTTCCGTCGTAGCGGCCGTATGTCGGGCGCTACGGCGACTGTCGCCGCTATTTTGAACATCTGCCCCATTCTCAGGATTGACGCCGCGGGCAAAATCGTAGCCTACGACAAAGCGCGCGGCAAGCAGAACGCGATTAATTTCATTATGGACAAGATGGCGGAGCATGCAATTGACGGCGAAAACTACAGCGGCAAGGTGTTTATATGCCACTCAAACGTAATTGATGACGCCAAGGCAACAAAGGACGCCATCGAAAAGCGCTTCAAGAAGATAAACGGCGAGGTTCAGATATTTGATATCGGAACAATTATTGCCTCACACACAGGTCCGGGAACCGTCGCAGTATTCTATCTCGGCGACGAAAGAGAATAAGTCGGTGAGCAGCGGTCAGTAATCAGTGAACAGTTAATCATTAACAAAAAGAATACAAAAAAATACGGAACTTCTCTCGGGAGAGGTTCCTTTGTTTTTTCTCTACTTATTCGCCTGAAAAACTAACCACTAACCGCTGACCACTATTCACTGAAAAAGGCTGAGCCCACAAACGCTCAGCCTTTTTAGTATTCCTAGTCTTCCCAGACAACTTCGTCCTCGACGAAGCCTTTCTTCTTCTTTCTGTTTACGACAATCTTAGCGATAAATCCGCTGATAAATACGAGAACCGTTACTGCCCAGCCTGCAGCAATCTGTGCCCAGATAGGATAGTTCGGGTCGTATGTACCGCCCTTCTGTACAAACAGAACGATGATGTTCCAGATGAACAGAGCCGAAAGAAGTATCGGTGCGATAAACTTAATCGAAGCGGCAAACCACCAGTAAGGCGCCTTGAACTTCTTGGTGTTTCTGTTAACCTCGTTAAGAACTTTTCTGAGGTTGAATGTCCAGCCGATAGCAACGCACTCAAGCACACCGATAAGAATGAGGTTAAAGGAGTTGGCCCAGTTGTCGACGATATCGAGCCACGCGAGACCCATCTGTGTGATGAACAGAAGTGAAATCACGCCCGAAATCGCGCAAATCGCGATAGTAACTGTTTTCGGTTTGATGTGGAATTTGTCCGAAATCGCAGCCGAAACACCCTCAACAATCGAGAACGCCGAGTCGATAGCCAGCGTAATGAGCATCATATAGAATATAGCGCCGAACAGAGCGTTGAGCCAGCCGATACTTGTCAGGTTTACGATAGCCTGCGGATAAACAATAAACGCTGTACCGATACCGCTTGCCGTCATATCATCGAGCATACCTGTGCCGCCCATTGTCGAGAACATAACGATACCCGAAAGCACACTGATAGCCATATCCGAGAACGCGATGATAACAGCGTCAACGGCTACATTGGCGTCGTCGCGCACATATGAACCGTAAGCGAACATAATCGCCATCATAATAGACAGGCTGTAAAATACCTGACCGACAGCGTCAACCCAGATAGAGGGGTCGCTCAGCGCCGAGAAATCAGGGATAAACAGCTTCGCTATGCCTGCGCCCGCGCCGGGCATTGTGCAGCCCTTAACCGCCATGATAAGCAGGAGCACTACAGGAGCGAATACCGTAAACTTAACTACCTTGCCGACCGACTTTGCGCCGTTGCGGATACAGTAGAAGATAAGTCCCCACGCTACAAGCAGACAAACAAGAACCGCTCCGGGGATATCCGCGCCCTCAATGGCTCCCGTTGTCTTTGTAAGCTCAAAGAACAGACCTGACGCCGCCTCGTTGTTGCCCGTCATACCCGCAAACTGCCAAGAGTTCGCGAACATAAGGATAACCCACGCGAATACTACCGAATAGTAACACACAATTACGAAGGCGTTTGAGGTTGCCGACCATCCGACAAACTCCCATTTCTTACCAATACCGCGCATACTCTCGATTGCGCCCTTGCGGAACTTTCTGGATACGGATATTTCCATCATCAAAAGCGGAATACCCATCAGAAGCATCGCTGCAAGGTAAACAATCAGAAAGGCGCCGCCGCCGTGTTTAGCGGCAAGTCCGGGGAATCTCCACGCGTTGCCAAGTCCTACAGCTGAACCGACTGCCGCAAGAATAAAGGTCAAACGCGAATTCCACTCGCCTCTTTTTTCCATCATTTCCCTCCTAGTAAATGATAATATTGTTTTTAGTGAATACACTATTGAAATTATTATATATTTTTTCACATAAAAATTCAATAATAAATCGAAAAAAATGTATACATTTTTGAAAACTTGTGATATAATTATTGTAATTATGGTGTTAGAACACAAAAAACATTCCAAGGAGGAATCGTTATGAAAAAATTTATATCAATTATATTAACTGCCGCAGTGCTGCTCGGCGTAATGATTGCTGTTCCCGTTTCTGCCGAAGGCAGCTACAAAAAAGACAGCGTTATCAAAGCTGAAGTGGTAATGCCCCAAACGGACAAATTCACAGGTCTTGAAGGCAAGCTCACTTATAACTCCAACGTACTCGGGGTAGTAGCGAATTCATTCTCCGCTCCTCATGTAACCGACATAGTAGCCAACACCTCCAAAGCGGGAACTATCATTATCAACGCTTCAAAAGTGAATATGCAAAGGGAAAAGTATGATATTTCATCAGACCACATTCTTTTCTCCGTGAAGTTCACAGTACTTGAGGACACTTCTTCCCTTAACATTGTTTCTGTAATTGAAGACATTTACGCTCTTAACGGTACAGAATTTATTGATGTTTCAAAAGAAACAAATGTAAATATCACAATAGTAAGCGAACCCACAGAACCTACTCAGTCTACCGAAACAACTGAGCCCACTGAAACAACTCAGGATACAGAGCCCACGCAGCCGACTGAAACTGCTCAGCCCACTGAAACAACTCAGGATACAGAGCCCGCACAGCCGACCGAAACTGCTCAGCCCACTGAAACAACTCAGGATACAGAGCCCGCGCAGCCGACTGAAGCAACTCAGCCCACAAGCCCGACTCAGGTTACTGAGCCTACACAGCCGACCGAAACCGCTCAGCCCACAAGCCCGACTCAGGTTACTGAGCCTACACAGCCGACCGAAACCGCTCAGCCTACAAGCCCGACTCAGGTTACTGAGCCTACACAGCCGACCGAAACCGCTCAGCCCACAAGCGAAACTCAGATTACAGAACCCACTCAGACCACAGGAGCAACCCAGCCTGCAACAGCGGCTCCCAAGACCACAGTTTCTCTCAAAGCTTCGGCTACTTCCATGTATGTAAACGGGTCCGTTAAGGTCACCGCGACAATTAAAAATCCTTTAGGCACTGTCGGCTTCTCGATAAACAACACAAAGGTTGCTTCCATTAAGGTAAGCGGCAAAACTGCTACCATAACAGCAAAAGCCGCAGGCAAGGTTACTGTAAAGGTTACCAACAACGGCAAATCCGCTTCCTTAACAATTACCATTAATAAGAGAAACAACCCAATCAAGGCTAGTGCCAATAAAACTCTCTTTAAAGCAAAATACAACAAAAAGGTTGTCTTCAAAAAAGCTGCTTTATTCACTATCTATGGCGCTAAAGGCAAGGTTACATTCAAGAAATCCAAAGGCGCTAAGACAATCTCCGTTTCCAGCGCAGGCAAGATTACAGTTCCGAAGGGCACCAAAAAAGGCAAATATAAAATTACGGTTAAGGCTACGGCAAAAGGCGACAAAGTCTATAAGCCGAAAACCGTAAGCGTAGTGATTAATATTCAAGTTTCATAAAACGACAAAAAGCTCGGAGCGTTTAAGCTCCGAGCTTTATTTTTTGTTTATCTGTCAGCAAGCTTTTTGTATTCCTTATGCTGTGAAATGCTCATGTACGCGGGACGGATAATCTTGTTGCCGTTGATGAGCTCTTCCATTCTGTGTGCGCTCCAGCCCGCGATTCTCGCTATAGCGAAAAGCGGTGTGTAGAGTTCTGTCGGCAGATTAAGCATATTATAAATGAAACCGCTGTAGAAATCGACATTAGCCGAGACACCCTTGTATATGTGCTTCTTCTCGCCTATCACCTGCGGAGCAAGACGCTCAACACGGCTGTAGAGCTCGTACTCGTCCTCAAGTCCCTTGGCTTTCGCGAGCCTTTCGGTAAAGCTCTTGAGAATCTGCGCGCGCGGGTCAGAGATTGTATAAACCGCGTGTCCCATACCATAGATAAGACCGCTGCGGTCAAACGCGTTTCTGTCGATTATATCCGAAAGATATTTTGAAATCTGTTCGTCGTCAGACCAGTCTCTGACGTTGATTTTCAAATCCTCAAACATCTTGCTTACTCTTACGTTGGCGCCGCCGTGCTTAGGTCCTTTGAGCGAACACAAAGCGGACGCAATCGCCGAGTAGGTGTCTGTACCCGATGAGGTCACAACGTGCGTTGTAAAGGTTGAGTTGTTACCGCCGCCGTGCTCAGCGTGAAGCACGAGAGCCATATCAAGAACCTTCGCTTCCAGATCCGTATACTTCTGGTCGGGACGCAAAAGTGTGAGCACAATCTCAGCCGTGGACTTTTTCGGGTCGGGAACGTGAATGAACAGGCTCTGATTGCGCAGATAATGATTGAACGCCTGATATCCGTAAACCGACAAAAGCGGAAATACCGAAATAAGCTGCATGCACTGGCGCAGAACATTTTCGATAGAGGTATCGTTCGGGTTAGAGTCATAGCAGTAAAGCGTGAGCACGGAGCGCGCGAGCGTATTCATCATATCCGCCGACGGCGCTTTCATAACAACGTCACGGACAAAGTTCGCGGGGAGCGCGCGATAAGCTCCGAGCATCTCCTTGAAGTCCTCGAGCGCCTTCAACGTGGGCATTTCGCCGAACAGAAGAAGATACACTACCTCCTCAAATCCAAAGCGGTCGTCCGCGACAAAGCCGTTTACTATGTCTTCAATATTATATCCGCGATAAAACAGAACGCCTTCGGCGGGAACTGTCTTTCCGTCGACTATCTTGTTCTGCAAAATTTCAGAAATATCGGTAAGTCCCGTGCGTACGCCTTTGCCGTCGATATCACGCAGTCCGCGCTTTACGTCGTATAAGGCGTAGAGGTCCTTGTCAATTACAGAGTTTTTATAAAGCTTACCGGCTAGTTTTACAATACGTTTATTAGTGTCATAAAAGGCTAAATCCTTTGGCATTACATCAACTCCTTTCATAAAATTCAATATAATAACACAAAGGGATGGTTCGCACCATCCCTTTATAAAACCTATTTACTTAGTTATTAAGTGGTATCGGTATCGGAAAATGCGCTTAATAAGTCCTTAGAAGAATATTATATCACACATTTTTATGAATTGCAACTTATTTTAAATAAGTGCCGTTTGTACCGATTTTACCCGAGATACCTTTGAAGCCCGAAGCGCAGCATACCCAGACTCTCATATTGCCTTTGCCTACGCTGTCAGATGTGAGCGTACCGTTGGAAACGGTTTTCTGCGCGCCTGTTACGGCATCAATATATTTGCCATTGGGAAGACCCGAGAATGTCGCGCCGCCGCTGATGGCTACACAAGCGAGAGAATCCACGCCGTTCGCGGTATATCTGCGGGTATAGGCAATGTTGCCGTTATTTACGTTGCTTGTTGTATACTGACCTTTCTGCAGAGCGGGAACAGCTCTTCTTATCTGATTGAGCTGGCTTAAGTGCTGACAGAGAGGTTTGTTCAGAGTTGTCTGAACCGCTCCGCTCGCGCTTGTATATGTGCCAAAGCCGGTTGCTGTGACCGAACCCTCGATGTTATCGCCGTAATAAGCGCGTCCTGTATCAGCCAGCGGTTTGTTGGGACCTTCGTCGATAGTCTGACCTGCCTGGAACTGAATCTCGGAGCCATAGTATACGCACGGAATTCCGCGGAACGTAAACATCAAATCCATATTCTCTGCCCATGCCTGCTCACCGCCCGTGTAACGAACCTTCTGGCAGAAGTCGGGAGCATAGTCATGAGAATCAACATATGTAACATTCCATGTAGAATCATTGAAAGCGTGGTCCTCACCTTTGGCGGAGTCGAAAGCCTTGTTTGCGTTTTCAAAGTTCCAGTGCATTGTAAAGTCGATAACGCCTGTTCCGTTCCACTTGCTGTAATCGGGAGTGTGATACGATACTCCGTTGAGGAAAGCATTTGTGCTTGTCTCGGCAGGAGTGCGTGTATTATACTCGCTGTAATGATCCATAGAAAGCTTGATGTTTCCGCCGTTGTGCGAGGAATCGTAGAACGGAGTTGTGCTCCAGTTGTTCATCCACTTGCTGTTGGTCTCTTTCCATGTGTAGAAGAACGGTGAGTCGGAAAGTCCTCCTTCGTTTATATACTCGCTCCAGCGGGCACATACCTCGCCGAAAATGAAGAAGTTTTTGTTATTGCTGTTGATAAACCTGGGGAAATAAGCACTGTTGAGCGTCCAGCGGTTTATGTGTTTTTCTGTATCAAGACGGAACGCGTCAACGCCCATATCAACATACTGTGAATACGCCTGATATATATAATCCGCTACAGGCTGGTTCTCGGTGTTGAGGTCACGGCAGTCGCCCTCGATTGAGCCTGTCTGTTCGGTTGCCTGTCCCCAGCCCGCGTTCTCAGCGTCATGATAATAAGCCTTCGTATTGTACTTACCTGAGCTGTGGATTCCCTGTATAACGTCAAGACGAGCCTGGAACTGAGCACTGCCGTCAAGGCTTGCGTAATTGGGATATCCTGTCGCTATCTCGCTGCCCGGAATCATTTTCATACAATCTGCAGTCGAAAGATCCTTGGAGTAGTCCTTCGTAAACATAGGACAAAGGTAGTTTTCGCCCCAGTTGCCTGTGTGGTTCCACACAACGTCCTGAATAAGCTTAATACCTTTTTCGTGACAAGCGTCAATCAAATCCTGGAACGTAGCGCCGTTGCTTTCGTAACGCGGGTCAATCTTCGAGAAGTTAAGAGCATGGTAGCCGTGATAATCGTAGCCCGAAGCGTTCTCAACAACGGGAGTAACCCAGATTGCCGAAAATCCGAGAGCTTTAATGTAGTCAAGCTTCTCGATAAGTCCCTTGAAGTCACCTCTCCACGCGGGGTCAGAATCGGGATTGTTGGCTTTTCCGTCGTCCCAGCAATGAACGTTGTTACTATTGTCGCCGTCATAAAAACGGGTGGGGATTACGAAGTAAATACTGTCCTCTCGCATATCTGTACGCTCGTAGGAGCTTGTCTGGTTCGGGTCCTTGGAGTACCAGCGGTTATTCTTGTACCACCATTCGCCCGTCTCACGAGTGAGCTCGTCGGACTGAACGCCGTTCTTGACAAAGAGAATGTTTATCTTAGTCTTGTTAGAGAATGTGTATTTGTACCAGTTATTGCCCTCTGATATCATCGAGGGACCGGGATAGTCGGTCTCAATGTTGTCGGGAAGCGAATTCCAATAATATATATTCGGAGCGCCGCTTTCGCTGTAGTAGTGGATTGTTATTCCGCTTGCTCCTGTCTGAGCCTTGTTTGAATCAGCGGCAGCCGTTGAAATCATCGCGGCGCTGATTAAAACTGCAAGCGCGAGAATAAAGGCAACAATCTTGTGAATTCTCTTCATTTTCAAACCTCCTAAATCGCAAAATTCCAATTATATTTATTATATTTCATTTTTGTCAAATTAAAATTCTTTACAAGAAATATAAAAATACAATCACAAATGCTTTAAATCGGATTTTTTGTACAAAATTGATACAAAAAAACGAAAACAAAAAGGGACTGACCTTAAAGTCAATCCCGCCAATGTATTTTACCCTGTCAGCTTTATAAGCGCCTTTGCGATTCCGTCGTGGTCACAGTCGTCAGTTATCATGTCCGCCTCGGCTTTGAGCGCCTCCTCGGCGTTGCCCATAGCCACGCCCATTCCGACGGTTTTTATCATCGGAATATCGTTGAAGCTGTCGCCGAAGGCTATGACCTCACTCGGGCTGATTCCCATATCGTCACAGATTTTTTCAACGCCTATCCCCTTGCTTATGCCCTTAGGCATAACCTCTAGAAACCACGGAGCGGAAAGGTAAATATCGAGCTCCGAGCCGAACGCGTCAAGAAGCGTTTTTTCTGTCTGTCTGAGCACCTCGGGGTCGCCCGCAATAAGAAACTTGTGCAAATCCCAGTCCACAAAATCCGCTATATCGTCAACAAGATTCAGCGGCAGTCCGATTACTTTTGACTCCACGTCAGTGTACGCATTCACCTTTTTGTCGGCGTAGATAACATCGCCCTTGTGCACCATAGTGGTGACGTCAAGCGGACGGAGTAAATCATAAACAGGCGCAATATATTTGCTGTCGAGATAAGTCGAGCTTATCCGCTCACCCTTTGAATTGAGGATAGCTCCGCCGTTGAACCCGAAGTAGTAGCCGCCGTACCTGAAAACCTCGAGCTCCTCGGCATAAGGGCGCACTCCGTAAGGCAGTCTGCCCGAGCAGACCGCCAGTTTTACCCCGTTTTGCTGAGCGTTCATCAGCGCCGCCTTTGTTTTGGGCGTTATTTGCTTTTTGGTATTCAATAAAGTGTCGTCAATATCGACAGCTATAAGTTTATACATATCTTTCAACTACTTAACACTAATCTGTCCGAGAACCTGTCCTACTTTATCATGGAACACAAGGTCCGCCTTACCGTCTACGGGCGTGGGGTCGCGGTTAATCAGCACGAGCTTGTCGCCGCGGAAATACTGAATAAGTCCCGCCGCGGGATAAACTGTCAGACTTGTTCCTGCCACAATCAGAACCTCGGCGTTAGCTATTGCGCTGACCGCTCCGCGGATTGTCGTGTCGTCGAGTCCTTCCTCGTAGAGCACTACGTCGGGCTTTATCAATCCCCCGCACGCGTCGCACACAGGAACAGCCGCGGAATTTTTGATGTAGGCGGCGTCAAAAAACTTGCCGCAGTTTGTGCAGTAATTTCTGTGAACCGAACCGTGGAGCTCATAGACCTTCTTGCTGCCCGCCTTCTGATGAAGCTCGTCGATATTCTGGGTGACAACCGCCATGAGCTTTCCCGCTCTTTCAAGCTCGGCGAGCTTTTTGTGAGCCGCGTTAGGCTGAATATCAAGCTCGAGCATTTTGTCCTTATAAAAGCGGTAAAACTCCTCCGTCCTGCGCACAAAAAACGTATGGCTGAGGATTTCCTCAGGCGGATAATCGTATTTCTGATTATAGAGTCCGTCAACCGAACGAAAGTCAGGAATTCCGCTCTCTGTGCTCACTCCCGCGCCGCCGAAGAAAACTATTTTGTTGCTGTTGTCGATAATATTCTGAAGCTCTTTTATCTTATCCATATGTTATACCTCAAAAAACACAGGGAGAGCCTCGGCCCTCCCTGAAATAAACAATACTATTTGTTATAAATCTTATCCATAAGCGGGTCAAGAATATTGATTGAACCGAAGATGGGAAGCTTGGTCTGTTTGCCGGTAGCAGCGTTAACAATACCGATAATCTCGAATACCGTGAAGAAAATATATCCAAGCGAGAAAATCACATTAAAGAAGTTATATACCCCGCTGTGATATGTATAGCCGAGGAATGAGCCGCCGGGGAAAATAGCGCCGATGATAAGAAGCAGAATGTTGACGGTAACAGCGTAAGCAATGCAAGCCGCGCAAACTACAACGCCCTGTCTTACGTGGAACTCACAATACTTGGAGTTCTTTCTCGCGAACATCGGAACCAGAAATAAAAGACCGAAATAAGCAAGCCACGCGATACCTCTGTTAGCCGCAACGTCATCAACGGGAACAGCAGTCACCGGCTCTGCCTGAACCTGCTCTGTCTGTACCTGCTCTGTCTGTACCTGCTCTGCCTGTGCCTGCTCTGCCTGCTGGGGCTGAGCGTCAACGGGTGTGCCGCAATTAGCGCAGAACTGAACGCCTTCTTTCAATTCCTGACCGCAGTTTTTACAAAAAGCCATTTTGAAAATCTCCTTTAAAATTTTAGATTAATTTATGTATTTATACACCAAAGCATATTATAATGCTTTTGTGTTCGGATGTCAAATTCAGGCGGACGAAGCCTTCTTTTCTTTAAAGTGACTGAAAACAAGATATCCCGCGCTTACAGCGAACAGTATAATCGATATTAACTGACTTGTGGATAATCCGAACAAAAATCCTCTGTACGAGTCTCCTCTGAAGAATTCAAGGATAAAACGATATACGGGATAAATCAGCAGATACAGCGCGAGGATTTTATGGTTAGCCTTACCCTTTTTGTAAAGATAAAAGAGCAGTAAGAACAACAGAAGATTGAGCACCGCCTCACAAAGCTGTACGGGAAACCGCGGAACACCGTTCGCGCTTTCGACCAGTGAATGCTCATAGGTAATTCCGTGCTCCCACTCTACGCCGTAGCAGCAACCCGAAAGGAAACATCCGATTCTGCCGAAAAAGTGGAAAAGCGGAATTGCCAGAGCGCCTATATCGCTGTAATCGCCGAAGCTGAGCTTTTTGGATTTTGTATAAATATAGAAAACAAATATCGCGCCGATAAGTCCGCCGTAGAACACCGAGCCGCCGAATATTACACTCATTCCGTAAATGAAATCGTCGAAGCTCGTTACCTTGTCAAGATTTGAGAAAAACAGCACAATCTTGTCAAAAACGGTAACCGCGTACAGAATATGGCTGAATACAATTACTCCGACAAACGACAGCAGCATCATAAACAGCATATTTATCTCATCAAGCCCGCGTTTTTTTGCGAGTTTATATGTCAATAACAGAACAAACAAAACGCCGACGAGCGCGCATACCATATACATTGATATGGTTTTTCCGAATAATTCAAACTGTGGAAACATAAATATACATCCTTACATCCAAGCAAAACAAAACAGGCATAAGAAAACTTATGCCCGTTCTATTTCTTAAATCAATTAGCTAAGAAGACTGCTGAGCTGATTGAGAGAACTGCTGAGGTCAGCGCTGTTGTTAACAGCTGTAGCGCCGATGCAAAGTGCGCAAGATACGCAAAGAACACCGATGAAACCAAGAACAGTACCAACGATACCGCAGATAAGACCTGCAACCGCTAAGCCCTTGGGAGCGTTCTCCTCTTTAGCCTTCTTCATACCCATAGCGCCGAAGACGATACCAACAACAGCACATACAAAAGCAAAGTAAGCTATATAGCCCCACCAAGCAAATACTACGCCGATAACACCGCAAACTAACGCTACGATTGAACAAACTTTAGCATTCATGATTTACCCTCCTTAAAATTTGGTGATTTAATTATATATTAATAATATTCAGCCGTCAATAAAAATATCAAAATTTTTACTTTATTACTACGCAAAAGTCACTTTTTATGCCGTTTATAGGGCAATATCACTAATCCTCGGTCTTGATTCGCTCAATAATCATCTGTATTTCTTCTTCATCGTCCTGTTTTTTTATGCTTATTTTATTCACACTGCCCGAAACAGACACTAACCCCGCGCCTATTATCATGCTGAAAATCCATACTGTTATTGAGGGAACAAGATTGAATCCGTCTCCCGTTACAAAGCCCAGAATGACTCCTGTCAGAATTCCGATAATTATCATTACGATTCCCGAAACAAAAAGTATATCCGCAATTTTTTTGTTCATCAGCTCACCTCATTCTTCCATTATTTTACTCTGTTTATCTAGTCTTTGCAAACAAAACCGAAAAATTCGTCTGTATGCATAAATTAACGGCTTAATATTTATCTATTTGGACGAAAAAATTTCAATAATTTTTCATTGATATTCGCCCTTTTGTGTGGTACAATAACACTACTGACACCGAAATCGGTATTGAGGTGAAAGGCTCTATACAAAACTTAGTTGTAGCTGTGCCTTTCGGTACAGCTATTTTTTTATCAATCGAGGTGATTTTATGGAAACAAGAGTTGCCGTTATAAGCATTATTCTCGAAAGCTCAAACTCAATCGAGGAGGTCAACAAGCTTATCTCCGACTACAGCGACTACGTTGTGGGACGTATGGGTATTCCCTACAAAAAGCGCGGGATTTCTATCATCAGCCTGGTAATCGACAGCCCGCAGGACGTTATCTCGACATTCTCGGGCAAGCTCGGTAAGCTTGACGGCGTATGCGCAAAGACCGCTTACTCAAAATTTGTATTTAACGATGACTGATTTAGTCCAAAAGCTGTACAGAGAGCAGACGCTCTCAAAGCAGGAACTTATAGAGCTGATTAACTGCGATGATTCCGCCGCCGAGAGGCTGCGCTCGCTCGCCGAAAAGGTCAGAATCGAGAACTACGGTCACGACATCTACGTCAGAGGATTGATTGAGTTCTCAAACTACTGCAAACAGGACTGCAGATACTGCGGTATACGCAAAAGCAATCTCAACTGCGAGCGCTACAGGTTGAGCTTTGACGAGATTATGGAGTGCTGCGGCGAAGGCTACGCTTTAGGCTTCCGCACCTTTGTACTCCAGAGCGGCGAGGACGCCTACTTTAATGACGACAGGATATGCGAAATAATCACGGCGATTAAGAAAAAATATCCCGACTGCGCCCTAACGCTGTCAATCGGCGAAAAAAGCTATGAGAGCTACAAGCGCTACTACGACTGCGGCGCGGACAGATACCTTTTGAGGCACGAAACCGCGGACAAGGCACACTACGAAAAGCTCCACCCGAAGGCTCAGAGCTTCGAAAACCGCAGGCGGTGTCTCAACGACCTAAAAGAAATCGGCTATCAGACGGGCTGCGGCTTTATGGTAGGCTCGCCGTACCAGACCGACGAATGTATCGCGGAGGACTTGCTGTTTATCAAAGAGTTCAACCCGCATATGGTAGGCATAGGACCGTTCATCAGCCACAGGGACACCGAGTACAGGGATTTTCCGAGCGGCACGCTCGAAATGACGCTCAGACTGCTGTCAATCATCAGGCTTATGCTGCCGAAGGTTCTGCTACCCGCGACGACGGCTCTCGCGACAATCGACCCGAGAGGGCGCGAGAAGGGTATTCTCGCGGGCGCTAACGTCGTTATGCCGAACCTCTCCCCTGTATCCGTCAGGAAGAAATATCAGATTTACGACAACAAAATCTGCACGGGCGACGAAAGCGCTCAGTGCAGGCGCTGTCTTGAAGAGCGCGTACACTCTGTCGGGTGCAGGATAGTCACCGACCGAGGCGACAGTAAGAACATTTAAGAATGGAGTAAAGATATGTACAACCCTAAATCGCTTAAAGCGGAAGAATTTATAGACCACCGAGAAATTCTGGACACACTTAAATACGCCGACGAGAACAAGGACAATCTAGAGCTCATCGACAGCCTGCTCGACAAGGCGGAAAATCTCAAGGGCTTAACCCACAGAGAGGCGAGCGTCCTGCTCGCTTGCGAGGACGAGGAGCGCGTACAGCGTATGTTTAACCTCGCCGAGCAGATTAAAAAGGACTTTTACGGCAACCGCATAGTAATGTTCGCGCCGCTCTATCTCTCTAACTACTGCGTGAACGGCTGTGTTTACTGCCCCTATCACCTCAAGAACAAGCACATCTGCCGCAAGAAGCTCACTCAGGAGGAAATCAAGAAAGAGGTCATCGCGCTCCAGGATATGGGACACAAGCGCCTCGCTATCGAAACAGGCGAGGATCCTGTCAACAATCCGATTGAGTACGTGCTCGAAAGCATAAAGACCATCTATTCAATCAAGCATAAAAACGGAGCAATCCGCCGCGTAAACGTCAACATAGCCGCCACAACCGTCGAGAACTACCGCAAGCTCAAAGAGGCGGGCATCGGCACCTACATTCTGTTCCAGGAGACTTATCACAAGGAGAGCTACGAAAAGCTCCACCCGACAGGTCCCAAGCACAACTACGCCTACCACACCGAGGCTATGGACAGAGCTATGGAGGGAGGCATCGACGACGTCGGCTTAGGAGTACTGTTCGGGCTTGAGCTGTACCGCTATGAGTTCGCGGGACTTCTAATGCACGCCGAGCACCTCGAGGCTGTTCACGGCGTAGGCCCTCACACAATCAGCGTTCCGCGTATCAGAAAGGCTGACGACATCGACCCGAGCGTATTCGACAACGGCATTTCCGACGATACTTTCGCCAAAATCTGCGCGCTTATCAGAATCTGCGTGCCTTATACGGGTATGATTATCTCCACACGCGAGAGCCCCGAGGTTCGCGCGAAAGTTATCCGCCTCGGCGTTTCACAGATAAGCGGCGCTTCAAAGACATCCGTCGGCGGTTATGCCGAGGATTCCGAGCCCGAGAACAGCGAGCAGTTCGACGTATGCGACAACCGCACGCTCGACGAGGTAGTCAACTGGCTTATGCGAAGCGGCTACATACCCTCGTTCTGCACAGCCTGCTACCGCGAGGGACGCACGGGCGACCGCTTTATGGCTCTGTGCAAAAACCGCATGATTCAGAACTGCTGTCATCCCAACGCCCTGATGACCTTGAAGGAATACCTTATGGACTACGCTTCGCCCGACACAAGGGCTATCGGCGAAGAGATGATAGAAAAAGAGCTCCTCAATATCCCGAACGAAAAAGTCCGCAGGATTTGTATGGAGCACCTTAAAGATATTGAGAATAATAAGAGGGACTTCAGGTTTTAAATGAGAAAGGAGAAAGGAGAAATATCATTTCCCCGAACAAAAGGTGATAATATGTCAACTACTTTAAACGATACACCGTTAGCCAACAGGCTGCACATCGGCTTTTACGGCAAGCGCAACTCGGGCAAAAGCTCTCTCATCAACGCCTTTACGGGGCAGGAAGTGAGCATAGTTTCCGAGGTTGCGGGCACAACCACCGACCCCGTCAACAAGGCTATGGAGATCCACGGCATAGGAGCGTGTGTGCTTATTGACACAGCGGGCTTTGATGACATCGGCGAGCTCGGCGAAATGCGCATAAAAAAGACCGAAAAAACCGCCGACAAAACCGACATAGCGATTGTGCTTTTCTCGGGCGACGACATCACAAAGGAATGTGAATGGTACGAGCTTTTCAAGAGCAAAAATATTCCCGTAATTCCTGTTGTCAGCAAAGCTGATTTGCTCGTCAACGGCAGCGCCTATGTTTTCAAGGTTCGCAACAGAATCGGCGAAAAACCTCTGCAGGTCAGCGCCGTTGACAGAAGCGGAATCGACGAGCTTAAGGAGCAGATTATCCGCCTTATTCCCTCTGACTATAATGCGCCGACTATCACGGGCTCTTTGTGTGAAGAAGGCGACCTCATAATGCTCGTTATGCCGCAGGATATTCAGGCGCCGAAGGGCAGGCTGATTCTCCCGCAGGTTCAGACAATCCGCGAACTGCTCGACAAAAAGTGCTCCGTTATGAGCTGTACCACCGATAAGATGATTCATACACTGAGCACTCTCAGCCGTGAGCCCAAGCTGATTATCACGGACTCTCAGGTGTTCTCTTATGTATATGAGAACAAGCCCGAAAGCAGTATGCTCACGAGCTTTTCGGTGCTTTTCGCCGCGTATAAGGGCGATTTGACCTACTACATCGAGGGCGCAAAGGCGCTCGACAGCCTGACTGAAAACAGCCATATCCTCATAGCCGAGTGCTGTACGCACGCGCCGCTGAGCGAAGACATCGGACGCATTAAAATTCCGCGTTTGCTGAGAAAACGCGTCGGCGAAAGCCTGAGGATAGATATGGTATCGGGCACGGATTTCCCCGAAGATTTGAGCGGCTATGACCTGATTATCCAGTGCGGCGGCTGTATGTTCAACCGCCAGTACATTATGACGAGAATTGACAAGGCTAAAGCGCAGAAAGTCCCGATGACAAACTACGGTGTAACCATAGCCCACCTGACAGGCATACTGGACAAAATTGTCACTCCGTAGGGCTTGCAATTATTTATAAAATAGTGTAGAATTTCATCAACACACTAAAAGGAGTAATTGATATGACAGACGAAATGAAAAATAACATTCCCGAAGAGGAAGAAGCAATACTCGTAGAGCTTGAGGACGAGGACGGCAACGCAACCGAGTTTGAGTATCTCGACACAATCGGCTACGACGGCGAGGAGTACGTTGTCCTCATCGAAAACGACGAAGACGCCGACGGAGTTGTTATCCTGAAGATTGAAAGCATCGACGACGAGACCGAGAACTACATCGGCATCGACGACGAGGAGCTCGTGGAGAAAATCTACGAAATCTTTAAGGAAGCTCACGCAGACGAGTTTGAATTTACAGACTAAAGAAGAAGCCGCTGCGTTTGCAGCGGCTTTTGTTGTAAGCAGTTTTACACAAGCTTGGCTTTTAAATTTACTTTGGCGATATAAACGTTTCTTGTCTCGTCGCCGTTTTTTGTATGGAAGGTGAGCGGTTCGGTATAGAGCTTAACATCGGCGTTATAGGTAAGCCTTTGTGTTTCAATCGTTCCGTCACTATACTCCGCCTGAACCTTAATCCGGCAATCCTTAACCGCTCCGCTAAAGAATTCTTCCGTTGTTTTCTGATAATTATTTATTTTTTCCGCCTCGGTATCATAAACCCATACATCAGCAAACTTGCCATACCGCTCGGCGACCAAGATTATATCCTTATCAATCTTAGCGGGATTGAAAACAATCTCAACATTATCATTAGTTGTATCAATCTGATTGTTGTATTTCGCAGTTATCTCGCTGTAAAAGGATTTATTCTCCCTTTTTGGAACGCAGACCTTTTTGCTCGCTTTTTTTGAAGCTGTGAGCTTGTCATTCGCGTCGGGGACGGCAAACGCGCCGTTATCAATTGTGTAGGTCACGTTTTTTATATTCTCGCCCTTAACCTCAAGCGCGAAATCCGCGATAACATATATCTCGTTTTCATCAACATCCGCGCGCCAATTGCTTGCGGGCAGCTCGCCGATTGTGGTGAAGCTGTTCGAGTTTAGCTCGGCGGCGTTGGCGGTTATGATAAATGAGTTATTATTCTCGGACGTCGGGAAGAAGATTGCGCCGAGAGCAACAACTAACGCCAAGCTCGCGGCAACTGCCGCAATCGGGATAAAACGTATTTTTTTCTTATTTGCCTGGTGACTGACAAGCATTTCGGCTGTTTCAGCCTTAAAGCTTTCGCTCGCATTGATTTTGTTCATAGCGTTTTTATAAGTTTTCATAGCTTTCCTCCGTTAGATAATCTTTGAGCTTTGCTCTGGCTCTGCTAAGCTGAGAGCTGATAGTCGAGGGCTTCGCTCCGAGAATTTCGGCAATCTCGTTGACCCGATAGCCCTCGTAATAGTGAAGATAGATTACGTTCCGATACTTTTCGGGAAGCGAATTAACCTCGTCAAGCACATTCTGCTCCTCGGGAGTAAAAACGGGCTCTGCATCCTCCAGAGATATGACCTTGCGACGCGACTTTTTGCGGTGAAAGTCGTTGCACTTGTTTATCGTCGCGCGGATAATGTACGCCTTGAGCTTTTCCTCGCTCAGAGCGGAAATATCCTTTTTCATAATCGCGAGAAAAACGTCCTGAGCTATGTCCTGTGAGTCATAAATGCTCTGAGTGTACTGATAGGCTATTCGGAGAATGGTATCGGAATATGTATTAACAATATGGTTGATTAAATTAACATCGATGTTTTTTGCCATATTCTGACCTCCTTTCACCTATAAAACGTTTGAAAACCTAAAAATCTTGCAAAAAAGCTACCGCTTATGCGATAGCTTTTTAATTATTTTACCAAATCTTTATCGAGATACTGTCGTTTAATTATGAGCGTCAGCGGAATTCCGAGCACCAGGAGAACCACAACTTCTCCTAAAGCTACGCAGCCGCCTGTGATTAAAAACTCGACGAAATTAAATCCTTTCATACTCTGGATGAAGAAAAACTCAATCTCAAAGCCGATTATAATTCCGTTGAATACAGCGGGCATAAGCACTCCGACAAACGGAATACCCTTGACGCAGACTTTTTTGAGCGCGTACATCGAAAGCGCCGCCAGAAGTGTAGCGATTGACCCGAATATCATATCGTAGAAGCCGAGACCTGCCGTTACCGAACTGATATTTGCGATAACACATCCCAGAGTAAGCCCGGGAATAGCCGCGGGAGTAAAGAACGCAAGCACCGTCATCGCCTCGGACACCCTGAACTGAACCGCCCACGAAGCGGAACCGGGCAACAGCAGATTTTGTACAATCGTCAGCACCGCGTACAAAGCCGCGATTGCCGCGCCCTGCACGATAAACGTCGTTGATTTTTTAGCCATATTAAATTCCTCCGTAGTATTTTTTTATGGTCTGGATTTTGCGAACAGACCGACTCAGATTAAAAGATTTTCCGAGTCAACGGGTATTATAACAGATAGCAACCCAAAAATCAACATTATTATCCTAAAAACCGAGAACGGCTGCCGTAATCGGCAGCCGCTCCCGGATTTAGAAGTTTTGAAATTAACGTGAAAACGTGGATGTCATTGTGATGGTGTAAGTTTAGCAGACCTCGTCAAAAAGATTCAGTCTGAACAACCTACTCTCGTCTGTTTTGTTTTCGCAAACGATTGATGCCTCCGCGATCTTTCCGCCCTCAATGAGCTGGGTAAGACCAACGAGCTGCGAAAGTTTGCTGCGGAGATTTAATCTGTCTCCGTCTCTGGTAACGAGATAAACGTTGCCTTCGCAGGTATCGAGCACAGCCAGGAATTCTGAAACATTGATGTCATGCATATTGATAATAGGCGTCACAACTATCATTCCTCCTTTTATATTAAACTGTGGCCATTTACCATTTGGCAATTACTTTTACGACTTTGTTTTAAAATTAATGAAAATAATGAAAATAAATTGTGTGAACTTTGCTTTTTAATAAAGTCGTAAGTCAAGCGGACTTTTTACTTGACGCACTTTATTATACTCAACTTTTCGTTAAAGTCAACAGTTTTTCTAAAATTCCTTTGTGCAACATCACTAACAAAAAGCGAATTTCACCAACTTACAGATGTACATTTTGTGCAGTATCCACAACGAGCGGTTACAACGGTTACATCGTTTGACAATATTCTTGAATCGACTTCGGCAAATTGTACTCTAATTAGGTCCGATGCAAAAAATCATTCTACAGTTTTCACAAACTTGATATCTTGCTTGACCGCAAAATATGGTGTATAATCAGGAAGAAACACATTGTTTACATTAAATATTAAATATTTAACATTATGGTCGAGAACCAAATAAAATATTTCGGAAAACTTTTAAGCCCAAACTATTTATAATGGAATTGTATCAAAAGTTATTCAATCGGGCGCAAATGTTTGGATTATAACCGACTTCTCCGTCCCGACCTTTATATTTAATGTTTAATCTTTAATGTTTAATAATCAAGGAGGACCTTTATGTTAAACAACTTTTATAAACAATTCAAAAGCGGAACGGATATACGCGGAGTAGCCGTAGACGGCTTTGAGGGACAAAAGCTAAATCTCACCGATGAGGTCGTAGCCTCAATGGCTCGCGGGTTCGCGCTGTGGCTGGGCGGCAAGGTAAGAAAGCCCGTAAACACTCTGACCGTCACAATCGGACGCGACAGCCGTATAAGCGGTCCGCGTATCGCGAAAATTGTCGCTGATGAACTTTGTTCCGCGGGAGTGCGCGTGCTCGACTGCGGCCTCGCCTCTACCCCGTCTATGTTTATGACAACCGTCGACCTCGGCGCGGACGGCGCTGTGATGATAACAGCGAGCCACCATCCGTTTAACCGCAACGGATTAAAGTTCTTTACCCGCTCGGGCGGGCTTGAGGGTTCCGACATCGAGAAAATACTCGAGTTTGCTCAGAACGGCGAAAAAGCTCCCGAAGCACAGGGCGCTGTCGAGAGCTGTGATTATATGACTCAGTACAAAGAGCATTTAAAGGATATAATAAAGAAAGGCGTCAGCGCCGAAAACTACGACAAGCCTCTCAGCGGCTTCAAAATTGTTGTTGACGCTGGCAACGGCGTGGGCGGCTTTTACGCTGACGTGCTGAACGACCTCGGCGCGGACACCGAGGGCAGTCGTTATCTTGACCCCGACGGAATGTTCCCGAACCACGTTCCCAATCCCGAGAACAAAGAGGCTATGAAGTCGATTTGTGAGGCTGTCAGAGAATCAAACGCCGATTTGGGAGTAATATTCGATACCGACGTTGACCGCGGCGGCGCTGTGGACAAGAGTGGAAACGAAATCAACCGCAACCGCCTTGTCGCGCTTGCTTCGGCAATTGCCCTCGAGGGCAATGACGGCGGCACAATAGTCACCGACTCAATCACCTCAAGCGGTCTGAAAGAATTTATCGAAACCGACCTCGGCGGCAAGCACTACCGCTATCGCAGAGGATACAAGAACGTTATCGACAAAGGTCTGGAGCTCAACGCGCAGGGCATCAACTGTCCGCTCGCGATTGAGACCTCGGGGCACGCAGCTATGAGGGAGAACTACTTCCTCGACGACGGCGCGTACCTTTGCACCAAAATTATTATCAAGATGGCTCAGCTCAGCAAAGAGGGCAAGAACATTGAGAGCATTACGGCGAGCCTGAAAGAGCCCAAAGAGGAAACCGAAATCCGCTTTGAAATCACCGAGCCCGACTTCAGAGCCTGCGGCGAGAGGATAATAAGCGACCTGACCGCCTACGCCGAAGAGACCGAGGGCTGGATTCTCGCGGACGACAACCGCGAGGGCGTCAGGGTATCTTTCGGTGAGAACGACGGCAACGGCTGGTTCCTTTTAAGGCTGTCGGTTCACGACCCGATTATGCCGCTCAACATTGAGAGCGACTCCGAAGGCGGCGTCGAAATTATCAAAAACAAGCTGTATGATTTCCTCAGAACAACAAAAGGATTAAAACTGTAATAAGCAAAAAGCTCTTTCGTAGTGAAGGAGCTTTACTTGTTTATTATACA